>JAIRPD010000072.1 GCA_031257195.1 Treponema sp. | reverse complement strand
GGGGGGAGACCTGGTGGGCGCGGAAAACGACGCTTACATACTGGCGTGCGCGGGACAGGCGAAAAAAGTTGTCCTCGCGTGGGGCGGTGACGGGCTTCTTGGGGGACGGCATGACAGGGTAATGCGTTACCTGCCAAAAGACAAACTGTACTGCTGGGGTATCAATAAAGACGGCACACCAAAAATGCCCGCGTATGCCAGTTTTCCGGGGCATTGGGGCGAGGAACCTTCGCTCAAATATACGGGGAAACATACGCGCTTTTCCCGCGGCTGGGACGATATGTATGAAACAAAAAACATGTTGAGGTGATGTTGTATGAAAACCGGCGCTATACCGGATTCCGGCTTTATGCCGGAAGCCGCCAAAGGCAAAAGTAAAGTTCCATAAGCCGTTGCGGGAGAACGCGGAAAGTGTCAAAAGATAATGACAATTCTTTTATAGTACACGGTATCCTATGCCTTTTAGCTGGCATCGCTTGTGTGGTGTTGGGGTGGTTGATAAGCGATAACAGTTTGTTGGGATGGCTGTTTTTTCTTCCTGTGTGGAGCGCGTTCGTTATCTTATTTGGTATTTTTTTTATTGTAATTGGCGTGATTTTTATAATTAGTGGGTTAGTCGAGAACGCAAAATCTGATGTATCCATTGAAGCTCCAACGATTACCCCATACAACGGCACACCCACAATCGTTTACAAGACACACCGCGAAACTCCCGACCCGAAACCGGCAAACCAGGAACCAAAAAGGAGACCAATAGACATGGAAAAACTCTTAAAAGAACTAAATGGCTTAACCGGCCTGCGGCGGGTAAAGGACGAAGTAACCGCGCTCATCAACACCGTTACCATCAATAAAGAACGCGCGGAAAAAGGGCTTAAACAGCCGCCCGTATCGCTGCATCTGGTTTTTTCCGGCAATCCGGGAACGGGTAAAACAACGGTGGCGCGGATACTTGGCAAAATTTACCGGGGGCTTGGCGTCGTGTCAAAAGGCCATGTAATCGAAACGGACAGGGCGGGGCTGGTGGGGCAGTATATCGGGGAAACGGCCCTTAAAACTTCCGCCGTTATTCAAAAAGCCCTGGGCGGCGTGCTGTTTATTGACGAGGCGTATTCGCTTACCCCGGAGGAAGCCGGCATGGATTTTGGGCGTGAAGCGGTGGAAACGCTGTTAAAGGCGATGGAAGACCACCGCGATGATCTTATCGTAATCGCGGCGGGTTACCCGGATTTAATGAAAAAATTTCTGAAATCAAACCCCGGCCTGCGGTCACGGTTTAACACGTTTATCAACTTTGATGATTATAAACCCGGCGAGCTGCTGAAAATATTTTTGTCGCTCTGTAAAAAGAATAACTATACCCTGGAGCCCGCGGCGGTCGATACGGCGGAAAAAATCTTTGAGACGATATACGCCCATAAAGACGACTCTTACGCCAACGCGCGGACGGTGCGGAATTTCTTTGAAAAAGCCATCAAGCGGCAGGCAGGCAGGCTTGCGAAAAAAACCGAGCGTACCGGCAGCGATTTAAAAACATTGACGGAGGAGGACTTTCAGGGAATTAAAGAAACGGTATATGTACGCCTTAAAGCGGCGGCGGATAAACTTTTGGAAGAACTGGACGCGGATGAAGTTATCGCGCTGCTCCATGAACGCCTTGAAGAAGTAAAAGGGGAAAAGCTTCTTGATCAGGAATCCAAAAAACTGGCGGATGAACTCCTTGACGAGCTGGGCGCGGGCGCGGACAGAGACGCGCCTGTCGAGGCGCTGGAGACGCTGATTAAAGAACTAAAGAACGATAAAGCACCCGGCTGGCAATTCAAGGAAAAACCTGTAGACGAAGACAAGCTCTTAAAAGAACTAAACGCCCTTACCGGCCTGCGGCGGGTAAAAAATGAAGTAACGATGCTTATAAATACCGTTAAAATCAACAAAAAGCGCGGGAAAAAAGGGCTTAAGCAATCGCCCCTGTCGCTGCACATGGTTTTTTCGGGTAATCCGGGAACGGGCAAAACAACGGTGGCCCGTATTCTGGCGAAAATTTACCGCGCTTTGGGCGTCTTGTCAAAAGGCCATTTTGTGGAAGTGGACCGCGCGGGTCTTGTGGGGGAGTATATCGGCCATACCGCCGTTAAAACTACCGAAGTAATCAACAAAGCCCTGGGCGGTATTCTTTTTATTGACGAGGCGTATTCGCTTACCCCCGATAACGCCGGCAACGATTTTGGACAGGAAGCCGTTGATACGTTGTTAAAGGCAATGGAAGACCACCGCGATGATTTTATCGTAATCGCGGCGGGTTACCCGGAGTTAATGGAAAAATTTGTCAAATCCAATCCGGGTCTGGAATCGCGCTTTAACACGTTTATTCATTTTGACGATTATGACGCGAAAGAAATGTTTGATATTTTTACCAGCCTGTGCGGGAAATACAATTACTCAACGACGGCCGAAGCGGACAAGGCGCTGCGTGAGTATTTTGACAAAATGCTGACAAATAAAAAAGAGCGTTTTGCGAATGCCCGCGAGGCGCGGAACCTGTTTGAGACAACGTTGAAAAAGCAGGCGAACAGGCTGGCCCTTGACAACGACATAACAGACGAGGAACTGCTGGAAATACTGCCGGAAGACATATTCGCGGCGGCAAACCAAAAGTAACGCGGCTGGACATTATTCGCCGCCTGCCGGTCGTTTGTTCCCGCCGGTTTTTCTTCAATAATAAAATCCCATACTCCAGGGCTGCCTTATGATGATCTCGTCATATTACTACACCGCGAGACAAATAGGGGAGAATTGCATGGAGATGACCATGAGTTCGATAACCAGCCGCCATACTGGTATCGAACGGCGCTATTTTGATCAACGCGAAGTGTGGCGCTGGCTACTCTACCGTCACGGTTCCGTTGCCGGAGACTTTCACTTTCGCGCCGGATTGTACCGCCGCAAGGAAGTCGTCCCCCAGGCTGTCAATGGCGGGCATGGGGTTTTCCGTCCAGACCCCGGCGAGAATCGCCCCCGCGGCGGCAAGGGAATCTATCGGTCTGGAGAATAACAGGCACGCGGGCTGGCGCTTTATGGCCGCCGCGCAGAACAGCACCATGCCGCCGGTGGTGGAGCCGATAGTCGCGGGCAGGCACAGCGCCTTTCCCGCCATGGGCTTGCCGTAAATATCCGGGTTGTTCTGGTCTGAACACGCGGCGGTTTTGTCCCCGAACATCAGTGCTTTCTGGAAACTCGCCAGCGTGTTGAATCCGTTCCGCGACACCAGCGCCTCGGCCTCCAGCGAGTCCGCGCCGTGTATGGGCACTATCACCCGTCCTTTAAATTCCTTCATTTTGATCCTCCGGTAATCTTTTCCACGATTTCCTCGTCCCGGTAATAGCGGGCGGTGGTGTATGTCCGCAGTTTGTTGGAGTTGGTGATCACCGGCATCTTGCCGCATAACGGGTTGTTCATGTACATCAGCGGGCAGATGCCGCTGGTGATGACGCCGGTTTTCGCCAGCCGCGCCGCCGCCCCGGTTTTGTTGAACGCCTCAAGCACCGCAGGCGCCGCGGTGAACACCGTGGGGACGCTCACCTTTTCTTTGCCGTTTTTTTCCAAAGCGGCGCAAACGTTGTCCGTCCAGGCGGCAAGCTGCGCCTGTGACAGATGCGGGCAGCCGACAAAGCAGAGTTTCGGCGCCGCCGCCTTGTCTTTCCAGATAACCGGATACTCCCGCTCCACCCGCGCAAGCTCCGCGTCGTCGATGACGTAGGTTTGCGCGCCGGGGAGGATCAGCGACAGTCCCCGCTCCGTCGCGTCGGGGGTCATGTTCTCAACATGGTAGAGTCCCACCGCGCCGTTGCTGGCGGCTGCCGCGCCCATGTCTTTCAGGTAATCCTTCGCCTCCTGGGTGAGTTCCCGGCCAATCCAGTCGTTCAGCCCCCGGATAAACGGCACGGCGTCCATCACCTTCATGCCTATGGCGCTGCCCAGAAGCTGGGCTTCGGGCTTCTTCGTGGTTTTCACCTCGACTATCCACGCGGCTTTGCGCCCCTCATCGGTGAGCAGCCCGAAGCGCGGCACACAGCCCGCGATGCTGCCGAACAGTTCGATGATGCCCGAATTGCGGTTGCACCGCGCCCCCAGCACGCTGTTGGCGTAGACCACGGCGCTGCTTTCCGCCCATGAGAGAATGTCGCCGTGTTTCGGCGCGTTGCCCACCTCGTTCATGTAACAGGTGCAGGTAAAGCCGTCGTCGCGTATCAGTCCCAGTTTGCGAAGCTGCGCCTCGTAGTCCGCCTGCTTGGAGTACATGATCTTGAAGAAGAATTTTTGCAAAAATCCCGCCGGCACCTTGCCGTCCAGAGGGCGGGGGTCTACGGTGAACTTCTGTCCCGACACCACGCCTTCGGCAATCAGCGAATCCAGCAGGGCGAACACGGGCTTCATTACCCCCAGGCCGACGCTGGTCACCAGATGCCCGTGCGCTCCGGTAATCGGCGTCATCTTTTCCGCGTCGAAAGCCTCGCCGTACATCACCAGGGTCTTCATCACCTTGGCAAGAGAAGCGCCCTTTTTTCCGTCCAAAATGTCCCGCTCTTCGGCGGTCAACCGCATTGGCATTTCATCCTCCTATAAACTGATTCCCAGCCGGTACGCGGCGCGGGTTGCTTCCAGCACTTTGCCGCCGGAAAAACTGTCGCCGATGTTGTGCAGTTCCGGCGCTGCCCGTTCGCGCCGGGCTTCAAAGTACAGCGCGTCATCGGGAACGCCGCCGGCGGCCAGCACCACCAGGTCGGCGGGCAGGGTTTCGGCGCGTTCATTCACCTTGAGTTTAGGTTCCAGCGGGTTCACCACATTTTCAGGCAGAATCGGATGCCAGGTGACGGACGGGTCGGGCACGGTCTTGGAAACGTTGCGGGCGATATGCACCCCGTCTTTGCCGAACCCCGTCACCCTGGTACAGTTGAGGAGCTTCACCCCCGCCTTGAGCAGATAGTGAATCAGATGTCCCCGGTTGGCCGTGCAGGTGTGGTTCATGATGTACTTGTCCATCTCCACCACCGTCACCTCGCAAGCCTTTTCAAAGCGCAGCCAGTACGCCGCCTCGCAGCCCACCACGCCGCCGCCTACCACGACGATTTTTTTTGCCCCCGCAAGCAGCTCCGGCTTGAGGAACAATTCCGCCGCCTGCGCGGTTTTCACTTCTTCAATGCCGGGCAGGGGGAGAACCGCGTCCTTCGTTCCCGCGGCGAACACGATCTTGTCAAAGCCGCCTGCCTTGAGGAACGCCACATCGACGGCGGTTCCGCGCTTGAAGGTCAAGTTGCCCTCGTCCGCCGCGCGCGCAAGGAGGCCCTCCAGGTATTTTTGGTAATTGGCGGCTTCGTATTTGATTTTTGCCACGCCTCCCGCCAGGAGCCTGCCGCCGGCTTTTGCCGCCTTGTCCAGCAGTTCCACCTTGTGCCCGCGTTTCGCGGCGGTTACGGCGGTCATTACCCCTGCGGGGCCCGCGCCCACCACGGCGATTTTCAGCGGCTTTTCCGCCGGCGCAAGGTCCGCGGGAAACACGTGCTCAAACCCCGCGCGGGGGTTCACCGCGCATTGGGGGTGGCCGCCCTCGACAAACTCGTTGATACACCCTTCCTGACCGCCGATGCAGGGGGTGATTTCGGCGGCGCGGCCCGCGTAGGCTTTGTTGGGCCAGTGCGGGTCGGCGAGCAGGGGGCGGCCCAGCATCACCATGTCGCATTTTCCGTCCCGCAGGGCCTTCTCCGCCAGGTCTGGGTAGCCGAGCTTGCCCACGCCGACGACGGGAACCGGAAGCCCCGCGTTGGAGGTGATGTTGTTCGCCGCAAAATAATTTTTCACCACGCGGCTTACGTCGAGGAAACAGCCGGGCGGCATGGAAGAAGGCGGGTGGGGAAGCCACCAGTTGTCGTAGCAGCCCAGGTCAACGTCAAATATATCGACCCCGGCGGCAACGAGGTTCTTCATGTAGTCGAGCGTATCGGCGATAGTCCTGCCTTTGGTGAATTTCTTGAGCGACGAGGTAGCCAGCATGGCCTCTCCGTAGGTTTCGTTCAGCGCCAGCGACAGATCGATGCGGTACATGATGGGGAAATGCGCTCCGCATCGCTCGCGGATTTCCCGCACACAGTCAAGGCCGAAAGCCTGCCAGTCGGCGTAGCGCCCCAGGACGCGGCGGTTAAAGGCGGGGTTAGTCATCTGCTCCAGGAGGTAGCCCTCATGCCCGTGCAGGTAGGTTCCGTCAAGGCCCGCGGTCTTCGCGTCCGCCGACGCCTGCCCCATATTTTTGATGATCTTCTTGAGCCTGCCGCCGCTCAAGGGGGCGCAGGGAATCGCCGGAATGTAAAAGCTGGGGTTCCAGGACGCGGAATTGGGGAGCTTCCACATGGTAAGCAGACATTGGGGGTTCCCCACGCGGCCCAGGCCCGGCGTCACCTGGATGAAGATCCGCGACCCGAAGGCGTGAACGCCCTGCGCCAAATCCCGCCAGCCCGCGAACACCGAGCGCGACCGGTCTATCCGGGGAAAGTAGGAAAGCTCCCCCAACTCGGTGATGGAATTGTCCAGCCCATGGCTCACCGGCACCAGCCCCGTGGTGATGAGTCCCACGCCGCCCTTTGCCCGCTCATAAAAGTATTGCAGCATCTTTTCGTTGGGCCGCCCGGTCTCGTCGCACATACAGATGTTCCCCATCGGCGCCATCACCAGCCGGTTCTTTAACGTCAGCCGGTTTATCTTTATAGAAGAAAACATGGCGTCGTAGGGGTAGAGGTCTGTGGTCATGGCCGCGCCGTCCAGCGCCCCCTCTTTCAAAAACCAGTCCCCGTAACTGTCCACCCATTTTTGGACTTGTGCATCAATTTTCACGCGGCGCCTTCCTTGGTAAAAATAATGTAGAGCGGTTCATCGTACCATGTTTCCGGGAAGAGGTAAACGGGCCCCCGCCGGGGGCCGCCGGATTTGCGGTTTTCCCCGGAGGATGACACGACCCCCATGGCTAAACCCCGCGGCGTTATCTATTGTGAACGCCCCAGCCCCAAACTCCGGCCCGGCGGATATATCCGGTTCCCGGGCGGGCAAGCCGCGCGTCCCCGCGATAACAAGCGGCGGGCGAACTATTCTTCCTTAAATACCCCGCCCCGTATCAATTTCGTTAGACGCGAATATACTTCCGCCTTGATAATCAGTCAATTCTCTTTAATAACTACCCGCCGGAAACCGGAAGCGCCCCGCCGGGGCTTACCGGCTCCGGCGGGGCGCCGGGAATTTTCCTTTGCCGACCCGCCAAAACGGCGCCAGACCCCTAGGGCGTAAACCGGTAGCCCGCCCCCCACACTGTTTGAACGTACCGGGGAGAAGAAGGGTCGGCCTCGATCTTTTCCCGAAGCCGCTGGATGTGAACAGCCACGGTCTTCAGATCACCATACCGGTCCTCGCCCCAAATATGACCGTACAACGCCTCCTTGTCAAACACTGTATGGGGACGCTGAACCAGGAAGAGCAGCAGTTCGTACTCCTTTTGGGCAAGGATAACTTCCTTTTCGTCCACAAAAACCCGGCGCGCCGCCGGATTCACCCGAAGGCGGCCAAAAACCAGTTCCCGGGTTTTACCCTTTTCCCCGGTCAGCCGCTCATACTGGGCGATATGCGCCCGTACCCGGGCCACCAGCTCGGCGGGCGAAAAAGGCTTGGTAACATAATCGTCGGCCCCCAGTCCCAGCCCCCGGATTTTGTCAATATCCTCGCCCCTGGCCGTTACCATAATCAGCGGCACATCCAGTTGGCTTCTCAGCTTCGCGCATAAATCAAAGCCGTTTATTCCCGGAAGCATCAAGTCTACCAGCAAAAGATCGTAGGCTCCGGTCAAGGCCATCCGCAGTCCGTCGTTTCCATTCCAGGCGATCTCCGCGTCAAAGCCGTTCACCTCAAGATTATCACGCTCAATCCCGGCGATGGCGGCGTCGTCCTCGATAATCAAAACCCTCTTTTTCATGTTCTAAAACGCCAATCCCTCTGAATCCCTTGACCATCCTGGCATATCCCCGTTTTTTGGACAAGATCGGCGGGAAGAAGCCGAGCGGAAACGGCTTAAACGCCCAAAATACCATGACGATTATCATAAAATTCCCCGGCGAATTGAAAAAATCACCGGACGATTTTTGAAAATTCCCGGATGATTTTAAAAAAATATCCCGGAATTTTTATATATATAGTTGACTAAAATACCTTTCTTTAGTATAATAAAACTATCTTACCTTACAAGGAGTATCTATGGCGGTAAAATTAAAGAAAATTCAGCGGAAGAACCCCCTGAACGCGGCTTTAACCAAGTGGTACTTAACCCAGGAATCGGCGGGGAACGTGGGTCTCCAGGAAATAGCCCGGGAAATCGAGGGAAGATCGGCGCTTTCCCTGGGCGATGTGCAGAGCGTCCTGAGTAATCTCATGGACGTGATGCCCATTTTCCTTAAGCTGGGACAGAGCATTAAACTGGAAGGTTTTGGAACCTTCCGGGTTTCGGTTACCAGCGACGGTACCACAACGCCGGATGAGTTGAACGCCCACCACATTAAGGGGGTAAAGCTGGTTTTTCTGCCCAGCGTTGATCTAAAACGAAGTCTGGATGACATTTCTTTCGAGATTACGCAGTAACCGTTCCCGTTAAATCAGGGCGGCCGGAACCGGGGCGGCGGGGAATTCCCCCTTCATCCTGGGTAGGGAAAGGATGATCGAAAGCCCCCCGTCCGGTCTGTTTTCCGCCCGGACGTTTCCTCCCAGATGTTTCATTATCCGGGCGGTAATCGCCAGGCCGAGGCCGCTTCCCCGCCCGGCGCTCCGGGACGAATCGACCCGGTAAAAAACCTCAAATATCCGTTCCAGCGTCCCGGAAGGAACCCCCGGCCCATTATCCGAAATCGTAACAAATACCCAATCCCAGTCCGCCCGGCTGGAAATAAGCGCCTTTCCCCGTTCGGCGGTCCTATATTTTCGGCTATTGTCCAGGATATTATATAGAACATTGCGGAACTGGGCGGCGTCCAGGAGGACAAAGGTTTCCGTTTCTTCGGTTTCCAGGTATATATCAAGCCCGGTTTTCTCAAACTCCTCCCGGATCGCCCCGATAATCAGCGCCAGCTCCCCGTTAATTCCGGTGATTTCCCGGTTAAGCGGGAACTCCGCCAGATCAAGCTTGGAGAAAAGAAAAAGCTGCCGGATGATCTTCTCCATATCATCCGCCTTCATTTGTATAATCTCCAGATACGCGGCCCGTTTTTCCCCGGTGTCCGCCACGTTGGCCGCCAGACTTTCGGCGTAGGCCTTAATTGAGGTTAAGGGGGTGCGTAGATCATGGGAAATCCCGGCGATAAGTTCCCGGCGGCTCTCCTCGTCCTTTTGTTTTGACCGGACAGACTCCAGGAGGCGTCCGGCCATTTCGTTGAACGCCTGGCACAGTGGAAGAAATTCATCCTTGGTTGTGTGAGGAATCCGGTGTTCCAGATCGCCATCCCGTATCCGGCTGGCTCCAGACCGCAGGGTTTCGAGGGTTCCCGCGATGGGACGGAGAACAAACCAGGAAAGGACGATGTTATATAGGACCACCGTAAGGATTATTACGGCGATGGTGAGTAACAGCAGGGTAAACATAAGTTCCGGCCTTGTATCGTACTCGGGCCGCTGTACGTTAAAGGCGGGATTGTAGAGCGCTAGGGTGTAGGGACCGGCTTTTTGGACATACGCGGCGCTTTTGCCGGTGGAAACCAGACCGCCGTTTTCCGCGGCGAAGGCCAGGTCCAGGATTTCCGGCGGCGGCGGCAGGGGAGATTCCACCAGGGGGACGGTTCCTTTGAACACCGAAAGGGCGATTCCCCCGGACGAGCGTTTCCGGTTAAACCGGCGGACGGCGTCTTCCAGGTGTTTTTCGCCGCCCTTTTCCCGGATTTCCTCCGCCAGGTCCTCTATTTTGTCAAAGGCCCGGTAGAAAATAAACGGATCCGGGCCGGATTCTTCCTGGATGTCAAACAATTCCCAGCCGATATGGGCGGCCGCGGCGCCCATCCCCAGGAAAGCTATGAGCAGAGAGAAACTGGCGAACAGCAGACGGCGTTTGATGGTCATATCCTTGAGTATATCCTGGATTTTGCCCGCCGGAAGGGTGCCGCCGCGGGGTTTATAAAGAATTTACCGCCGGTTTATTCGCGGTTTACCGCCATCCGCTAGGATAAAAGCCTGTAAGGGGCGGAGGAAATCCGCCGGAATATCTTTTTTGGAGGTTGATATGTGGATGAAGGTGGTTCAATTTGTTAAGTCCCGCGGGGGGCGCTGGGTTTTGGCCGGGGCGGTTCTTCTCTGGGTGGCCGCGGGAATGGTATACGCCCACGGGGAACAGGAACGGGAGCGGTTCGACAAGCGGCGGCGGTGGGATGCCGCGGCTTTATCTCCCGGGGAAACCGGGCCGGCCCGGGGCGCTGTTCCCATGGCGGCGGGGGGATTTATCGGCCCCCTGGTTACTACCGGCGAGGCGCTGGCCTTTGCCGACAAAAGGCCGGTACGGTTACGGGGAACCATCGTCCAGGCTTTGGGGGATGAGCGCTACGAGTTCCGGGATGGGGCCGGAACGATTACGGTTAAGATTGGCCGGCGGGCATGGAACGGCGTTTTGGTGGATAACCGGGAGATGGTGGAGATCACCGGGGCGGTGGAAAAATCTTTTTCCCGGCGTGTGGTGAAGGCGCGGTCCATACAAAAGATCCAGCCCGCCCTTCCCACGGCGGGAACGCTCCCCGCGGCGGGGGGAAACTAAGCCCTGGGAAATAACGCGGACGCCCCGCCTGAACCGGCGGGCGGACAAAGACGGAGGCCGGCGGGGCGGTTACGGGGAATTCCCGGACCTCGCCGGCTTTTTAAGGGAGGATTTAAGGAAGTTATACGCTGGCCGCCGGAATAGGGACGGCCATCGCGAATATTGGATTGCCGGTAAAAGCGCCCGCCGATCGCGGGCGCTTTTCGTAACGCCCGGAAGGTGTTATCATGGAGGCGCGCGGGCTTTTGTGGAAAGGGGGCCGTCAAACGCCGTCCGGCGGGACCGCGTATCTGAGGTAAGACAATGGTTACGACGGAACGGTTTGGCGAGGCCCTTAAACGGCGGGGCTTTGATTTTTACAGCGGGGTTCCCTGCTCGTTTTTGCGGGACCTCATCAACTACGCGATTAACGAGCGCCGGTTTGTGATGGCCGCCAACGAGGGGGACGCCGCGGCTGTCTGCGCGGGGGCGTACCTGGGGGGCCGCCGGCCCGTCCTCTTAACCCAGAACTCCGGGCTGGTTAACGCCGCGTCTCCCCTCACCTCCCTCCAGGCGATCTTCCACATTCCCCTGCTGGGCTTTGTCTCCCTCCGGGGGGCGCCCGGGTTGGCGGACGAGCCCCAGCACGAGCTGATGGGCCGTATCACCGCCCCCCTGCTGGAAACGATGGAGATTGCCCACGAGACCCTGGCGGACAACGACGAGGAGGCGGAGGCCCAGCTTGACCGGGCGGAGGAGGTTTTTGCCCGGGGGCGGTGCTTTTTCTTTATCGTCCGCCGGGGGACTTTTTCCCCGGCGGCCCTGAGGGAACAGTCCCTCCCGGACCGGCGGAACGGCTCCCCCGAACCGGACCGGCTCTTTTCCCGGGGGGACATGCTGCGGGCCCTTAAGGCCGCCGCCCCAGTGGATTCGGTGTTCCTGGCCACCACGGGGTTTACGGGCCGGGAACTCTACGAACTGGGGGACGGGCCGGAGAACTTCTACATGGTTGGTTCCCTGGGCTGTGTGTCCTCCCTGGGGCTGGGACTGTCCATGGCGCTGGACCCGGCGGCTTCCGCGGCCCGGCCCCGCTGGCGGATTATCGCGCTGGATGGGGACGGCTCCCTCCTGATGCGGACGGGTTCCCTGGCGGTAAACGCCTGGTACGGGGCGGACATGCTCCACATCCTCTTTGATAACCGGGCCCATGAATCCACCGGCGGGCAGTTTACCGTTTCTTCCGGGGTGGACTGGCCCGGCGCCGCCCGGGCCCTGGGGTATTCCCTGGCGGTCCGGGCGGAAACCCCCGGCGCCCTGGCGGAGGAGGCGCAGGCCTGGGACCAAAGCGGCGGGCCGCGGTTTGTTCATGTCCCCATCGCCATGGGGGCGCCGGAAAACCTGGGGCGGCCCAAGGTACGGCCCGGGGAAATAACAGCCCGGTTTAGAAAGCACCTGGGGGTGTAAGGGGAGGGGCGGCGGTTCCGGGGCTAGGACCACCCGTCCACCACGGTCAGAACCTCGTCCAGTTTGGCCAGTTCTTCCGCCAGCTGCTCCCCGGTGATGATCAGGGGCGGGGCCGCGATGATCATGTTTTCGTGGGTAAAGGTCATAAAGCCCCGTTTTGCCAGTTCGCCGTTGACCTTTTTCATGATCCCCTCCGGGTCCTGGCCGTAGGGAACCAGGGGTTCCCGGGTTTTCTTGTCCTTGACCAGCTCTATGGCGCTCATCAAGCCCTTGCTTCGGACATCTCCCACGGTTCTGTGTTTTGCCTTGAGCGCCGTCAGGGCCGCCGCCAGTTCCGCGCCCCGGGCGTTCACGTTGTCCAGGGTCCTGGTCTCGATAAGGTAGTTGACCGAGGCGATCCCGGCGGCGCAGGCCAGGGGATGCCCCGAATAGGTAAGGCCGCAGGACAGGAGGTGGTCGTCAAAGTATTCGGCGATCTTGGAGGAGACCGCTACGCCGCCCAGGGGAACATAGCCGCAGGTAACGCCCTTGGCGAAGGTAACCAGGTCCGGCTTGACCCCCCAATGCTCAAAGGCAAAGAGCTTCCCCGTCCGGCCAAAGCCCATCATCACCTCGTCGCAGATCATCATGATTCCGAATTCATCACAGATCTTCCGGATCCCCTGGATATAGCCTTCCGGGGGAATCACCACGCCGTTGGACCCGGAGATGGTCTCGATTACGATGGCGGCGATGGTGGGAGGGTTCTCGTAGAGTACCTGTTCCCGAAGCTTGTGGAGGTAGTAGTCCGCCGCCTCCCGTTCGGAGGGAAAGTTCACCGGCTCCCGGTAAACGTAGGGGGCGAAGAAGTGGATAAAGCCGGGAATTCCCGGTTCCAGGGCGTAGCGCCGGACCTCGCCGGTGAGGTTTCCCGCGCCAAAGCTGGAACCGTGATAGCTGCGGTAACGGGAAAGGACCTTATTCCGGCCTGTGTACATCCGGGCGATTTTGACGGCGTTTTCGTTGGCGTCCGCCCCGGCGTTGGTAAAGAAGATTTTGCCAAAGTTATCCGGCAAAAGGCTTATCAGCAGTTTGGCCAGTTCCCCCCGGGGGCCGCTGGCGTAGGAGGGGGAAACATAGCAGTACCGGTCCGCCTGGGTTTTGACAGCCTCGATAATGGCCTTGTTCCCGTGACCCAGGTTCATGTTGACGAGTTGGCTGGACATATCGGTGTAGCGCCTGCCGGAGGAATCCCACAGGTATATTCCTTCCGCTTTTTCAATCACCAGCGGGTTCAGTCCCTTTTGCCTGGACCAGGACTGCATATTGTAGGCGGTGTGATTAGTTCGGATTGATTCTTCGGACATGGCCGCTCCTTGGATGTTCCCTCACGGGGATTGTCTTAAAGGATACCCGGAAAGAGGGGGAGCGTCCAGATACCGGGTCCCAGAACCGGAGAACCGCGGGCCGGCATGGGGGTTCGCGGCGCGAAATCCCGCGACAAGCGCCCAGGGCTTGCCGTCTTTACCCTTTTTACGGATTTCGCTATAGTAGCAGTATGTTTATTGATAGTTATTACCTGGTTCTGGTGGCGCCCGCTCTTTTGCTTTCCCTGTGGGCGCAGTTTAAGGTTAAGTCCACCTTTGCCCACTATTCTCAGATACGGTGCGGCCGGGGGATCACCGGCGCCGGGACGGCCAAGCTCCTGATGGATATGAACAATATTACCGGCGTTTCCATTGAGCCGGTGGGTGGTTCCCTGACGGATCACTACGATCCGGGGCATCATGTACTGCGTTTGTCTCAACCCGTGTACGGGTCCTCTTCTATCGCCGCGGTGGGGGTCGCCGCCCACGAAACGGGCCACGCCATTCAGCACGCCCGGGGTTACGGCCCCCTGGCCCTGCGAAGCACCCTTGTGCCGGTGGCGAACATCGGCTCTTCCATAGGCCCCTGGCTTGCCATAATCGGACTGGGCATGTCTCTTAAGCCCGTCCTTAACCTGGGGATTGGCCTTTTTGCCGTCGCGGTGGCCTTTTATCTTGTTACCCTGCCGGTGGAATTTAACGCCTCCTCCAGGGCCATGGCGATCCTGACGGAAAATGGGGTTCTTAGTGACGAGGAACTACGGGGGGCGCGGAAGGTGCTTTCCGCCGCGGCCATGACCTATGTGGCCAGCGCCCTTACCGCCCTGATGAGTCTTGTCCGGCTGCTCCTGATTGCCAGGCGGCGGGACTAGGGAACCGCGCCGTCTCCGGCGGGGCGCGGGCTTGACTTTTTAGGCCGATCTTCTATAATACTACCCATGCCTTGAGCGGCGCTGTTCCCGCGGATAACGAGGTTGTAGCTCAGATGGATAGAGCATCAGATTGCGGATCTGAAGGTCGCACGTTCGAATCGTGTCAGCCTCAATCGTAACTCCTTGTACGGTAAGGAATTAAGAAACGGCGTTTCATAAAAATTGGGGATAGCGGGGAATAATCGCCGGTTCCGGCGGCGGAACAGACGGACGCGCCGCTTTTTCAAAAAGCTCCGCGGTCATGGGAAGGGTTTCGCTATGGCCTTTCGCTGCCTCAATTATGGCTTCCCTGGATCTCCATCGTACTTTGCGGATCACCGCCGGATTTTAGTAAAAGAGGATTCCCAGCCAGTGGGCGGGATCGCTCACCCCCTGCTCGATGAGGCCCAGGTTAACCTGGGCGGCGGTTTCCGCCACGATCCAGCGGATATCCGCGCCGGCCTCGTCCTTCATGGGAAACCGGGCGCCCGGTCCTTCCAGGTCCGCCATGCCCATGGCGTGACTGTATTCCCGGGAAACCATGATACCCGCCGGTATGTTGGCCTGTTCCAGGATGATCGCCCAGAGCAGGGCCCTGCTGTCGCAGTCCCCCCGGCCTTCCCGGACGGCGGTAATCAGGTTGACAAAATCGCTTCCCAAAAGGTCCCTTTCGTAGCGAAAACCCTGAACCCATTCCAGGGCCTTGGCGGCGATTAACCGGGCCTCGGTGTTCCGGGGGGGGAGGGCCGTTCCGCCGGAAGCTTCCGGCGCCGCCTGGCCACCGGTTCCTGGGGTGTTTTGGTTTTCCACCCCGCCGTTCCAGCCCCGTTCCAGGATAAAGGCGGCGTCCTTAAGGCGGTCGTAGGAATCTTTAAAGATCGCCCGGTAAAAGCGTTTCCATGCCTCCCGCCATAGGGGAGAGGAACGGTACAGCCTTAAAACGGCGAATTCCCGGTCCACCAGGGCCTGGGCGGCGGACTCGTCGTTTTTCCGGAAAAAGGCTTCCCCGCCCTGGCCCGCCAGCCGCCGCTTTTCCCAGGCCCCCGGGGGGTAAAGACATTCCGTTACCGGGCCGGGAAGGCGGTGATCCCCCTCTCCTCCCTCCAGGGAATCCAGCGCCGAAAGATGGAGGCCCCTGAGTTCTTCCCGATCCGGCCCATAGGCCAGGGCGACGAGGATGGGCCTTGATTCCATTTCCAGTTCCATGAGGAGGGCGTGGCCGGTGTATTCCGGGGGATTTCCGCCGGCTCGCGGCCGCGGGCCGGAAAAGCGGAGTTCCATCAGCGCCGCCGCCCTGCCATGGTAGCTAAAAAAACGCGTTTCCCCCCGGCTGGAAAGGTTTTTGCCCAACTCCTCCGCCATGGTTTTGATCCCGCCCTGGGGATTTGGCGAAGACGCACGCTTGACCGTCAGGTCCAGGATGCTTCCAAAGGAAGAACGAAAGGAGAACTGATCCCTCCCGTCTCCCCCGGAAAACTCGTACCCCTCGGGGAGGTCCAGCCGGAACCCCCAGGCGGGGGAGCGGATCGGCTCCGCCCCCAGGGGGAACGCGGTGAGGAATAGCAAAACCGGCAGCGGCCAAAACAGGAAGGGGCGGTTTTTCATAGTTCCAGCATACTATATAATGGAGTTGTCCGGGAACCTTGGCTTCCCGGCGGTCCCATGGATTGACGTAACGGGTGTTCCCGCCTGAACCGGGCGCGAAAGAAAGGCCGGAAAAGGCCATTGAGGTTTTATTGAAGTTTCATATTGAGGTTTTATTTGAGGATCATGCCCTGCTGGCGCTGAATAAGCCCGCGGGACTTTCCGTCCAGGGCGGGACGGGGGCGGGCCTTTCCCTGGACGCCATCCTGGCCCGGCGTTCCGGGGAGGCGCCCCGACTGGTTCACCGGCTTGACCGGGATACTTCCGGGGTGCTGGTAACCGCCAAAACCAGGGAAGCCGCCGCCGCCTGCGCCGCCCTTTTCGCCGCCCGGGACGAGGGCCTTAAAAAGCGCTACCTGGCGGCCTGCGCCGGTCTGACGGGGGAAAGGGGGACCATTGACGAGACGCTTCTGGTTAAGGGCCGGGAGCGGGAAGCCAGGACCCGCTATACCCGGCGGGCCTTTGCCGGGGAACCGGCGGCCGGCGGGGAGGGCGGCGGGATCGGCCCTTGTTCTCTCCTGGAACTGGAACCCGCCACGGGCCGGACCCACCAGATTCGCCGCCACCTGGCCCGCCTGGGCCATCCTGTCCTGGGGGACGATAAATACGGGGATTTTGCCCTGAACAGGGTTCTGCGGAAAACCATGGGCCTCAAGCGGCTCCTCCTTCACGCTGTTTCTTTGTATCTGCCCCCGTCCCTGGTTGAGGGGGGGGTGGAGATCCGCGCCCCTCTGCCGGACTACTTTAGGGAATTTCTGGAAAGGACGGGTCTTGGCGCGGTCCCTTGACAGGGGGCCGGGTTTTTTCCATGATCAATCCGGTGTATGCTGGTCAAACGATAGCGGATTTTAAGGCGCGCCTGGAAACTTTAACCACCGGGGAGCTTTTAGCACTGGCCGATCAGTCAGGTATAGACATACCCCCAGACCTTGACCGGCCCTTCATTATCCGGGAATTGCTGGACAATGAGTACGAGGAGGCTTCCTCCCCCGAGCCGCCGCTGGAAGAACTGGACATGACGGAAAGCGAAGAACCGGTCCGCCGGCGGGGTAAGCGGTGTTCCGGCAAACGGGGTCTCGCGGGGTTCCAGGACTTGACCCTCCTTTCCCACCGGTATCAGGCGGCCTTCCTGGAGGTCCTTCCCCGGGACCCCCAGTGGGTGTATGTGTTTTGGGAGATTGGGACCCAGGACCGGGAGCGGATCGAGAATTCCCCCCGGTTTGAGGGGTATGTTTTAAAAAGCCTGGAATTGCGGGAAACAACCAAGGGCTCCACCAAACAGATCGAGTCTTTCACTATTCCCGTGGGAATTCAAGACAGTTCCTGGTATGTGAGTTTTCCTTCCGGGGGGACCTTCCAGATGGAATTGTGGGCCCGGGGGCTTGAGCGTTCTTTGGTTCTTTCCCGGCCCTTTGCCCTTCCCCGGTTTTTAAACACCCCCGGCGGCGGGGAAAGGTTCCAGCCCCTCATAGAGCTTTCCGGGGCGGCGGATTTTGCCGTTCTTCACGCGCCGGACCGGGTTTTGCGCCGCCGACTATGAATAAACCCCGCCTGTCCATCATTATTAACGGCCATTATCCTTTTATTTCCCCCGGGGGGGAACAGGACCCGGAAGAGCAGGGTTTTTTTGAGGCCCTTTCGGAAACCTACCTTCCCCTTCTGGAAACCCTGGGCCGGCTGGAAAACAGCCGCGTCCCCTTCCGGCTGGGGCTGGTCCTTTCCCCCTCCCTTTGCGCCATGCTGGAGGATGAAACACTTCTGAAACGATACCTGGCCTGGCTTGACCGGCGGGTGGATTTTGGTGGAAAGGAGCTGGAACGCTGCGCCGGGAATCAGGCCCTTTCCATCCTGGCAAGGTACTACTTTGACCGGGATTTGGAACGGCGCGTGTCCCTCGTGGAACGGTACGGCCTGGATCTCCTTTCCGCCTTTGAGGGGTTCCAAAAGAGGGGCTGTCTGGAATTGTTGATCAGCGCCGCCACCGGCGCTTTCCTTCCCTTTTACGCCTCCATAGACGAGGCGATCCACGCCCAGATAGAAACCGCGGTGATCCACCATCGCCGCTACCTGGGAAAGATTCCCCGGGGCTTTTGGCTGCCCGAACTGGGCTGGACGTCGGAACTGGGTTCTTTTCTGCGGCAATACCATTTTACCTATACCATCGTTGAGCCTCACGCCCTGATATTGGGGAACCCTCCCGCCCTGGGGGGCTCCTTCCGCCCGGTAAAGACAAAATCGGGTCTTGTGATCTTTGCCCGGGACATAACCGCCCAGAAGGATTTGGAGGAACTCAAGGCTTCCTGGTCCGGGTTTTATCAGGGTTCCTTCGCCGACGCGGGCTATGAGTTGCCGGTGGAGGCCTTAAAGCCCCTGCTGGACGCCGAGGGGGGCCGCTGTCCCACCGGTTACCGGTACTGGGCGGGGGAAAAGGACCGCCGGCTCTACGACCCCCAAAAAGCCCGGGAAGCGGCGGCGGAGGCGGCCCGGCGTTTCCTTGACCGGAGGGTTGCCCGTCTTGAGGCGGCCCAGCGGCGCCTTGAGGGGGAGGCGATAAGTCTCTGGGCCTTTGACGCCGCCGCTTTGGGCTATTCCTGGAGCGAGGGTATGACTTTTTTGGAAACCCTGGTTACGGAAATCGCCCTTAAGGGCGCCCTTTCCCTTAAAACCCCTCTGGATTATCTTGAGGAAACCGGGGATTCCTCTTTTCAGGTGGTGGAGCCGGAATTTTCCTCCGCCCTGGAGGGAGGGTATGGGGGATTGCTGCTGGACGCCTCCAATGACTGGATGTACCGCCACATTTTCCGCTCGATCCAGCGGATGATCGAAATGGCCGGCCGTTTTCCCGGCAGTACGGGACTTAAGGAGCGGGCGCTGAATCAGGCGGCCCGGGAAATACTCCTGGCCCAAAGCGCGGATTTGGCCAAACCCCTGAACCCCCAGTGGAAGGGAGGGCCCCTTGGCGGAGAGTACGCCAAAAAGGAACTGGAAGACGCCCTGCTGAATTTTACCACCCTTTACGAGGCCCTGGGGAGCAACCATATCAGTACCGAATGGCTCACCGCCCTGGAAAGGAAGCACTCCTTCCTGCCCCACATAAATTACCGGGTATTCGAGAAAAAAAAGTAGCCCCCCCGCGGTGACGCGAAAGGCTCATTCGGGATTCAGGCTTTGCATGTTCATAATCCGGGTATTCAGGGCCTGGGTATGGTTGATTAGGGCAATCCCCTCCTTGGCGGGATCGAACCTCGGGTTTAGGGCCAGGGCCTCTTCCCAGCAGGTCCTGGCTTTTTCCACATCCCCCCCGGCGTAGGCGTCCAGCCCGGAAAGGTAAAGGGAGTCTACCCGGGCGGCCTTTTCCCGCCGGCCCTGGTCCCCAAAATTGAACCGGACTCCCAGGCTGATCCTGTTCAGGGGGGTTACCTGGGTAAGGAGGTCCAGGGAATA
Organism: Treponema sp.; assembly: GCA_031257195.1. GTDB lineage: Bacteria > Spirochaetota > Spirochaetia > Treponematales > Breznakiellaceae > JAIRPD01. The sequence continues at coordinate 17,295 of JAIRPD010000072.1, read as the reverse complement.
GTTCATATCCAGGGCTATCTTTTCCAGGTTTAAGGCGCTTCCCATGGTAATCCGGTAACCCCCGGATCTGCCCAAAAGGCCCGCCCGCATGGAGAGAAAGCTGGTGAGGGCGATATTGGTTCCCGCCGCCCAGTAGGGTTTTTCCGACAGGGAAAGGTCCTGAAAATTAACGGGCAGGGTAAAATCAAAAGCCAGGGTCAGGGGTCTGAATGGCTTGTAGGCCAGGCCGGCGGTGATCGAACTGGGCAGGCTTTCCCCTAAAGCGGGGGGGCCCAGGTTGCGGAGCGTCAGAGCCAGGGAGGTGTTGTTTTCTCTGCTCCGGTAGAATTTAAGGAAGTTGAAGCGGGTCAACACCCCTATGTCCGCCATGCCCATCAGCGCCGACTGGGACAGGCCGGAAAAGATATTCGCCCCATCCCGGCCCTGGTCGTCGGCGTCGGAATAATCCGGCACAAAGCGGAAGGCCCCCTTAAGATTGATCCCCAGGGCGATACCGGAAAAGTAATACCCCGCCAAAAAGTTGTAGGAAATATTGAGGGTAGCCACCCCCTCGGAATAGTAGCCCTTGGAAACCCTTTCCCCGTACATGTTGTATTCCGAAAAAGGGGTGTACAGCCATTTGATCCCCGCCCCGTAGCCCAGATCCCCCCAGCGGGAGGCAAAGACGATCCCTTCCACTTTGGTATCGGCGATCCAGTTGTTATGAAAAAACCCCAGTTCGGTAAAAGCGAGCCGGGAGGAACCCGCGGGATTCCACTCGATAAATGAAAGATCATCCGCTATGGCGGCAAAGGCCGTACCCATCCCTTCCGCCCGGCCCCCCATGGGAACCAGGAGGACCGGAAAAGCGGTAAGCCCCGCGTTGTCTTCCGCCTGGTAAAGATCCGCGACAGATCCATAAGCGCCGGAGTCAAAATCCCAGGCGGACAGGGAAAAAACGCCCAGGAATATAAGGTAAAGCAGCGGCGGGAATACACGCATACCATTAACAGTATATATCAGAAACCTCTTTGTTTTCTATCGTATTATCCATTATAGTGTTATAAAGGTCAGCCAACGGGTTAGAATAGGGTGTGGCAGGTATATCGATTGACGCTAGAAAAGAAGCTTCACCTTCTTAAAAAGAAAGCGCGCCTTTGGGGAAAAAAAGCGGGGCCGGGGCGCTCTTTCCTCGGGGCCGCTTTTGTCCTGATCCTCCTTGCCGCTTTGCCCCTTCTCCACGCCCGGGGACAGCAGGACGATTCCCTGTCCAGGGCGGACGCGCTTATCGCGGAAAAGCGGTATGCCGAAGCCCTGACCATCCTCAGCGCCTATGCCCAGCGAAGTCCCCAGGACTTTGACCGGGCCCAGTCCCGGATCAGGAAGATAGTAACCGCCCGGGATGAGTATAACTCCACCGCCCAGGAACTGTTGGATACCCTGGGGAACGACCCCTGGAACACCGACCGGATCCTTCATCTGACCAACCTTCTCTTTGAGCTGGATCCCTCGCGGATCACCGAAACTGAGGATTTTATCAGCCGCACCAGGGACCTGGCCCTGTTTACCACCAACCGCCGGCGCCTGGAGGAGATCCTCCTTCGGGGAAAGAATCTTATAGCCCAGGGGAATTACACCGAGGCCCTGCGGACCTACACCGGGGGACTGGATATATACCAGACTGAATTTTTCCGCGCCGGTTACGACGGGGCCATGGAGGCCAGGGTCCGGCAGGGGATTGGCGGCCTTAACGCCAATGCCGCCCTGTTTTACTCCCTCCTGGCTTCCCTTTGGGGGGCGGTTAACGGTTTGGAAAACCTGGCCGGCCAGCCCGTGGAGGCCGCGAATTTGACGGTGTACCGGAACGCCTACCAAAGGGTGGGGGCGGAACTGGACCGGCTGAGCGCCCTGCGGAGCGCCTATGCCGGAACGGAAACGGCGTTTCAGGAGGATCTTTCCCGGATCCAACGTTCCAACCCCCGCACGGGGGACAGAAATTTTCTGGCCTTTGCCCTGCGGCTTATGGAGGGCTACCCCGATGATTCCGGGGATGGCATGCTGGGGGTTCTGGATACGCTCTGGAACCAGGCGGCCTCCCGGACCAGGGACCTTCTGGACGCCAAATCCCAGCTGGCGTACGCCGCGGCGCGTAATGAGGCCGCCGCGGGGGATTACCGGAGAACCGGAAGCCGCGCGGAGATCCTCACCGGCTATGCCGCCCTTCCGGTGGATCTGGAGATCCGCTGGAACCGGTATGATCCCTCGGCCCAGGGGGTAAGCTTTTTTAACCAGCCGGTCCTCAGCGCCGAGGCGGGGAATTATTTGAAATTCCGGGCCCTTTCGGAGATGCCTCCGTATTTGGGAACCCTGGGCGCCTTGGGCCTCCGCCTAAACGCCCTGGAGGACCAGGATACCGCGGCGGCCTGGCGGAACGGGGGAAACGGGGAAGACCTGCTCCGGCTGGAACAGTCCTCCGTGAACGCCCTCCGGCAAATCCGGATCGAGGCCCAGGGCCTTGCCGCCGCCCTGGGGGAGGACGCCGCCGGATACCGTAACCTGGAAACCCGGTATCCCGGTTCAGGGGCTTTGGCCTACATCGATCAAACCGGGGCTCTTATCTCCAGCCTGGTGAACGCCGTCTCTTCCCGGGAAAACCTTTCCTCGGGCCGGCGCTTTACCATCGCCAACGGCATGCTGGAGGGCCGCCTTGTACAGCGGGAAGCGGAATTCCAGGAAGGTTCTACCCTGTTCCAGGGGACCCGGGGACAGGACGATCATGTTTCCCGCTATCCCACCCAGGCGGCGGAAGTCTTGAGCCGTATGGACGCCGCCCTTGAGGCTGACGCCCAGACGCTGCGGGTCCTGCTGGACCAGTACGCCGCCGAGCCCGCCGGTATAGTTTCCACCGAGCCGGTCAGGTCCCTGCGGGATCAGGCTCTGGCCCTGCGGGAGCGGCTGGAAACGGTCCGTTCCCAGGGCCGCTCCCTGGCCCAGACCGCCCGGACTCAATCTTCCCAGGCGGCCGCTCTCCGGCGGAACGGGGATCAGTTTCTCGCCGAAACCCGGACCGCCCTGGACCAAGGGAATTTTGACGCCGCCCGGGACAGGCTGCTGCGGGCGGGAAACGCCTACGATCAGTCCCTGGGGATAGAGGACAACGAGGCGGTCCGAAACCAGCGGAACGATGTGGTGCCGGCCCTGGACGGGGAAATCGCCAAGCTGGAAAACGAGGCGGTACTGCGGGATGTGCGGGGTCTGATGGCTCAGGTAACCGCTTCCTACTTCAACGGGGATTTTGAGGGGGCGGAAAATCTCCTTACCCGGGCCCAGAATACCTGGAAGAGAACCCAGTTGGAGGATAACCCCGAAATAGTCTATTGGCTGGGGCTGGTCCGCAGCGGCCTCCGGGCGGGGAGGACCATACCGGTAACCGCCCCCCTTTACGCGGAGATGAGCCAGTTTTTAAGCGAGGCCCAGAAACATTACGAGGCGGGAAACGCCCTTATTTCCTCTTCCCGGGACGAGGGTATCCGCCGTTTAAGCCTGGCCAGGGAGAATGTCCAGAAGGTTAAACTGGTCTATCCCATGAATGAAAAAGCGGGCCTTTTGGACCTCCAGATCGATCAACTGGTGGATCCCAATTTTGCCGCCACCTTTCAGGAAAGGGTAAACCGGGCCATCGCCGGGTGCCGCCGCCGGGAAATGCGGGCCTACAACGACCTTTTAAACCTGCGGACCATCAACCCCCGGTACCCAAACTGGTCTTCCATTGTGGCCCAGGCGGAAATCGATGTAGGTTTACGCCCCCCCCCGCCGTCTCCCGCCGCCCTGGCCCGGTCGGGGGAGTTGACCGCCGGGGTCCGGTCCATTGTTACCTCCCGGAACGGCGCCAGAATGGAAGAGGCCCGGACAGCCCTGGCGGAGGCGATCAGCCTGAACCCCGGCAACCAGGAAGCGATCGGCCTCTTTAACCTGGCGTCCCAGCTTATCATAGGGGGAACCGTGGTCCTGGACTCCGAGGCGGAACGAAAATACCAGCAGGCCATCGCCGCCCTGAGCCAAAACAACGCCCTGGGGGCGCTGAGCCTGGTTCAGGAGATCTACGCCCGGAATCCCCAGTACCGTTACAATAGCCGGGTGAATACCCTTGAGCAGCGGGCCCGGGCCAGTTTATGAAATTTCGCTATGCCTGTCTTGTCCTTCCCCTCCTGTTTTGGGGGGGGCTTTTTTCCGGCGCCCAGGAATTGTACTGGGAAAGCCCCCGGGTCTTTTCTTCCCGGGGGGGGACCTTTCCCGTCTCCACCTCCCGGGGAGATCTTTCCGTTATAGCCTGGCAGGAAACGGTTCCTTCCGCCTCCGGGGGGACCATCAGCGTAAGCCTGGCCCTTAAACAGGGAACGGCCCCCTGGCGTACCCGGAGCGGGATAGCCAGCTATACCTATTCCGGCGCCGAGCCGTCAATCCTCAGCCTTACGGTGGATCACCAGGATAGGGTCCTCATCGCCGCCGCGGCGTCGGCTTCGGAGGTGGACATCCTCATCTCCAGCGATTTGGGCCGGACTTTTGAGCGGCGTCAGATCCCGGCGGGTTCGGGAAGTTCCGTGGCCCCCCGGATATTTACCCGCTCAGACGGCGGTTATCTTCTCTTTGTAAGCCGGGGAAGGGATCAGGACCTTACCCTGTACTATTCCCGGTCTGATGATGGAGTTTCCTGGACGGCCTTTCAGCTCTTTGTTACTGAGCAGAACAGGAATTTTAATTTTCTCCCCTCCCACGCCGCCTTAAACGGCAGGGACTATGTGGTTTACCAGTCCCAGGTTCCCGGCGCGGCGGAAACCGGCCCCGCGTTTCAGCTTTTCCTCAAATCCTCCGGGGATAACGGCAGGAACTGGTCTTCCTCCGCCCGGATAACCGGTTTCCGGGATCCGGTTATCCAGGATTCCCAGCCGGATCAGTTTGACAACCAGCGGGCCCATCTTTCGGTACAGCAGAACAGGCTCTTCGTGGTCTGGGAACGCCGCCATAACAACCGCCCCCCCCAAATTTACGGCGCGGCTTTGAACAACGACGGATCGCTTTACGGTCCTCCCGGCAGGGTTAACGCCGCCGACGCTTACTGTAATAATCCCCAGGCTTTTGAGCTTAGGGGAACCACCGTGGTGGTTTGGTTCGATAACAGCCTGGGGGCGAACCGGGTTATGATGGCTTCCCGGAACGCTGTGGGCTGGACCAGGGGGACGGACATTTCCCGGGGCATAGGGGGGGACGCGTCCTTTGCCCGTCCTCTGGCCGCGGGGGACAGCCTGACCGTTTTCTGGCAAGGGCAGAACCGCATCTATTCCGCGGCCACCGACGTTACCGCGCTCCAGCCCCAGCTTATCGCGAGGAATTTTACCCCCGGCGGGAGAACCAGGAACAGCCTGGCCGTGATCGGCTGGAACCCCCCCCGGGCGGCCTTGAATGTGGAAGGCTACGCCTGGGTCTGGAGCAGGGATCCCGCCCTCCGGCCTCCCCGGGAAATTATGAGTCCCCTGGCTCAACAGACCCTGGAATGTACCGCCGGCGAGGATGGAACCTGGTACTTTACCCTTGCCGCCCGGGATTTGGGGGGGCACTGGTCCGAGCCGGTTCAGCTTTCCTTTATTCGGGATACCACCGCCCCCCCGGTGGCCCAAATAATCGTTCCCGAAACCGATGACGAGGGCTTTCTGGTTTCCAACACCTTTTCCCTGCGCTGGAATATCCCCCCCGCCTCGGATATTGCCGGTTACTCCTGGAACTTGGAATACCTGGGTCCCGTCTCGATCCTGGAAGGGACCGGGGATGAACTTAACTGGGCGGCCCTGGAGCGCTTCCCCGCCGCCGCCCCGCCTCCAAGGACCATTTTGGGGCCGGGAAATACCGCCTCCTACGTCAACCAGGAAAACGGTCTCTGGGCCTTTAGTGTTTCCGCGGTGGATGTGGCGGGTAACATGGGGAATCCCGCGAGGTATTTTTTTAAGACCAACAAGTACCTTCCCCGGACCTTTATCACCTACGTCGACGCCCGGCGGGACGAGCGGGGGGGGCTTTTTCTGCGGATCATAGGCCGGGGCTTTGCCGAGGGCGGGGCTCTTAGCCGGGTGATCCTTGACCGGGACGGCCAGGAACCTTACGATAAGGAATTCCGCCTGGACCGGGAGGAGTACCGGATCCTTTCGGACCGGGAAATTGATTCCCTCCAGGCCGATGATATTCCCCCGGGGTTGTACCGGATCCTTTTGGAGCATCCAAGCCGGGGGTTGTATTACTCCCCGCCGCTTATCACGGTGGACAAGACCGGAACGGTTAAATTCGGGGACTATACCCAGAACTGGCGGCCTTCCTGGATCCTTCGCCGGGAAGGAAGGGTACTGGTGGATCCCGCCCTCCTCATTCTGGCGGCGATCGTGATTTTTTGCCTTTTGGGAATCTTCGCCTCGATCCGGGGCTTGAGCGGCGCGGCCGCGGAAAGCGCGGCGATTCGGATGGAAACCATAGCCCTTATCACAGGAGATAGTATGCCTTCGGAAAAGAAAAGACGATTGTTCCGGATAAAACGGAAGGGAGCGGGGCTGCGCCTTAAGATGGCCTCGTTTACCATCGGCCTTGTGATCCTGGTGGTGGGGATGATCTCTTCCCCCCTTTACGTGATGATGGGCCGAACCCAGGAAGCGACCCTGCTCCGGGGCCTTTGGGACCGTTCGGCGGTACTCCTTGAGGGAATCGCCACCGGCGCCCGGCCCTATATGCCCAGCAACAATTACCTGGAACTGGGTTACCTGCCTTCCCAGTCCGCGGTCATCCCCGAGGCCCGGTATGTGACGATCACCGGCTACGGTTCCGCGGACACCATCTTTGCCGACCACGTACTGGCCACCAACGACCAGGACATCGCCTCGAAGATCGATACCCCGGAACTGAACATTGGGGTTTCCCGGCTGACCGATCCCCTTTCCCCCCGGCTGGAGGAAATAAGCCGGGAACTGAACGAGAGGGCCCAGGCGGCGGTGGGCGAACTGGACGCCAGTATCACCGCCCTGACCAGGGAAGGCCTGGAATTAATGGAAAACCCCGGCCCGGAAAATACCCGGCGGCTTAACGATATTTCCGTTACCACCCAGTCCCTGCAAAACCGGGCCAACGAAGCCCTGGCGGAAATAAGCCGGGAAATTGGTTCTGAGCCGGCCTTTTCCACCACCGCCTTGCGGGAAAACAAGGGGGATACCTACATTTTCTTTAAACCCATCCTTTACCGCCAAAGCAACGACGACTCCTATTTTCGGGGGCTTGTCCGCCTGGAAGTCGATATTAACGCCATCGTGGAACAGATCAGGGAAGGACAGTGGAGTATCCTCAGGATAATCCTTATCATTGCCCTGGCGGCTATAGCCATAGGCGCCCTGGGCGCCCTGGCCTTGTCGGGACTGATCATCCGGCCTATCACCGTCCTGGTAAGTCATGTGGAACGAATCCGGGACACGGAAGACAAAACCCAGTTGGCGGGGGTGGATATAGCGATCAAGAGTAAGGACGAAATCGCTGTTTTGGGGAGTACGATCAATGACATGACCCACGGCCTGGTTAAAGCCGCCCTGGCCGCCTCGGATCTTTCCATAGGCAAGGAGATCCAGAAAAAGTTCATCCCCCTGGACGTAAGCCGGGCGGGGGACAAGCTTACCAGCGGGTTCAAGGACACAAAGAATGTCCAGTTCTTCGGCTACTACGAGGGGGCCAAGGGGGTGTCGGGGGACTATTTCGACTACCAGGACCTGGATGGCCGTTACTTCGCGATTATCAAATGCGACGTGGCAGGCAAGGGAATCCCCGCGGCCTTGATCATGATCCAGGTGGCTACCATGTTCCTCAATTACTTTAAACAGTGGAAACCTACGGAAAAGGGGATGCGTATAGAGGAGGTGGTGTACCAGATCAATGACTTTATCGAAACCCTGGCTTTTAAGGGCCGGTTCGCCGCCTTTACCCTTTGCCTTTTTGACTCCCAGACGGGGATCGCCCGGTTCTGTAACGCCGGGGACAATATCGTCCACTGGTACGACGCCTCCGAGGGGCGGATCAAAACCGTTACCCTCCGGGAAAGTCCCGCCACGGGAGTGCTGCCCAACTTTCTGGTTGAATCCAAGGGGGGCTACACGGTCCAGACCCTGACCATAGACCACGGGGACATCCTTTTCCTCTATACGGATGGTATCGAGGAGGCGAAGCGTAAATTCCGGGACGGCGGGTTTAACGAGGTTCTCTGCGAGGAGGGGGAACGGGACACTTCCCACGCCACCCATACCGTGGGCCAGGGAGATGAGGAAATGGGTCCTGACCGGGTGGAGGGGATCATTAACGCCGTGATGAACCGGCGGGCTTACACCCTCCACAAGTACCATAACCCCGAAGGGGAAAACCGGGATTTGTCTTTTGACTTTACCCGCTGCCGGGGAACGGTGGAAGAGGCAATCATGGCCCTGGTTTCTGTGGAAAAGATGTTCCGCCTCTACAAAAACCCCAGGGCTGGGGAAGATTCCCGGGTACTGGTGGATAAAAAGGTTGACGAGTTTTTACGGAACCACTTCCTCCAGTACCGGGATTATTGTTATGATACCCAGGAAAGTCCTGGAAATGAGGCGTATATGTACTATATCCATGTAAACGAGGATGAGCAGTACGATGATCTGACGATCCTGGGGGTCAATAGAAAATAGTGAGCCGGGGGACCCGCTTTAAGGCCCATGGTGGCAAAGACAAAGCCCCAGCCCCATACCGCCGTAGCCAGGAGCGGCGCGGCCATGGCCGGATATTCCCGGGACCTTTCCCGGCCGCTATGCGTCCTTGGGGCCGCCTCCGTACTTTTCCAGAAAGAGATAGACCGCGGCGGTCCACGCGAAGGCGTTGCCGTCATAGCCCTGGCCGGTTTGGGGATCAAAGTTTTCCGCCATAAGGCCGGTGGAGGGCAGGCGGCGGAACTTTTCCGCAAGACGCGCCGCCATGCCGCCATAGCCCGCCGAATAGAGGCTGTCGATAAAGAGAAGGCTCACCGGCGCCCAGATTGGGCCCAGCCAGTATCCACCTTTCCGGTAGTAACGGCTGTCCAGCCGCTCGGTGGCAAGCCCGTGCTCCCCCTCGAATTCCTCAAGCCGCCGTACCAGGGATTCCTTCATGGAAGCCTCCATGCGGTAGTGTACCAGCAAGGGCAGTAGGTTGATGAGGCTCTTTGCCTCGCCGTCGGCCTCGCCTGAGTTGAGGCCGCGGGAAACAAAACCGTCCGGAGTGTGGAGGCGTTCTATCATGGCGTTGAACATTGCCTCCGCGCGTTCTTTCCAGAGCGCGGCCTCGGCGGGCTTTTCAAGACCGGCGGCCATTTCCGAAAGCGCGTCCATCTGGCGCGTCAGATAGGCCGCCAGATCCGCTCCGCAAAGGGGCGGGCTCCGGTGGAAAACAGACGCATTGTCCCAGCCGGAATCATTGCCGTGTAGATAATAGCAAAGCCCCCACTCACGGCGCATGCGCCGCTCCAGCCAGAAAGCGGTAAGCTTCGAGATTTTATCATACAGCAAGGCGCTTACCTCTTTGCCGTAAAAAAAATCGTTCTGTTCCCGCAGTTTTTGGACTGTCCAGCCGTAAACCGGGGGCTTTACGCAGCTATATGAAGCGAAGAGATCGTTTACATAATCAGGCAGCGCCCCTGAGGAATGTTGATGATCCAAAATCACGAGGAGCTGTTCCAGGGCGCGTTGAGGGTGGGCCTTTGCCAGAGCTATGGCGGAAAAGCAGTTGTCCCAGCTCCAGATATTGGTCATGGACAGTTTGTTCATATAAAGTGCGTCGTAACCCAAGGCTCCTTCGGCATGGACAAAATTGCCCCAAAGCGTGTATTTCGCCGCCTCCGCGTATTCGCCCCCGGCGGGGAGGGGAGCTGTCCAGCCGGCAAAGTGATTTGCCCCCGCTTCCTTTTCATGGTCATAATCAGAAAAAGGGAATTCCGGCGTTACCGCGTAACTTTGCAGGTCGAGTCCGGCGCGGCCCTTCCTTCCGTCCAGCGTGATAAAGACGCCGGCGCTTTCTGAAATCTTCCATTGGGAATGGAATTCCACGATGCCGCCGCCTGAAGCGCTGCCCCGGAGGCGTATCTTTCGGTTGATAGCGTATAATTGGTATTCGTATTCACCGCCGTCCAGGGGTATCAGGCTATTGTAGCGTTCCTGCCTGGTTTCAAGGATAACGCTCAAACCCTCGGCGCGGAGGTAGAGATCGTCATGGCCGCCGCATACGATTCCCAGCCGGCTCCCGTCTTTGCGGGAAACAGCTTCCAGGGCGGCGGGACGCAGGCCGCAGCGCAGATCTAAAGGATCGTGATCCGCGAAACGGATACGGAAGATCCAGGGGGCGCCGTAGTCGCCGCCGTGGATGTCCCGGATGAGGGGAAGGCCGTCCTCTCCCAGGGAAACCGCGAGCCAACTGCCGTAACGGCTCAAGGGCAGCCGGTCAAAGGGCAAAGCCGCCATTTCTACTTGATGGCTCCACTGGTCTGTTCTACCACGTACTTCTGGGTGGCGATAAACAGAACCAGGGGCGGAATGATCATCAAAAGGGTGATGCACATGAGCGGTATGGTACGGGTCTCGTGTACGCCCTTGAAGGCCGCGAGTCCCAGGGCCAGGGTATACTTGCCGCGGCTCTGGAGGAAGATCAGCGGGCCCAGGTAGTCATTCCACACCATGATGAAGTTGAGTATTCCTACCAGGATCAGCGCGGGCTTCATGATGGGAACAAAAATCCGGGAGTAGATGATGAACTGGTTCGCGCCGTCAATACGGGCGGCGTCGTCAAAATCTTTTGGAATATTCATCATAAACTGGCGCAGGAGAAAAATATAATAGGCCGAACCCATAAAGCCGGGGATGATCAGGGCCTTCAAACTGTTAATCCAGCCAAACAACTTGAATTCCATGTATTGCGGAATCATGGTAACGTCCCAGGGGATCATCATGGTGGCCAGCATGAACACGAAGAGGACGTTTTTTCCCTTAAATGAAAAGCGGGCAAAACCGTAGGCTACCATTGAACAGGAGATGAGAATTCCCAGGGTATGCAGAATGGTAACCGTCAGGGAATTGTACAGGTAGACATTAAAATTTTGGGACTGCCAGCTATCTATAAAGTTGGAAAAGAGCCATTGCTTGGGGAACAGCACAGGCGGATACCTGTTGGCCTCCGCTTCGGTTTTGAAGGCCGTGATGATCATCCACACAAAGGGCATGAGAAAATAGAGCGCCATAACGGCAAGCATCGCGTAGATAACCACATAATTGCTTTTACGCATCTTCATTTTTTTCCTCCCTTTGCGGCTTTCGGTTTTTTCACCCGCACTTCCGATTCATAATAAACCCACGCCGACGACGAGCGGAACACCGTCATGGTCAGTATCAGTATGATGATAAACATAAACCAGGAAGCCGCGGCGGCGTATCCCAGCCGGTGGTGGCGGAACGCGTTGTTGTACACAAAGAGGCCGTAAAAATACGTTGAGCGCAGGGGCCCGCCGTTGGTGAGCAGCAGAACCAGGGCAAGCTGCTGCAATGATGAGATAATCGAAGTGATCAGGTTGAACAGGATGGACGGCGTGATGATAGGGACAGTGATCCGCAGAAACTGAGTCAGCCGCGGAATGCCGTCAATCTCCGCGGCTTCGTAAATATCGCCGGGGATGGTTTTTATATCCGTGTAGAAAATCAGCATCATGGTACCCACGCCCCAGGCGCTGGCAAAGATAACGGCCGCGAAGGCCCAGCGCTGATCCAGAAGCCAGAGGGGGCCCTTGATGCCCGCCAGTGAGAGCAGATAATTCAAAATGCCGTACTGCCCGTTCAGAATCCAGCCCCAGATGATAGCCACCGCGACGCTGGAGACAACCGCGGGCAGATAGAAAATGGCGCGGAAAATCTTTACCCCAGGCACGGGCTGGGCGATAAGCATGGCCAGAAAAAGCGCTACCGCTAGGTTAAGCGGCACAAAAATACCGGCGAATTTAAAGGTTATCCCCAAAGATTTATAGAATTGTTCATCTCTGGTAAAGAGTTCCAGAAAATTCCCCAGGCCGATAAACTTGGGAACGCCGGTGATCGACCAGTCGAAAAAACTCATAACCAGAGAGAAGATCAGCGGTACCATGGTAAGAATGGCAAACCCCAAAAGCCAGGGCGAAAGGAATATGTAGGGGGTTATGGTTTCAATCCATTTTCTTCGTTTTAGAGTTAAAGTTTTTTCCATAAAAGCCCTCCTTATGAAAAGCGGCCTGCCGGAAGCGGCGCGTTCTCCGTTATTTCCGGCAAGCCCCATTGTTAGTTACGTTTGTTGACAACTTCGCTCAACACCGCGGCGGGGGCTTCCCTGGCGGTGGGGTTAAACATACGCTCAAAGGCAAGTTCCAGGTCGGAACTCAACTGGCTCCAGTTTTTTACGATAAAAGAGGCGGGGGTATAACCCTGGCTCTGTTTCAACATATCGTAGAATACGCCCTTTACCGGATCGGTCTCAAGGTTCCGGCTGGCCGCCACGCTCTTGAGTACCGGCAGCTCGTATTCGATACGGTACAGGTTCGCCTCTTCGCCGGTCCAGAATTTGATGAACTCCCAGGCGGCGTCTTTGTTTTTTGAGGCTTTGCTCATGGCGAGTCCCGAGGAGCTGAGGATGCTCACCGAAGGCTTTGAACCCCAGCGGGGGATTGGCGCCACGCCGAAGTTGATACCCGCCTCGGTGAGCCTTGCGATAGGCCAGCTTCCGTTGACATACATGGCCGCATTCTGGCTGGTCATGGCGGGGTTGCCGTAGTTCTCGGCGGGAATGGCGTAACCGTCGGCGGCTATTTTCTGGAAGGCGGAAAAAACCCTTATGGATTCCGGGGAGTCAAGATAACCCCTGGTGGAACCATCTGGGCCCGCGAAGGCGGTACCGGCGCTCCAGAGGTACATCTCAAAATCGTAAGGATCGTAGCCTATGGGATACACATAGCCCTTGGTGATGCCGTCCCGGTAATGTTCGGTGATAGCTTTGGCCGCGGCGTATACATCATCATAAGTCCAGTTCTCAGTGGGATAACTTAGGCCCGCCTTGTCGAACATGTCTTTGTTATAGAAGAGCGCGTGGGTGGTGTAGCCCACGGGTATTCCGTAGACGACGCCGTTCATGGAATTATAGGGCCACAGGGCCTCGTAGTAATTGTCCTTGAAGGAAGCGCCTTCTTTGGCTATGTAGGGTTCCAGGTTTTCAAGCCCCCCATAGTATACCGGATAGTTCCACATGTACATTACATCGGGCGCGTCATTGCCGCCCATGCTGGCGGCGATTTTGGTATCGAAATCATCGCCGTAGGCTTCAAGGATCACCTGAATATCCGGATGGCTTTTGTTGAAGCGGTCAACCAGAGCTTGTTGATCGTCCAGATCTTCCGCGTTGTCCCAGGTGGCGAAACGGACCTGGTTTTTTTGCCGCCCGCCCCCGCAGGCGGCGAGGAGAAGTCCCGCAAAGATAACGAAGAGCGGGACAGTTAAAATCTTTTTCATTTCTTTCCTCCAAAAGTGTAGTAGGGTTGTTCTGAAACTTTAGTTTCAGAACAAGTCCAGTGTATAGCAAAACGCGCCATTTATGACGCGGGAACAAGGGGAACAAAATGCCACTCCCACGCGAAAGGCCCAGGCGTAAGGCTGTGCCGGGGCAGCGCGTCGGGGCCGCAGCTTGCGGAACCCAGCCCATGGTGGGCCTGATCCAGGTGAAACCAGATGTCCTCCCGGCGCTTGAGTTCCGTCTCGTGTTTCGCTTTTATACAGTCCTCCAGGGTGTAATGATGAGCGGTAAAGTTCAACGTTTCCGCTGCCTCTACCAGCAGGCCCATTCCACCGGCGGAGTAAAATGAAACATACCGCGCATCCGTGCGGTTGCCGTTTTCCTGGGGAACGGCGTAGGGAAAATGCAGGGCTTCCACGGTACTTTCGTAAACGCCCAGAAGACTTCCGGTTTTTGAATCGCGGTAACACTCGCCGGGACCCCGCCCGTACCAGCGGACATAGTCCATGCTTCCCGGCATAGAGCCGTAGAGACCTATCCTGGGAATAGTTGGCGGCAGTCTGCCGGAACATTCGCCCTTCACCGTAAGTATGAAGCTTCCGTCCCTAAGCATACGGTAGATCAATTCCGCGTCTATGAACCAGTTCATGGTGTAAGGAGCGTAGCGTTTTTGTATCCTAATCTCCACCGCGTCTTTCGTACTTTTCGTTTCCATTTCCAAAAGGCAAGGCTGGATATAGGGAACCATGAATTTTTCCCATACCGGCGACTGCTTGATGTCGTTTTGCAAAGGAGCGCGGTAAAAACACATTTCCATAGGGCCGTTAAGCAGCGCCGTACCGTTTACACTGTATAGTTCCGGTCTGCCGTATACCTTAGAAAACTCAAGCAGGCTTTCCCCGCATTTGAGTAACACGCGATTTTCTTTTTCTTCAATTATTGTTTCGCCTAAGGGCAGGCGGGACGCGGAAAAACGCCGTTCTTCGTTTTCTGGAAGGAAAAACTGACAAGCGTCAATTTCTAGTTCCGGGGTTTCGTTCCGGCGGAAAAACCTCAGGGTAACCGTGTCCGGCTTGCTGGTTTCCAGTGGACTATGTAGTGCCACCCATCCCTTTTCGCCGGGCTTTATGTCGGGTAGAATTATCCGTCCGCTTTTGAGAATCTTGCCGGCCGCCGCGTATTCCCAAACCATGACGTATATGTCTGCGGCGGAAAAATCGTTCCTGTTCCAGACACAAACACGGGACGCCGTCTTGTCCAATTCCACGGCGCGGATGGGGGAAAGAACATGCTTTACCTCTGCCATGGCCGGCGAAAGAGTTCCGTCCCCTAAAGTGAGGCCGTCGGCGCAGAAATCCCCGTTGTTGGGCATGTCGCCGAAATCTCCGCCATAACAAACCTGTCCGCTGCCTTTCATGCGGATGCTGTGATCCCGCCATTCCCAGAGAAAACCGCCCTGCAGCCGTGGAAAAGCCCAAAATATATCCCAATATTCTTCAAGACCTCCGGGGCCGTTACCCATGGAGTGTCCGTACTCACAGACAATGTGAGGCTTGGGAAGACATTGCTCCCCCAGTTCTTTCAGTTTGTCATGGTGGGTATACATGGTGCTGAACACATCGGCGGATTCGGCGTGGCGGTCTTCCTCGTAGTGTACCGGGCGGCTGTCGTCCAGCTCGCGGGCCAGGGCGGCCGCGGCGGCGAAGTTGGGACCATAGCCGCTTTCGTTACCCAAAGACCAGATCACTACCGAGGGATGGTTATACTCCTGGATAACCGCGCGGCGGACGCGATCCAGAAACGCCGCTTCCCAGCGGGGAGATGAGGCGTAAAGGTTAGGCTCGTCAAAAAGCTGGCACATACAACATTCCAGATCCGTCTCGCCGATCACATAAAAACCCATCTCATCGCACATATCGTAAAAAACCGAAGGCTGGGGATAGTGGGAAGTACGAATAGCGTTTACGTTGTGAGTTTTCAAAGTCTCCAGATCACGCCGGATAAGGCCGGCGTCAGATTTGCGCCCCTGAGTATCCAGCCAGAGGTGGTAATTCACCCCCCGGAATTTCAGAGCCGCGCCGTTAATACGCAAAAGACCGTCTGAAATTTCGATAGTACGGAATCCGGTTCGTAAAGCTGCCGCTTCCAGACATCCACCGGAAAAGCGAAGGCTCACGGTAAGGTTATACAGGGCAGGACTTTCCGCGCTCCAGGGCGCTACCCCGGCAAGCTCCGTTGTTAGAGAGCAACTTTCCATAGCGGCGGTTTCGGCCTGCCAGAGGACGCGGCCTTCCCGTTCCAGTTCCAGGACAAGACCGAGACCTTTCACCGGCCCGGCGCAGTCTACTACGATGTCCAGCCGCCCCGCGCCGTCTGGAAGAAACGCCGCCTTGATCCGTATATCAGCGATATGCGAAACCGGCCTTCGGATAAGGCTGACATCTCTAAAGATACCCGCCAGATACCACATGTCCTGATTTTCCAGATAACAGCCGTCGCTGAACTTATAGACCCGCACCGCCAGGACGTTTTTTCCCGGCCTGACCAAAGAACTAATGTCGAATTCGCTGACCAGGCGGCTGCCCTGGCTGTAGCCCGCCGGAACGCCGTTCACCCAGAGATGAAAAGCGCTCTCCACTCCTTCAAAGCGGATAATGGTCAACAGTTCGTCTTCGGGAAGATCAAAGGCGCGGCGGTAACATCCTGTGGGGTTATATTCGGGCGGAAAGGGCGTTTCCGACGCGGGGAATACCGCAAGGACATCTGTGTAATGGGGCCGGCCATAACCGGAAAACTCCCATTCAGAGGGAACGGCTATTTGGTCCCAATGGCGGTCATCAAAATCTTCCCGCATGAAAGCATCGCCGCTTTCCACCGGGGAATCGTAAAAAGCAAAACGCCAGAGGCCGTTTAAGGAAATACACCTGCCACCGGGATTTCCCGCCCTGGCCGCGTCGGCGTCGGGGCAGGCAAGAACAAGGCTTCTGGGCTTCGCCCGATCCCTTTCAAGCAGCTCCAGGTTGCACCAATCAGGCTTTGGGTTATCCCAGCTAAACCTCATAGATAACACAATTATTACGGCCCGCCGCTGGAGTTGTCAAGCATTTTTTCTCTTCCGCCGGGGGCTCCGGCTGGAAATTCGGTTTCCGGGCAGCCCTGATACGAAATTTTCCGGTTCCGGGCGCCGGTTTGTCATGTCAGGTTCAACTCTCTTGAAAAAATTAGCGGCCGGTCTGGGGGTAAGGGTCCGGGGCCTTTTTAAGGAAGGAATCCCCCTGGACCTGGGTTTCAATGAATTTGCCCTTTTTTTAGGCCGGATAACCCAGACTAAAGAGACCGCGGAGAGGCGGGAACCGGAAATAAGGGTAAAAATATAATGAATTTTTCCGGCGGCTGGCCGAATTGCCGAATAATGCCAAATAATATCGATTTTTTTTAAAACCCCTTGACATTTTCGCAGGATACCGGTATATTAAATATTACCCTCAGGGGTTTGACACGCCACGGCTGGGTTGCCGGCGGTTGATTATTTTTTCAGGATTGAACTAGAACCTCTTGACAAAACAGGTTAAGATGTGGTAGTGTCTAAAATCAGCCCTTGTTATACGGGGGCATGGATCTTTGGAAACGCGTTCTCGTCGAAGGGCGGGGGCCGATTAGGGAAGGGGAAGAAGCGAGCGTATTGGAGAGAGAGCGGCGGCGTGATAGTCGTCGCGGCGGGGCCGG
>JAIRPD010000054.1 GCA_031257195.1 Treponema sp. | reverse complement strand
GCTGGTAAGCGCCCTCATTCCATGAGGGCGTTAAACGGGTATGGTATCCGCGTACGCGGTTACATATAAAGCGTAAGGAGTTTTGAAGATGAACACACACACAAGAGGGACGAGGAACGTGAAAAGGGTCCTCGTCCTCGCCGTCCTCGCGGCGCTGCTTGCCGCGCCCGTCTTTGCCCAAACCGAGGCGGACTTCACCGTAACCCTCACCGATGACGGGGCCGGGGTGAAAATTCTCAAGTATACCGGCAAAACGGCAGCGGTCAGGATACCCGCCGCGATAGAAGGAATGCCCGTCAGGGAGATTGGACGCAGCGCGTTTAACCGACATGCTACAGGGGGGATAGATATTACGAGCGTTACCATCCCCGCAGGCGTTACCAAAATCGACTACCAGGCTTTTTTCGATTGCGGGAAGCTTACCTCCGTCGTTATCCCCGACAGCGTTACCGAAATCGGGGACGGCGCGTTTGGGGATTGCACAGCGCTTACGTCCGTTACCCTGGGCAAGGGGGTGGTAACGATTGGATTAGACGCGTTTAGCGGAAACAAGCTCCTTAAAACGGTAAACCTTCCCGCCGGGCTGCAAACCATCGATCAAAATGCATTCAGGTACTGCGCGGCCCTTACCGCCATTACAGTTCCCGGCAGCGTGACGAAATGGACGGCAGCTTTTGCGAATTCCGGCCTTGTTTCCGTTACCCTGGGCGCGGGACTCACGGCCATCGGACAGAGCGCGTTCGAGGACTGCAAAAACCTGAAGAGCATCGTCATCCCCGAAGGGGTAACGGAAATCGAACGTGCTGCATTTGATGGATGCAAGGCGCTTACGTCGGTAACGCTCCCCTCCACCATCAAAAAAATCGGCGACGCATTTAGCTACTGCGAGTCGCTTACCACTATCACCATCCCCGATTCGGTGGAAACCATCGAGTTTTACAATAATGACACCTATAGCACCTTGTTCAGTGGTCTCAAGCTCACCCTGGCAAGCCAGGCGGCGCTCAAAAAGCGCGGCTACAAGGGTAGGTTCTAGGGGGCGTATTTCCCGCCTGTTTCTCCGCGGAACGGGCGGGTACGCGCGGCGCAGGGAGCTGTTATGGCCGGCGTACGTAAACCGCGGGAAGGGCCGCGCGAGTAAAAGACGCTAAAGGTTCCGCGCGCTGTTTTCAAAAACGGGAGCGGCGAACAAAACGCCGCGTTCCGGCGGCGCCGCTCAAATAAACGCCCCGGAGCCTGTCCGGGGCGCTTAACCGCGCCGCTTCGCGATAAACCGTTTCCGGCGTCCGGGAAACCTTCCTACAGCCAAAACACCCATTGACATAATTAACTTAACTGTATATCATAGAATTATGGATACAAATTCGGCTATAAACGAAACATTATTGGAACGGGCTTTTCATGCTGGCGGCCCGCGGACAGAAGATGGAACGGTAAATGCGGCTCCTGAAGAATTCATAAAGAAAAGATCCGTGGAAGACGTAATATCATTGTTCCACACGGTTGAATATGATGAAGATTATGACTATAAAAAATCGCGCGGTAAAAGATGAGGGTCATAATTGATACCCCTATTTGGTCATTGGCTTTCCGAAAAAAGCACTATGGCGAAAACAACGCAATAATTACTAACCTGATTAATCTAATACGAAACGCGCAAATTGAAATTATAGGATCAATACGTCAGGAAGTTTTATCAGGAATCTCCAATAAAAATAAGTTCCATGAAGTAAAGAACAGGATGGCTGTATTTACCGACTATGTTATACAAACACCGGATTATGAATTTGCGGCGGAATGTTTCAATGAATGCAGAAGGAATGGGATACAAGGATCACATACCGATTTTTTGATTTGCGCGGTTGCGATAAAAAATGATTGGGAAATATTTACCGAGGATAGAGATTTTTTTGAGTATGAAAAATATTTGCCAATAAGAATATATGAAATAAAATAACGGCGGGCGACCCAATACGTATACACCCGGAACATTACGCGAAACGCGGGCATATTTGCATGACGGCGCCGGCAAACGAGGTTCATTTCCGCCGCGTTCCGGCGGCGCCGCTCAAATAAACGCCCCGGAGCCTGTCCGGGGCGTTTAACCGCGCCGCTTTGCGATAAACCGTTTCCCGCGGCGCGTCCGGGAAACCTTCCTACAGCCCCAGCAGGTACTGGTTAAACACGTTCTCCAGATATTCCTGCTTGCCGCTGGTAAGACCGTACTTGCCGTAGCCTTCGCCGCCAATCTTCGCCAGGTCCTCAAAGGAAAGATCGCCCTTTTCATACTTGGCGCCGTCACCGGCGTTGAAGGAAGCGTAGCGTTTCTTCACAAAACCGGGGATTACCCCGTCCTTGATGATCCGGTTGGCGATTTCCAGGCCCACCGCAAAGGTGTCCATGCCGCCGATGTGAGCCAGGAAGAGGTCCGCCGGGTCTACCGAATTGCGGCGGATCTTGGCGTCAAAGTTAAGACCCCCGGTGGTAAAGCCCCCGGCCTTAAGGATCGCGTACATCGCCAGAGCGGTCTCGTAACAGCTAAAGGGGAACTGATCCGTATCCCAGCCGTTGATAAAATCGCCCCGGTTGGCGTCCACCGAACCAAAGAGCCCCAGCGCGGCGGCGGTTTCCAGTTCGTGGAAAAAGTCGTGCCCCGCCAGCTCGGCGTGGTTCGCCTCGAGGTTCAGCCTAAAGTCCTCTTCCAGGCCGTAGGTTTTAAGGAACAGCGCCACGGTTTCCACATCATAGTCATACTGGTGCTTGGTGGGCTCCATGGGCTTGGGCTCAATGTAAAACGCCCCCTTGAACCCCTGCTTGCGGGCATAGTCCCTGGCCAGGCCCAGGAAGCGGCCAATGTGGTCCTTTTCCTTCTTTAAATCGGTGTTGAGGAGGCTCATGTAACCTTCCCGGCCGCCCCAGAAGGTATAGCCCTGGCCGCCCAGCTCTATGGTGGCGTCAATGGCGGACTTTACCTGATTCGCGGCGATGGCCAAAACGCCGAATTCCGGATTGGTGGCGGCTCCGTTCATATACCGGGGATTGCTAAAGAGGTTCGCCGTTCCCCAAAGAAGTTTAAGCCCCGTGGCCTTTTGAAGCTTCTTCGCCTTTTCCACAATCTCAAAGAGATTTTTCTCGCTTTCCGCGGGAGTTTCCCCTTCGGGAGCTATGTCCCGGTCGTGGAAGCAGTAGAACTGGGCTCCCAGCTTGGTAAAAAACTCAAAGGCCGCGTCCAGCTTATGCTCCGCCGCCTCCATTGGGGTTTTAGCGTCCGTTACCCAGGGATGGGGATGGGTCACGGACCCAAAGGGATCGGCGCCATCGGCGCAGAAGCTGTGCCAATAGGCCACGGCAAAACGAAGGTGATCCTTCATTTTCTTTTTGCCCACCATCTTTTCGGGATCATAATACTTAAAGGCCAAAGGATTGGTACTTTTGGGCCCCTCGTATTTGATTTTCCCGATCTTGGGGAAGTACTCTTTTTTCCCCGCGTAAAAATCCGCCATAACTTTCCTCCATGATTAATTTGGAAACCCGCCCGCCGGCGGAATTTCCTTATGTATACAGCGGGCCTAAAGCCCCTAAATACCTGGAATACGTCCCGTAGGCGTCGTCATAGGCCGCGGAAACCTTGGCGCTGGGCTCCACCAGGGTCCCCTCCAGCACCACATGTTGATCCACCAGCTCGCCGATGGATTTACTCAGCGATCCCGCCCCGGCCCCGCCGGTGTTGGCAAGGCACCACAAGGCCTGGATCGCCCCGCCCATGGCCGCCGCCTCGGCCCCGGAGGGAACCCGCACGGGGAGTTTCAACACATTGGCGGCAATGCTCTGCCACAGCGGACTCTTGGCCCCGCCGCCGATAAGCCTGATTTCCCGGGCCTTAAAGCCCAGCTTGTTAAAGCCCTCCATTCCTATCCGCATCCCAAAGATCGCCGATTCCAGGGCGGCCCGGGCGATGTTCTCCCGCTTAAAGTTGGCGGCGGTAATGCCGTTTACGCTGGCCCGGCCATTGGGCAGATTGGGGGTCCGCTCCCCGTTAAAGAAGGGAAGCAGCACCACCCCCTCCGCGCCTACCGGGGCCTTGGCGGCCTCGGCGTCAAAGGACTTTACGTCCAGCCCAAAAAGAGCCCGGAATTCCTCGCTAGCCACGGTACAGTTCATCGTACAAAGCAGAGGCAGCCACCCCCCGGTGGAGGAACAAAAGGCCGCCAAGTCTCCCGTGGGGTCGATCACCGGAGAATCAGAATAGCCGTAGAGGGTTCCCGACGTTCCCAGGCTCATGGTTAGAAAACCATCCCGGACCGTACCGGTCCCCACGGCGCCCATCATGTTGTCCCCGCCCCCGGCGGCCACGGGAATCCCCGGGGGGATACCGTACTCCGCCGCCGCCGCGGCGCTGACCATTCCGGCGGGGGCTTCGGGTTTTACCAGGCCGGGCAGGCAGTCAAGTACGGCGGGGCCGATAAGCCCGGCAATCGCGGCGGACCACTCCCGTTGACGAACATCGAAGAGGGCCGTACCGGAGGCGTCCCCATATTCCGCCGCGTATTCCCCGGTAAGGAGGTAGTTCACATAGTCATGGGGCAAAAGGATATGCCGAAGCCGCTTAAAGGCGTCCGGCTTGTTTTTCTTGAACCACAGCACCTTGGGGGCCGTGTAACCTACCCGCATGGGCAGTCCCGCCCCGGCGATGATTTTGTCCTCCCCCCCGGCGGCCCTGGTTATCTCCGCGCATTCCGCGGTGGTGGAGGTATCGCACCACAGTTTTACGTTATAGAGGGGGTTCCCATCCTCGTCCAGGGGCACAAACCCATGCTGCTGGCCGGAAACGCCTATAGCGGCGACACTCTTCCGGGCCCCCTCCGGCAGGGCGGCGAAACAGCTTTTCAGGGCTTCCCGGTACCACTCGGCCTTTTGTTCCCTGGTCCCGTCGTTTTCCGCTATCAGTTCAATCGCCGCCTGGGAACTGGCGGTGATTTTTTTTATCTCGTAATCGTAAAGAACCACCTTGCAGCTCTGGGTTCCCAAATCTATTCCACATACGGTTTTCATAAAAACTCCTTGCTAAAGGACTCAATCCGCCGTGCGACGCCAGCGTCTTTTCACCCTTTCCCCGCCTTCACTGGGGCTAGTTTAAAGGAATCTCAAAAACAGCGCCATAACCAATATTGACAATCCATATCTATTATTGATATTTTTGTATCACCCATAGGGAGCGGTATGGTTATTAAAGAAACGGTCTATGTATACAAACTCGCGGGGGGAAACAAGCTGGCATGGCATGGCCGCTATCACAACCACGACACGGCGGATTACGAACTGCACCTTTTTCTGGATGGGAACGGCCAGTTCCTGCTAAATCGCTCGAAGTACGCCATAGAGGGGAACCGGCTTTTCCTGGTGAAACCCAGGGAGTTTCACTCGATACTTCCCGATGCGGTCCGGCGGCCCATTACCTACTACGCCGTCCTTTTTGAGCCCCGGGAAAACGATGACCGGGAACTTCTTTCCCTTCTGGAGGGGATTTCCGGTCCCATCGTTACAGAAGGGCGGGAACGCTTCCTTATAGAAGATCTTTACCATTTAACCAGGGAATGGAACCCGGAAAAACAGCGGGCCGCGGAATATCTGTTGTTGAGCCTTCTCTTCCGCTGGTGCGGCCTCGCCAAGGCCAGGCCCTCCTCCGGGGGCAGGCGGGAACCGCGGGATTCCGGCGCTTATGTGGACCGGGCCCTGGCGCTGATGGAAAAATCACTCCGGGAAAAGCTTAATATCGCCGCCCTGGCGGACAAACTGGGCCTTTCGGAGGAACACTTTATCCGGCTTTTCCACCGCCGCCTGGGGATTACCCCTTTCCAGTACTTTACCCGCCTTAAAATAGAGGCCGCCTCTTCCTATCTTTCCGGAGGTTCTCTCCAAATCCAGTTCATCGCGGATCATTTTGGCTTTGAAAACCCCTTCCACTTTTCCCGGATCTTTAAAAAATGTACCGGCCTTTCCCCCATGGAGTACCGGCGGACCTTCACGGCCTAAGGCTATCCAATTCCCGTCTTAACCGCGTAGATCGCCAGTTGGGTCCTGTCCCGCAGGCCGGTTTTTTGCAGTACCTGCGAAACATAGTTCCGGATTGTCCCTTCCGTAAGATAAAGCTGGTCGGCGATCTCCCGGTTGGTAAGCCCCTTGCCCACGCAGCCCACGATCCTCAGTTCCGTCCTGGAAACGCCGTTCAGGGTAACCGCCTCGCTGTCGTTGTCCGTGGAAATTTTTGGGGACAAAACGAAACCATCCATCTGTTCCGCTATTTCCGGAGCCACCAGGCGGCCCCCGTGGTAGACGGTGCGTATCGCATGGTAGATCAGATCAAAACTGGAGGCCCTGGTAAGGTAACCGGAAATGTACTTAAAACTGGCATGGCTGAGTTTTTTTAACGGCACCTTGGCGCCGGTTAGGATGATGATCTCCGTGGAGGGAGCCCCGCGTTTGATCATCGGAGCCACCCCTAGTCCATTGATCATAGGCAGTTCCAGACTCAATAAAACCACATTGGGTTGAATCTTGCCTGTCATAGCGATCGCCTCATACCCGTCCTTTCCCAAACCGGCCACCCTAAAATCCGACTGGAACAGCAGAGCCTGGCACAGCTTGGTAAGAAACTCCCGCTCACAATCAAAAACAACAATGTCAATCATAGCTTTCCATGTAATCCTTTATTTGATTATCCTATTTATGTCCAAAAAAGTCAACTATTATGATAAAAATACATGACTTTTGTATACTTCTGTGAGCCCCTTTATCATCTAATGGCAGACACCTCATTTTTATGGAAAGATTTTTATCTTTTTTCTTGACTTTTCCCGCCCCCCATGGTACAGTATCAATATCTGGGGAAAGGGCCCCGGAAAAAACAAATCTAACCTATTGGACATAATCATGCAGTATTTCGATACTCACGCCCATATAGGGCTTATAGTTGAAGACCCTATAGAGCAGCTTATAGTAATTCAGGAGGCCCGCCAGGCCCAGGTGACCCGGCTGATGTCGATCTGTAACAGTCTCCACGACTTCTCCGTGGTCTACGAGAACCTTAAATCCGCCGGAAACGTGTATCACGCCGTGGGGGTGTCCCCTTCGGAGGTGCAAAACCCCGGCAAGGACTGGCTTGCCGTTATCGAGCAGAATGTCCGGCTTCCCAGGGTGGTAGCCATAGGGGAAATCGGCCTGGACTATTACCGCAAATTTGGAAACAAAAACGCCCAGATTGAGCTTTTTATTACCCAGCTGGACCTGGCCAGTAAGCTTAATCTGCCGGTGATCATCCACAACCGGGACGCGGGCCACGATGTGCTGGACATCCTCAAGGACCGGCTGCCGCCCCGGGGAGGAATCCTCCACTGTTATTCGGAGGACGCCGCCTACGCCCAAAAAGCCCTGGAGATGAACCTGTATTTTTCCTTTGCCGGAAACCTCACCTACCGGAACGCCCGGAACCTCCACGAAACCCTGGGCGTCCTTCCCCTGGACCGGATCCTTATTGAGTCGGAAAGTCCTTTTATGGTCCCCGCGGATTACCGGGGCAGGCGTAACATGCCCAAGTACCTGCCCATGACCGCCCGGTTTATGGCGGAGATGCTGGAAATGGACGAGGAGGAGTTGGCCGCCCAGCTTTGGGATAACGCCAACCGGTTTTTCTGCCTGCCGGGGGAGTAGAGGCCGCATAGCGCGGTACGCCGGGCTTGTTTCCCATGGATCTCCGTCCCGTAATAATTGACTCCCCAAAAACAAAGAGGCCCCTTCACCTTCCCGGCGGCCTCTTCCTGGCTCCCGTGGCGGGCTACACCGATCGGGCCTTCCGGTCCATCTGCGCCGAAATGGGGGCGGATTTTTCCTTTACCGAGCTGGTCTCCGCGGAAGCGCTGGTCCGCCACCCCGAACACTACGGTCTGGCGCCCGGCGGAACAGCGGCGGGAGCGGCCGGTCCGGGGATGTTTCTTGTCCGCCGGGGGACGGCGGAAACCCGCTACGCCATCCAGCTTTTTGGCGCGAACCCGGAAACCCTGGGCCGGGCCTGCGCTCTCCTCGCCCCCCTCAAACCCGGCGCGGTGGACCTTAACGCCGGCTGCCCGGTCCCCAAGGTTACCAAAACGGGGGCGGGGGCGGCGATGACGCGGGACCCGGCGAATCTGGGCCGGGGGGTGGCGGCCATGGTCAGGGCCAGCGCGGAAACCCTGGGCGGTGTCCCGGTAACGGTAAAACTCCGCTCCGGCTGGGACGCCGGTTCCATAAATTACGCCGAATGCGCCGCCGCCGCCGTGGAGGCCGGGGCGGCGATGGTGAGCCTCCACCCCCGTACCCGCGCCCAGGGCTACGGCGGCAAAAGCGACTGGTCCCTTATCGCGGACCTGGCCGCCCGAACGCCCGTACCCGTCGCCGGCTCCGGGGACCTCTATACCCCGGAAGACGCCCGCCGGATGTTCGCCGAAACGGGCTGCGCCGCGGTAATGTTCGCCCGGGGGGCCATGGGGAATCCTTTTATTTTTCCCGCGGTAAAAGCCTTTCTTACCGCCGGGACCTGGACGGCCCCAACCCCGGCGGAACGGCTGCAAACGGCCCTGCGCCATCTGGAAATGCTCGCCGGAGACCTGGGGGAAGAACGGGCCTGCCTGGAGATGCGGAAACAGTTCTGCGCCTACACCAAAGGCGTTATGGGGATGCCCGGCATCCCCGGCGGGGCGGCCTTGCGGGAACGCTTTGTTCGCGCCGCGTCTATCGCCCAGTACCGGGAAATCGCGGGAAACCTTACTAGCGCCGGAACTCCCGCCAGGGGTTGATCCTAAAACGGATCAGAAAGTAAAGCCACCCCACGGCAAAGCCCGAAAGATGGGTCAGGTGGGCCACCCCCCGCCGCGTACCGGTGAGCGAAAAAAACAGCTCCAGGGCGGTATAGCCCAGCACCATCACCGGGGCCCTTAGGGGGATGATTCCCCAAATGTAGATCATGGCGTCGGGGTAAAAGGCGGCAAAGGCCAGCTCCACGGCAAAAAGCGCCCCGGAAGCTCCCAGCAGAACCGCCCCCCAGGTTCCGGTAAAACAGTAGACCCCAAAGGAGATAACCCCCGCCAACGCGCCGGTAATCAAATAGTAAAGGAGGAATTCCCCGCTTCCCATCCGGCGCTCCACCTGGATTCCAAAGATAAAAAGCCCCAGCATGTTAAAAAGGATATGGGACCAGCTCCCGTGGGCGAACATATAGGTAACAAACTGCCATACCCAGCCCCGGAGTACCAGGCCGGGGATCATCGCCACATAGTATGTCGCGTTCGGAAACAGGCTTTGGGCCAGAAAAACCAGTACATTCGCCCCAATGATATAAAAAACCAGGGAATCAAAACGATAACGAAGGGGCCTGCGAAGTATATTCATTTTGGCCTAAGTATAGCGCGGTTCGCGCCGGGTGTAAATCCGCCGCGCCGCTTTCCAGACCGGCGGGTTTTAAAAACCTCCCCGGTTGACAAAAAAAAGGGGGTGTGATTTACTCGTCATAAAAGCTATTATCCAAACCAGCGTTTTTGCATGATAAGGACAGAGAAGATGACGAAAAAAGTATTATTGGCCGGTGAATCCTGGATGAGTTACACCACCCATGTAAAGGGTTTTGACGCGTTCTATACCTCAACCTACGAAACGGGCGAAAAATGGCTCAAGGCCGCCCTGGAAAAGGGCGGATACGAGGTTGACTTTATGCCGAACCACCTGGTAAGCGAGCATTTCCCTTTTACCGTGGAGGAACTTTCCAAGTACCGCCTGGTCATCCTCTCCGATGTGGGTTCCAACACCCTGCTCCTGCCCCACGCCACCTTTGCCCGGAGCGAAACCCGGCCCAACCGCTGCGCCACCATCCGGGACTATGTGCTGGCGGGGGGCGGCTTAATCATGGTAGGGGGCTACCTTACCTTTTCGGGGGTGGACGCCAAGGGCCGCTGGGGCGCGACCCCGGTACAGGAGGTGCTGCCCGTCAAAATCTCCGACGTGGACGACCGCCGCGAACACTGCGAGGGAATTGTGCCGGTCGCGGTAAAGGCGCACCGGGCCCTGGCGGAGGTAAAAGGCCCCTGGCCGGCCCTGCTGGGTTACAACAGGACGGAACCCTTGCCCGGCGCCGACGTGGTGATGACCATAGGGGGCGATCCCTTTATCGCTTTTTCGTCCCATGGCAGGGGAAAAAGCGCGGTGTTCACCTCGGACTGTTCCCCCCATTGGGCGCCGCCGCCTTTTGTTAACTGGGAGTACTACGACAAGCTTTGGCAGGGTATCGCCGGCTGCCTGACAGAATAGCGCGGTTCCCCATACGCCCCACTCTATATAACACCTCGGCCGCGGCGCCGCGAATAGCGCGCCCTACGGCGGTTTCGGCCCGCGAAAACCAGCCGCGCCGCCTTAGGCGAACAGGTTCAGGGTGCCGGTACGCCATTCCTCCATGGCTTCCAGGATAAGCCGTTCCGCCTCCATCCAGGAACCGACCCGGGGACCGGGCAGCGCCCGGTTGGTAGAATTGGTGAACACGATGGTTTTGTGCCCCTGTTCCCTGAGCTGGGTTATGTTTTTTGGGGCGTCGTCGATGTACACATGGGCCCCTACCGCCACCTTGTCGTTCATAAAGCAGAGGTCCCAGTAGGGAATATCGTAGTTGTCCAGCCATTCCACGGTTTGGGTAATGCTGGTTTTGTGGGAATATTTAAGGAAGAGCCGGTGGGTGATGATCCGGATCCGCACCCCCCGGCTGGAAAGTTTACGCAGAGTCCCGGGGGCGTCCTTGATGGGAGGCATGTCTCGAAACAGATTCCGCTGGGTTACGGCAAAACGGTGGAGCCTGTCGTAGCCGCCGTATTCGGCGATGCCCCACTCATCCAGGCCGTAACTAACCTCCGTTGTCAGGGATTCCGGCGGCTTGTCCAGCCACTCGGCGGCGATCTTCCGCAGCGCGCCGTAAAAATCCCCCACCACGCCGTCTAAATCCACGCCTAGAATAAACGCGCTTTCGTCCAAAGCCGCCTCCGGTATAATGGCGTTGTTCCACCACTTCAATTATTGAACAGCTTCCGCGAGACTTGTTCAGTAGCCAGCCGGGTTACCGAACAAGCTTAGTGAACGCCTCAGCGTTCCTTGGAAATCAGAATCACCATGCTCCGGGCCTGTACGGTGTAACGGTCCGGGTATATCAGTTCTGTTTCCTGGCCTGGAAGAAGGATGTCATCGGGGCTGGACAAGGCCGTGTCCACCGCCCTGACCCACCGCTTTTCCTCCAGGGGGGCGCATACGAAGAATACCATTTTCCTGTTTCCCCCGTTGAACATGATAAAAAAGTCGTTGTCATCCTTGTCCGCCAAAATGTCCGCCTTGCTGCCGTCCATACGCATGGCCAAACAGGGGCCCAGGTTTTCCCAGTCCGGGGTTTTGCCGGACTCGTCAAACCAGGTGATGTCCGGGATGGCGTTGTAGTTGCCGTCCCGGCCGGTGTAAAATTCAGGGCGCGTAAAGCCGTGGTGCCGCAGGCGGAAGGCGATCATCTCCCGGACAAACCGGCAAAGGCCGGCGTTTTTTCGCGGCAGGGACCAGTCGTACCAGGAAAGCTCGTTATCCTGACAATAGGCGTTGTTGTTCCCCCGCTGGGTACGGCCCATTTCGTCCCCGCCCAGAAGCATGGGCGTACCCAGGGACACCATCATGGTGGCGATAAAGTTCTTGATTAACCGTTCCCGAATCTGTTCCACCAGCAGGTCCACCGTGGGACCTTCGGCGCCGTTGTTGTAGCTGCAGTTGTTATCGCTGCCATCCCGGTTTTCCTCGCCGTTGTCCTCGTTGTGCTTGTGGTTGTAGGAAACCAGGTCCCGCAGGGTAAAGCCGTCGTGGCTGGTGATAAAGTTAATCGAATGGAAGGGCTTGCGGCCGTCCCTCAGGTAGAGATCGCTGGAACCCGCGAGCCGGGTGGCCAGGTGCCGGGTCTGGCGGGGATCCCCCCGCCAGAAGAGGCGCACATCGTCCCGGAAACGGTCGTTCCATTCCGCCCAGCGGCCCCCGGGGAACCAGCCCACCTGGTAGGCCCCCCCGGCGTCCCATGCTTCGGCGATGATCTTGGTGTGGCTTAAAACCGGGTCCTCGGCGATCAGTTCCAGGGTGGGAGGGTTCTCCATAAGCCGTCCCCGCTGGTCCCGGCCCAGGATGGAGCCCAGGTCGAAACGGAAACCGTCCACATGCATCTCCGTAACCCAGTAGTGGAGGCAGTCGATGATAAACTGCCGCACCACGGGATGATTGCAGTTGAGGGTGTTTCCGCAGCCGGAGTAGTTTTGGTAGTACCGGCGGTTTTCGTTCAGGATATAGTAGATCTGATTGTCCAGACCCCGGAACGAAAAAGTGGGCCCCCGCTCATTTCCCTCGGCGGTATGGTTAAAAACAATGTCCAGGATCACCTCCAGCCCCGCCTTGTGGAGTTCCCGGACCATCTCTTTAAATTCCCGTACCTGCCCGCCGGGACTGGCGTCCGCCGCGTAGGACCCCTTGGGGGCAAAGAAGGCCACCGTGGAGTAACCCCAGTAATTGACAAGGAATTCCCCCGTCCGGGGGTTTATCCGGGGGAATTCTTCCTCGTTAAATTCCTGGAGGGGAAGAAATTCCAGGCTGGTTACGCCCAGCTCCTGGAAAAAAGGGATCTTCTCGATCACCCCCCGGTAGGTTCCCTTGTGTTCCACCCCGGAATTTGGATGGGCGGTAAGGCCCTTGATGTGGGTCTCGTAGAGGACGCTGAAACGCAGGGGATAGTTGAGGGGCAGGTCCCCCTGCCAGTCAAACTCATTGTTGACCACCACGCACCGGGGCTGGTCTTGTATATTGTCCGTGAGGGAAAAGGAGAGGTCCCCCGCGGGGTCCGCCAAGTCGTAACCCAGAGCGCCGCCCATGTTCCATCCGCATAAGGGAGTGAGGGCCTTGGCGTAGGGATCAAGGAGAGCCTTGTGGGGGTTAAAGCGCAGCCCCTTTTCCGGGCTGTAGGGGCCGTTTACCCGGTACAGATAACAGGTACCCTCGGCGAGACCCGGGATATGGCAGTGCCAAATATCCCCGCTTCTGTTCTTTTGTTTATCCAGTTTAATTTCCGTATGGCGGCTGTTTTTTTCGGCGCCTTCAAAGAGGATCAGGGTTACTTCTTCCGCATGGCGCGAAAAGATTGAAAAATTAACCCCCCTGTCGGTAAGCGCCGCGCCCAGGGGAAGGGCTTTTCCAGTTTCCACCATGTAGTCAGCCATACATACAATATACTATGGAAAAAGAACGGACGTATAGCGGGGAATGGCGCCGGCTCCCCTCCTTGACAAAACCCGCAAACCCTGTTGATAAGGTAACGGGCCGAAGGTCCGCGCTTGCCCCGCGGAGGCTCATTGTATTTTAGCTTTTTTCCGGCCTTTAGGGGGACAGGGGACGGGAAGGAAGGTTACATCGCCCGTAGTTTTTCCTCAACGGCGGCGATGATTTCCTCCGGGGTGGAGGCTCCGGCGCTGATCCCTATCCGGGGCTCGCGGCCGCTTACCGCGCCGGCCAGCGCCGCCGCCGTTTCCGAACCGGGGGCCAGTTCGGCGGCGGTTTCTATGAGCCGGCACGGTTTTCCGTACCGCCGGGCAATATCCGCCAGACGCCGGGTGTTGGCGGATTCCCGGCCTCCGGCTATGACCAGGGCGTCCACGTCCGTCCGGACGCAAAGTTCCCGCAGGGCCTCCCGCCTGTCCCGGGTGGCCCCGCAGATCGTGCGCTTTACCTCCAGGCCGGGAAAAACCGCCCTGATCGCCTCCGCCACCGCCTCGTACTCCTCCCCGGAAAAAGTGGTCTGGGCGATCAGGGCCGCCCTGGCCTCCGCCCCCGCTTTGGCCCGCCCGGCGGCGACGGCGGCATCCCCGGCGTTCCCCACGATAACCGGCGGTAAATGCGGAGCCGCGGATTGCACATACCCCGCGATTCCCTGGATTTCGGCGTGGCCCCGTTCACCGGCGAGGAAGATAAGGTAACCCCTTTCCGCCAGGTCTTTGGCGATAAGCTGACTGGCCTTAACCCGGGGGCAGGTGGCGTCTACCACCCGTGCGCCCCGGCGGCGCAGGTTCTCCTCCGTGGCGGGGCTAACCCCATGGGCCCGGATAATCACCACCCCCCCAGGCGGGAAAGCCCCTCCCGGCTCCGCGCCCTCCGGGGCCAGAACCCGAACCCCCCGCTTTTCCAGCGAGGCCAAGGTCTGGGGGTTATGTATCAGGGGACCCAGGGTATACACCGGACCGGCGGCGGAAGCGATCTCCGCCTCCGCCATATCCACCGCCCGGCGCACCCCCATGCAAAAACCCAGAACCCGGGCGCGAACAACCTCCATGGGTCCGCCGTTTGGCTAGGCCTTCGCCTCCACCGTCTTTGCCTCCGGTTCCGCCGCGTTTTTCTTCAACTTCCGCTCCCAAAGGTACACAAAACCACAGGCGATGAAAATTGTGGAATACACCCCGGAAACCAAGCCCACCAGCAGGGCCTGGGCAAAATCCTTCATGGACCCGGTGGTAAAGATGTACAGGGACAGCACCGCCAGCATGGTTGTTATGGTGGTGATAAAGGTACGGCCCAGGGTCTCCGTGATGGAACGGTTAAGGATCACTTCAAAGTCATCGCCGGGATAGATCCGCCTGGTTTCCCGGATCCGGTCAAAGATAACGATGGTGTCGTTGATCGAGTAGCCCAGAATAGTCAGAATCGCCGCGATGGTGGTGGTGTTGAACTCCATTTGCGTCCAAACGATAAAGGTTACCATGATGAGGGCGTCGTGCATGATCGCCAGCACCGCCCCTATCGCGTATTGGGGCTTAAAGCGGATGGAGGCGTAAATCAGAATAAGGGCCAGGGTCGCGGCAAGAAGCCACGCCGCCTGATCCGCCAGGTTTTTTGAAAACCGGGAACCCACATAGTTGGAACTGGTTACCGCCGCTTCCCCCTCGCCAAACTGTTTCTCCAGGGTGGCCTGGATATCGGCGGCCTCAAAACCTTCCTTCATGTCGCTGTCCTGGAGACGGATCATAAAGCGCCGCTCGGAATTCTCCCCCAAAACCTGCACCGCCGGGTCTCCCAGGCTGGAAAGGGCCCGCCGCACTTCCTCCAGGGGAACCGCCGGGGCGTTTACCGGAAGGTAATGCACCCAGTAGGGCTCCCCGCCGTTCGAGGCGGAGGGCAAAACAGGCGCGGCCTGGGCGTCCAAAACCAGCAGCCGGAAGGGGGTGGAGGGGGGAACCGCGGAAACCACGGTGATTCCCTCCGCCTGATCCAGGGCCTGGACAAAAGCCCCCATCGTACCGTAATCGGCCATGGCGTACTGGTAGGTAATACCCTGAACCCCCGCGCCGGAAACCGCGATGGTAAGGTTCGCGTTGGTGTGGGAAATAACCGCGTTGCCTGGACCGTCGTAACTTAAACTAAAGGCCCGGGGGACAAGCTGTACTTCCTGGATTAGCCCCGCCCGGAAATCGATCCCCAGGTTAAAGCCGCCCTTAAGCGCGTAACCGGCGATTCCCAAAGCGATCACCGCCAGAGAGAGAAGGGAGCAGACGATAAAGCCCCGGGAAAAACGAAACACCCTTTTCACGCTTCCCTCCCCGCGGGAAGCCCCGCGCGATTCGTCCCGCCGTCCAATCCGTCATCCCGGGTGATAAACCAGCCCACGGAAAGCTTTTTACTCCCTATCACGTCGGTACCAAAGTCAAAGATCAGCCGGGAAACAAAGAGGGCGGTAAAGACCGAGGAAAATACCCCAATGGCCAGACTTACCGCGAAACCCTGGATGGGGCCCGTTCCCAGCTGGGAAAGAAACAGGGCGGCGATAAAGGTAGTGATATTGGAGTCCATGATCGCCCAAAAAGCCTTGTCGAACCCCGCGTCCACCGCCGCCCTGCGGCCCTTGCCCAGGCGCAGCTCTTCCTTCATCCGTTCAAAGATGATAACATTGGCGTCCACCGCCATACCTATGGTTAGAATAAACCCCGCGATACTGGGCAGGGTCAGGGTAAAGTTAAAGGCCGAAAGGATGCTAAACATCAGGTAAATGTTAAGCAGTTGGGCCACCACGGCGTTGATCCCCGCGGTCCGGTAGAAGATAAGCATAAAAACCATTACCGCGGCAAGGCCCCCCAAAAGGGCGTAGAGGCCCTGGGTTATCGTGTCCGCCCCAAGGGAAGGGCCAATAGACTGCTGGCTTACCACGGAAAGCTCCACCGGCAGGGCGGCAGTCCGCAGGGTGATGGCGATATTATTCGCCTCCTCCGTATCCAGCCCGCTTAACTGCACCGCGTCGTGGATGGGCTCCCTGATAGTGGCGATGGACTTGATGTGGTTGTCCACCACAATAGCCATGGGCTTTCGCTCATTTTCGGAGGTGAACTTAAAGAAAATCTCCCCCCCCTGGGAATCGAGAACAAAGTTTACCGTGGGCTCGCTGGTCCTGCTGTCCCGCTCTACCGTGGCGCTGCGGATATGACTGCCGTCCAGCCCCGGTTCTTTTTTTACCGCCCTGTAGCCGGTCCACTCGTCCAGGCCGTAACTGTCCTTTTCATAGGTCCCCAGGATCAACACGTCTTCGGGCACAATTCCCGGTATGGGAACCTGTCCCTGATCGTTAGGAATTGCGCTGGGGTGTTCCCGCAGATAATCCAAAAAGACACCGGTGGCCTCATCGTCCACGATATGGAAGGTCAGGCCGCCGGTTCCCATGATGATCGCCCGGATCCGCTCGGGATCGGCGGCGCCGGGAATTTCCACGTAGATCTGATCCGGCCCCTGGCGGCGTATCACCGGTTCGGTCAGGCCAAAACGGTCAATACGGCTGTTCAAAACCTCCAGCCCCTGGCTAAAGATCAGGTCCTCTTCCTCCGCCGTGGGGTTCCTCTTATACTGCTCGTTGAACTTTGCCCGCAGGCTCTCCATGTTGCCCTGGAGGACAATGGAAAGACCCCCGGAAAGGTCCAGGCCCAGCTGAACGGCGTTCTGCTGAAGGTTTTTCAGCTTCAGAATCCTGTCCCGGTAGCGGGTCTCGATAAGGTTCTGCACCTCCGTCCGGGAAAAAACCCGCAGCGCCGCCGCCGCGTCCCAGGTTTCCGGGACCTCCCTGCCGGCGTCCTTATAGGCCTTCTTCGCCATATCCAGGAGAAAATCCATCCCCTCCGGCAAAGCCTGACCCCCCCTGGCGGCGTTGATGAGCTTTTCCAGCTCCAGACCGGCGGTCTGGCGGGCGTAATCCCGGATCTGCTCCCGGGAACCCAGGGCCAGGGTCTTCTCGTCCTGGGGAACAAAAAAGTACCACCGGGCGGTGGGATACAAAAAGGCCAGACAGATCAGAACAACAAGGAGAACGATAAAAAACCGGTACCGCTTTCTCATGTCTACTCGGCCCCGTCTCCCGCGGACGTTTCCTCCCCGGCCTTGCCGGAATCTTTCTCTTTGGCCGAAGCCTCCACCGAAGCAATGGCCGCCCGGGTAAACTCGATCTTGCAGTTCTCGTCCACCTTGACGATCACGGTTTTTTCCCGCACGCTCTGGATTACCCCGTGGATTCCCCCAATGGTTACCACCCGGTCGCCCTTTTTCAGGGCCTCCAGCATCCTTTGCGTTTCCTTTTGCTTTTTGTTCTGGGGCCTAATCATCAGAAAGTAAAAGATGGCGAATATCGCCACAATCGGCAGCAGGCTCAAAAGGCTCTGCGAGGTACTTGCCGGGGCCCCGCCGGGCGCCCCCATGAGCGGGAAAAAAATCAATTGGTTCATAGCACATCCTTAAAAATGAATAGACCTCACCATACCACACCGGGGCCTCAAGGTCAAGGCGGCACGGACGGCGGTAGAAGGAAATAGCCTCATAAAATCCACCTGCCATGGCGGCCATCCCCGGCGCTTATCCGCCGGTCAGCGCCAAGTTAATCGGCGCCGCCCAAGACCAGAGCGGACGCCGCACCCAGGCAGGTACCCACCGCGGCGGCGGTGTCCAGCAGGGGATCATCCTGGGGGACCTTTTTTACTTTTTCGGCGGGAACGGAAAGGTCCACCGCGCCAATCCCAATGCCTATTTGGGCCACCATTTTGCCGTATTCCCCCCGGGCCAGCAGATCCGCCGCGGCGGTGCCAAAACGGGTAGCCAGGACCCGGTCGGAAGCGCTGGGGATTCCCCCCCGCTGGACATGGCCCAGGACGGTGGCCCTGGTTTCCATCCCCGTCGCCGCCTCTATTTCCCGGGCCACCCGGTAACCGATGGAGGGCAGTCCCAGCTCGGCCCGGTACTTTTTCCGGTCCTTCTTGTCCATCTTTGCTTCCTCCGCGGAAAGAGCCCCCTCGGCCACCACCACAATAGAAAAGCTCTTACCCGACCGGGCCCGCTTGTTCAGATGGCCGGCTATGGTTTTAATATTGTAGGGAATTTCGGGGATGATAATCACGTCCCCGCCCCCGGCAATCCCCGAATACAGGGCCAGCCAGCCGGCCTTATGGCCCATGGTCTCAATCACCATAACCCTGTTGTGACTTGCCGCGATGGAATGAAGCCGGTCTATGGCGTCGGTGCAGATAGCCATGGCGGAATGAAACCCAAAACTCCGCTCCGTTCCCTCAATGTCGTTATCGATGGTTTTGGGAAGCCCCAAAACGTTGAGCCCCGCCTGGGAAAGGAGGTAGCCGGTGGTATTCGTGCCGTTGCCCCCCAGGGTTACTAAACAGTCAAGCTGATACTTGTTGTAGTTTTCCTTGATGGCCTTAACCTTGTCTTCGCCGATTTCCGTGGATTTAAAGGGCTTTTCCCGGCTGGTTCCCAGGATCGTCCCCCCCCGGGTGATGATTCCCGAAAAGTCCGCCGGCGCCAGGGGCCGCACATCCCCCTCAATAAGCCCCCGGTATCCGTTGGCTATTCCCAGGATATTCATGTGGTAACGGTCATAGGCCGCCCTGCACACCCCCCGGATGGCGGCGTTCAAACCCGGACAATCCCCCCCGGCGGTAAGAATCCCAAAGGTTCTGGTAACGCTCCGCTCTTTGCCTGCCATGGCCCCTTAACTATACCCCAAACAGGAAGAATACAACACCACCTTAAACAACAAACCCCGCCGCAAAGCGGACGGGGTAAGGTATTTTCTCGGGGTACAAACCCCTTTCCCAATTCGATTCAAGCGTGGGTAAGAAAAAAGCTTGGCGGTTTTCTACTTTCCCGCCCCTTGAGGGGCAGTATCATCGACGTTAGAAGGCTTAACTTCCGTGTTCGGAATGGGAACGGGTGTCGCCCTT
>JAIRPD010000053.1 GCA_031257195.1 Treponema sp. | reverse complement strand
GCTGGTAAGCGCCCTCATTCCATGAGGGCGTTAAACGGGTATGGTATCCGCGTACGCGGTTACATATAAAGCGTAAGGAGTTTTGAAGATGAACACACACACAAGAGGGACGAGGAACGCGAAAAGGGTCCTCGTCCTCGCCGTCCTCGCGGCGCTGCTGGCCGCGCCCGCGTGGGCGGCGGACGGCGACTATGAATTTGACGCCGCCGCGGGGACGATCAAAAAGTACACCGGCTGGGACACGGAGCTGACGATTCCCGCGACCATCGGGGGAAAGCCGGTAAAGGCCATCGGGGAAAGAGCCTTTGAAAAGGCGGGGCTCACCGCCGTAACCATTCCCGCGGGGGTTACCTCCATCGGGAGCGACGCGTTCGCGGGCAACAAGCTGACCAGCGTAACCATTCCCGGCAGCGTTACCCTCATTGGTGGCTATGCCTTTGAGGGTAACCAACTGACGGAAGTGGTTATCCCCGAAGGAGTGGAGGAGATAGCAGGCAATGCCTTTAAGAATAATGGCAAGCTTGCCAAAATCAGTCTGCCCTCAACGCTGAGGTTGATAGGGCAAGATATCTATGGGGAGTACACGCAGGCTCCGGCCACGGTTATCCTGGCGGCGAACATCAACAACGTTGAGGAAAGAGCCTTTGGCTACGCCGTCTATTACAACTATATCGCCAACGACCGGAAGGCGGGAACCTACACCAAGTCTATGGCCTGCGCGGAAAAGAAGGCGGAGGATTTTACGTACTACGAGACCCAGTACGGGGCGGTGATCACCGGATGGAAAGGAGGCGCGACCCGGGTCCGGGTTCCCGCGGAATTGGGGGGAGCGCCGGTAAAAGGTGTTGGCGGCGGCGGAGTGTTTAGCCGGGAAAGACTGGCGGCCGTCCAACTGCCCGACACCCTGAGCTTTATCGGCAGCAATTCCTTTTCAAACAACGAACTGTCCAGCGTTACCCTCCCTCCGGGACTTACCTACATTGGAAACAGGGCGTTCTCGAGCAATAGAATCGCCGCCCTGACCATTCCCGCGGGCGTTACCTATATCGGGATGGGCGCGTTTTCCAGTAATAGTATCACGACCCTCTCCATTCCGGGGAGCGTTAAAACTATCGAAACCGAAGCGTTCGATTTCAACAAGCTGACCAGCCTGACCATCGAGCGGGGCGTTGCCCGCATCGAGACGAGCGCGTTCTCGAGAAGCCAATTGACCAGCCTGACCATTCCGCAGGGCGTTACCTACATTGGGAAAAACGTGTTCGGCGTCCTCAAACCGGTCGTAACCATTCCCGCCACCGTTACCCGCATGGGCGGCATTCCTGTGAGCGGCGATGAGGGATGCGCTTTTGTTATCCAAAAAGACATGGAGCTGGAAAGAGAGGAAAGCGTATCCTATGGGAATGTCAAAACCCTCAAAGCCGGACGCTACACATACACGAAAACCAACTACGGTTCTTACCACTGGCTGTACAGCGCGCGGTAGGGCGCGGGGATTGTACGCGTCCGCCCCTGTGGGGCGGCGTATACAATCGGACCCTGGCGCGCCGTTCCGCCGGGGATATAGGAAAACAGCGCAAACGGTATCCGGGGCCGCGGGCTAAAGCAGGTCCAGCCGTCCCTCTTCCTTGAGCCGGGCCGTGATTTCCCGGACATGCTGGGAGCGGCCCCTTTTGGAGATAAGCGCGCTTCCCGGTTCGCCGTTTTTTCCGGCCCGGATCACCACGATCAGGTCCTCCACCCCTATGAGGGCCACGGGAATATCCGAATCGGCAAAGCAGTTTTCCGCCTCGTAGCGCCAGGTTTCCGCCTGGCTCCGGCCCGCCGCCTCGGCGAGGGCGGCGTACTCGTCCCAGCTCCCCGCGTCGGTCCAGGCAAAACCGGCGCGCACCATCACAATCCGGGAACACTTTTCCGCGACGGCGTGGTCAAAGGAGAGGGCCGGGGCGCCGCTGTAGGCCTCCCGCAGGTCCATCCAGTCCCAGAGCGTCCGCAGCCCCCGCTCAATTTTGAATGACCGTTCATTCGGGGCCCGGAGCTTCCCAAAGGGGCCTATCACCCCGGGGGCGCCCCGGCGGAATTCTTCCATGATGAATTTGGAGGAAAAGGCGAACATCCCCGAATTCCAGAAAAAGTTTCCCGCCCTGACAAAGGCCTCCGCCCTGTCCCGGTCCGGCTTTTCCTGGAAGGATGTAACCCCGTAAACCGGGGACTCCCCGGTTTCCCGTAAACCGGCGGGTTCCACCTCAATATAGCCGTAGCCCGTTTCGGGGGAGCGGGGCTTTACGCCAAAGACGGCCAGTTTGTCCGCCCGGGCGGCGTCCCCGGCGGCGGCGGCGTCCTGGACAAAGCGTTCCAGGGGGCTGATGACATGGTCGCTGCTTAGGACCAGGATGTTCCGTTCCTCCCCGCTCATCCAGTCGATAAAGCTTACCGCACAGGCTATGGCGGGGGCGGTGTTTCTGGCCAGGGGTTCCAGGATCAGTACCATCCGGTCCAGGTCCTCCGGGGGGCGGCCCTCGCAGGCTTTAATGATATGGGCCGCGTGGGACCGCCCGGCGATGATGATCACCCTGCCGTCCCCTTCCCGGTTTATCACCGCCAGGGCCCGGTCCACGGCGGCGCTGAAAAAGGTGGCCCCCTGGCCGCCGGGGATGGGAAGAAACTGTTTGGGCAGGCGGACGCTGCTGGCGGGCCAAAGCCTGGTACCGGAACCTCCGGCCATGATAACGCAGTCGTCAAACATGGTTGCCCCTAGTATACCGCGGGACGGCGTAAATGATAAGGGCCGCGGCGGCGAAGGCTATGAACGAGGCGAAAAGGACCGTATAGCCGGTATGTTCCACCATCGCCCCGCCCAGGACATTCCCGATTAGGGTGGGAAGCCCCGAACCCAGGGACAGGTAGATGGACATCCCCAGGGCCCGCCGTTCCGGGGGAACCGCGGCGGTCATAAAGGCCACCGCCGCGGGGTGGAACAGGCCAAAACACAGGGCGTGAAGGAACTGGGCGGCCAGGAGCGCCCCTTTAAAGGGAAGAAAGGCGTAGATCCCCAGCCGGAGGACGGTTCCCAGGGCGGAAAGGGCCAGCAAGGGAAGGGGGCCAAAACGGCGAAGCAGGCGGGCGGCGATGAACATGCAGGGCACCTCCGACACCGAGGCCAGGGCGAACATGAGCCCCACCGCGTCCCAGTGAAGAACTTCGGTAAGGTAGAGGGGAAAGAAGGTGTAAACCGGGGCCATGGCCAGCCTGGAAAGAAAGATAATCGCGAACCCCCCAAAGAAAGTCCCGGACAGCCGGAATCGTCCCCTTCGCCGGGACGCCGCTCCCGGGGGGAAAGCCGTCCGGCCCGCCGCGGAATGGGGGGCCATCCTGGGTCGCGGCCCGGTCCTGGGGAGGAACAGGGCGGGAACCACCGCCGCCAGGGAGGTAAGGGTTATCCAAACGCCGATGTTTTTGGCGGTATTGGGCCGCAGAAAGGGGGTCCATTGAAGGAAGCTGACCATGACGATAAAGCTGATCGAGCCCGCCCCCCGGATTTTCCCATAGTTGCCCCCCTGGCCAAGGCGGACGGTGGTCATGGCGTCCAACAGGGGCGCCCCGGAACGGAAAGAAAAGGCCAGGAGGGCGATAAAGACGGCGCTGGCCGCCGGATGGATAAAAAGGGTGAGGGGAATGGCCGCTGCCGCGGAAAGCAGATAGGTCGCGATAATTCCCCCCCTGTAGGATCCCCACCGGTCGGCGGCGTAGCCAAAGACAAAGGGCCCGGCGATCCCCGCCCCCTCGTAAATGCCCAGCAGAACCCCCACCATCAGGGCGCTGTAACCCAGGTCCCGGACGAGGATGGAAAGGTAGGGGCTGATTACCCCGTAGATGAGGTAGCAAAAGATATAGGAGGGGATCAGGACCGCGCCTCCCGGTTTGTTCCGGCGGTTTTTTCTTCCCCCATGTTAAAGGGATCCAGGGATCCTCCGCCGGAAAGCGGGCGGCTACAGCTCCCCCGCCGTCTCATAGATGGTCCTGAACACCGCCGGAATCTCCTCCTCCTCGATGGCCGCGAAGGTTACCCGCAGATAACCGGGACCCGGGGAGGCCTCCAACGCCACGGTTCCCACCCCCCTTTTCAGC
Source organism: Treponema sp. (assembly GCA_031257195.1). Classification (GTDB taxonomy): domain Bacteria; phylum Spirochaetota; class Spirochaetia; order Treponematales; family Breznakiellaceae; genus JAIRPD01. Next base: position 2,166 of record JAIRPD010000053.1, on the reverse strand, counting down.
AGGGCCCGCCGCAGCGCCTCGGCGTTCAACGCCTTGTTCCCCGTCCCGCAGCGGAAACACATAAAGTACCCCGAGTTGAAGGGCAGGGCGGTGAGGCCGGGGGCGGCGGGGGTTTCTTTGATAAAACGCTTAACCGCCTGGTACCGTCCCCGGAGGAGCTTGAAAAAGACTTCCCGCTCACCCCCGGCGGCGGGGTCTTCCATGATTTTCAGGGCCAGATACTGGGCCGGGGTGTTGGCGCAGGATACGGAAGAGCGGATCGCCCCCATAAGCTTTTTTTCCAGCGCCCCCGCCGCCTCCCCGCCCAGGCCCTTGCCGCCAAAGGTGATAAAGCCGGTCCTGAGCCCCCAGACATAGTCTTCTTTGGTGGGGCCGTCTATCTTGATCGCCAGGACCCTTTCGTGCAGGCCCGCGAGGCGGCTGAACAGGGATTCCCGGATCGTCCCCTCCTCGTAGAAGAGGCCGAAGTACGCGTCATCGCAGATCGCCAGGACGGAAGCGCCCCCGGCGGCGGCCTCCCCAATAGCCGCGAGCAGGGCGTCCGCCTCAGCCTTGAGGGGGGTATAGCCCGAGGGGTTGTGGGGAAAGTTGAGAAGGATTCGAACCACCCCGGAAGCGGCCTCTTCCTGGAGGGCCGTTTTAAAGGCCGCCAGATTCAGCCCCGCCGGGCCCGGTCCAGCTTGGTTGGACGGTCCGGCGCCGGTGGGGGGCTCCACAAAGAGGGGTATTTCCCGCGTGAGGGCGCGGCGGCGTTCGGTAAAGATCAGGTTGTAGTTGTCCCAGGCGGGGCTGGCGATCAGTATCGTTTGACCCCCGTCAAGGAAGAGGTCGGCGGTAAAGGAGATTCCCGCGGTAATCCCCGGCACGGTAACGGGGAGGGAAAAGTCCAGCCCCCCCAGGGAGGGATTTTTCCGGATCAGAGCCTCTTTCCAGGCCCGGCGGAACGCTTCCACCCCGGCGGTGGGGGCGTAGACCACGGTTTCCTCCGGGTTGAGGCCGGGCAGCCGTCTGGCCAGGGCGGGGAGGATCAGGGGCCTTCCCCCCTGAAAGGCCATGCCCAGGGTGGCGTTTATCCGGGCGGTTTTTTTGGCCTCCGCCGCCTGGGCTATGATACCCCGGGGAAAGTAAAGCCGCCGTCCCAGGGGGGAAAGAAGGGGCCCGGCGGGGCTCGCGTCCAGAACGGCGTTAAGTTCATCCGCTAGGGGGTTCATACCTGTAAACATACCCTTTTTTTGTGTATAATAACAAGATGGACTTTGGAAAAATTCTTGACCAATGGGACAAACGTTCCGGCCAGGTTTACGATAAGGACGCCGATATAACCGACTCTTCGGAAGAATCCGCGGCGGCCCGGCGGCGGCGGCTCCTCCGTAAAAGACCCGACGATAAGATCGACCTCCATGGTCTTACCAGGGATGAAGCTTGGGACGCGTTGACGGCTTTTTTTAACGGCGCCAGGGACAGGGAACTGGAAAAGCTCCTGGTGATCCACGGCAAGGGAAATCACCTTCCCGAATCCCCGGGGGAGGAAACGGTGGTGTTGAGAAAAATGGTCCGGGATTTTATAGAACGCTGCCCCTTCGCGGGGGAGAGCGGCTACAGCGAACCCGCGCAGGGGGGTACGGGTTCTACCTGGGTGCTTTTAAAGGCCAAGGTTTAAGGCCCGGGGAAAGCGCCGGAATACGGGCGTTAACGTTCCCGGTAGATGATCCGGCCCCGGTTAAGGTCGTAGGGAGAAAGGGCAATCTTGACCCGGTCGCCGGGCACAATCCGGATGTAGTGTTTACGCATCTTGCCGGAAAGGTGGGCCAGGATCAGGTGGCCGTTCTGGTTGTCCAGTTCTATCCTGAACATGGTGTTGGGAAGGGCCTCTTTTACCACCCCTTCCACTTCTATCGCTTCTTCTTTAGCCACAAGACCTCCATGGCTTTACGATACCACATAGCGGCCGGCTGATCAAGGGCGGCGGCCCGTTTTGCCTCATCCCGCTTATCCTCAATACTACCGGTAATCTTTTCTTGTTAAAACAAAAAAAGTGAAAAAATCACTTGACATATTGTACTAGTTCATTTATATTTGTACTAGATGAATAGTACAATGGTTGGACCTCAGGCGGGGTCAAAGGGCGCGGGCGCTTCAGTTCGCGGTTCCCCTCCTGAACCGGGA
>JAIRPD010000029.1 GCA_031257195.1 Treponema sp. | reverse complement strand
ATGCTGGAAAATAAGAAATCCGTAAATGGAGAGTCTATGGCGGCCTACGATGACACGAGAAACGGGAACGCGATTATCAATAAGGTATTGCCGCGGAAACGGTCTTTAAACGGCTTGCGGTTGGAAGCGATAATCAAGAACAAATAATCGCGTCAAATTTGGATATACTATTTATATGCGTATCCCTGAACAATAATTATAACTAAACCGTATTGAACGCTATCTTTCGGCGGCGTGGAGCGGCGGAGCAAAGTCTGTTGTTGTATTAACAAAATTTGATTTACGCGATGACTTGGAAAATAAAATAAATGAAGCCGCGTCTGCCGCCATAGGGGTTGATGTTATCGCGACAACAAACAAAGACGGCGATTCGTATAAAAAACTTTCACCTTATCTTAAAGAAGGTGTAACGGCGTCTTTTATCGGTTCATCCGGTGTCGGTAAGTCAACGCTTATTAACCGCCTGGCCGGTGAGGAGTTGTTTAAGACACGGTCTATTCGGCGGGATGATAAAGGAAAACATACCACCACCCGGCGGGATCTTGTATCGCTGAAACAGGGGGAATGAAAAAAAACGCGGGACTATTTCAGGGGGAAAACAAAAAATAAATATGAATCCCTTGAATAAAATGAATGATGGGCGGGAAGATGGATAGAAAAAGATAAAGTACGGAGGCGCTTCGCGTAACCCGGCGGCCCCGCTCCGTTGCCGCGGATTGCCCGACCGCTTCGCCCGCGGCGCGGTTAGTAGATCCGCGCGCCCAAAAGCCGGCCGGCGATCTCCACCGCCATCCGGGCGGTTTGATTCCGGGTATCCAGAACGGGGTTGACCTCCACCAGTTCCGCGGAACCCAAAAGCCCCGACCCCGCCAGCTCCTCCGCCAAAAGCAGCGCTTCCCGGTGGGAAAAACCGCCGTTCAGGGGAATCCCCACCCCCGGGGCGATCGAGGGGTCCATCACATCCATGTCCACGCTCACATGAAGGCGGTCCACCCGGCCCTTAAAAAAAGCGACAATCCGTTTAACGCTTTCGGCGATTCCCGCCCGGTCCACGTCGGTCATGGTCAACACCGTAAGCCCCGCCGCTTTCATCAAACGCCTTTCCCCGCTGTCCAAATCCCGGACCCCGATAAGGGCCGTGTTGGCGGGGTCCAGCTTTCTAAAACCGCCGTGAAGACCCGTCAGTTCCGGATGGCCGTAACCGCAGGCGGCGGCGAGGATCATCCCGTGGATATTCCCGGAAGGGCTTGTGTCCGGGGTGTTAAAATCCCCGTGGGCGTCCACCCAAAGGCACCCCCAGCTCAGCCCCTTCTTTTTGTAGTAGGCCCCCAGGCCGGATAGACTCCCAATCGCTATGGAATGATCCCCCCCCAACACCAGGGGAAAGCAGCCCTCCTCCAGGGCCCTTTCCGTTTCCGCCGCCAGCCTGCCGCAGGCCGCCGCGATGGGACCCAGGAACTTCGCTCCCGGATCCCCCTCCTCGGCGAACTCCATGGCCGGCACGGGAATACCGGGAAAGATCTCCCCGCATTCGTGCCCCAGGGCGGTCAGGGTCTCCTTTAACCCCGCCAGACGCATCGCCGAGGGCCCCATATCGCTGCCCCGGCGGCTCGCCCCAAAGTCCAGGGGCAGTTCCAGAATCCGCACCTTCATCGGGACGCCTCCAGCGCGGCCAGGGCCGCGTCGATCCGGGTCAGACACCGCCGCGCGCCCAGCAGGCGGATCGACCCAAAGAGGGGCGGGCTCACCCGGGCCCCGGTAAGCGCCGCCCGGAGGGGCATCAGGAAGTCCCCCAGCTTAACCCCCTCCGCCCTTTCCTTAACAAGCCGCTCCGCCTCCTCGTCATCCGCCGCGGCCAGCAGGGGAATAAGCTCCCGGGCCAGCCGGAGCGATCTAAGCGCCCCCTCCGCGCCGCCCTTTTTGGGGATCAATTCCCCCCCGGGGGGGACCGCCGGATCGGAGAACAGGTACCCCAGTTTGGCGGGAATGTCCGGGAGCAGGTTCGCCCGCTCCCGGACCAGGCCCATCGCCGCGGTGTAGAGGGCCCTTTGCTCCTCCCCGGGCTCCCCGCCGCCAAAAAGCCCCCCCTCCACGGCGTAGGGCAGGCTCAGGGCGGCCAGTTCTTCGCTGTTCTTCATCCTGATATACTGGCCGTTGTACCATTCCAGCTTTTTGTAGTCAAACACCGCCGGGGCCTTGTTCAGCCTGTCCAGACTGAACCGCGCCTCCAGCTCCGCCAGGGAGTACAGGTCCCGGCCCTCTTCGTAGGAACACCCCAGGAGGGCCACGTAGTTAAGCAGGGCCTCCGGCAGGTATCCCGCCCGGCGGAATTCGTCGATGCTCGTGGCCCCGTGGCGTTTACTTAGCTTCTTGCCGTCCTGGCCCATCACCATGGGAAGATGGCAGAACACCGGGGGCTCCCAGCCAAAGGCCCGGTAGAGGATCACGTGGAGGGGGGTGGAGGAAAGCCACTCCTGGGCCCGCAGCACGTGGGTAATCCCCATCAGGTGATCGTCCACCACGTTGGCCAGGTGGTAGGTGGGGAAACCGTCGGACTTAAGCAGCACCGGGTCCGGGTTGATGTCGGCGTTCTTCCACTCAATGTCCCCCAGGAGCTTGTCCGTAAAGCGGGTAACCCGCGGGCCGCCCCCCCCGCCGGGCTCTTCCTCCAGGGGTATCCTAAGCCGGATGGTAAAACCCTCCCCCGCGGCGGCCCGGCGCGCGCTTTCCTCCGGCCCCAGGCCCCGGCAGCGCCGGTCGTAGCCCGTTTCCGCCGACCGGGCCGCCTCCCGCTCCGCCCGGACTCGCTCCAGCCGCTCCCCGGTACAGAAACAGCGGTAGGCCCCGCCCTTTTCCAGCAGCTCCTCCGCGTACTTCCGGTACAGCCCCGTCCGTTCCGACTGCACGTAGGGCGCCGAAGGCCCCCCCCGGCGGGGACCCTCGTCCCAGGCCAGGCCCAGCCAGGCGAAGGTATCGTACAGGTTTTGCTCATAGGCCGGATCGTAGCGGGTCCGGTCCGTGTCCTCCAGGCGGAGGATGAAGGTCCCCCCCGCGGAACGGGCAAAGAGGTAGTTAAACAGCGCGGTCCTTAAACCCCCAATATGCTGAAGCCCCGTGGGGGAAGGGGCGTAACGGTCGCGGATTTCCATGGGGGAATTGTACCCCGGTTTGGCGATAAGTTCTACAGCCGTTATACTTTATAGTAGAATAGGGACAACCGTGATGAAACTACCGAACCCCCTGGGACCCGCCGAATTTTACCGCCAGGCGGTACGCATCGCCGCCCCGGTGATGCTCCAGCAGTTTATTATGAGCATGGTCTCCCTCATCGACAACTTTATGGTCGCCGGCCTGGGGGACATGAACATGGCCGCGGTCAACGTGTCGAACCAGCTTAACTTTATCCACCTGGTGGTGGTCAACACCGTCTGCGGGGCCGGGGGCATCTACCTGGCCCAGTTCAAGGGCGCCGGCGACCAGGAGGGCATGCGCCAGGCCTACCGGTTCAAATTCCTCCTGAGCGCGGCCGTTTCGGCGCTGTACTTCCTCCTCTGCTGGACCCTGGCGGACAAGATGCTGGGGATGATGATCCTGGGCAACGCCGCCCGGGGGGAGATCATCCCCGCGGGGGAGCGGTACATCCGGCTCCTGTCCTGTACCCTCTTTCCCATGGCCCTCTCCATGGCGGTGGGAACCTCCTACCGGGAAACGGGAAAGCCCGGGGTCCCCCTCCTTATCTCCGCGGGGGCCACCGTGGTCAACACCGCCGGCAACTGGCTGCTCATCTACGGGCGCCTGGGGGCCCCCGCCCTGGGGGTTACCGGGGCGGCCATCTCCACCATCATCGCCCGCTACCTGGAGGCCGGGGCCTTTCTGGTCTACGCCCGCCGCGGCCGGGCCCCCTTCTTTGTGGGATTCACCGGCGTCCTCCGGGTAAAGGGAAAACTGATCCGGGAAGTGCTGGTCAAGTCGGGGATGATGTTCCTGTCGGAACTCTCCTGGATCACCTCCGAGACAATCATGACCGCCCTGTACAACAGCCGGGGCGGGGCGGAAACCGTGGCGGGCATGGCCGCGGGGTTCACCATCGCCAACATCTTCTTCCTCCTCTTCGCCGGGGTTTGGACCACCACCGCCGTCCTGGTGGGGGGCAGCCTGGGGGCGGGCAGGCTGGAGGAGGCCCGCCGGCGGGCCCGGTGGATCCAGAGCGGCGCCGTGGCCGCGGGGGCCGCCCTGGCCCTGCCGGGCGCGCTCTTCGCCCTGGCGGTCATCCCCCTGGTCTTCCGCAGCCTCACCGCCGGCGCCCGGTCTATCAGTACGGGACTGGTGCTGGTAATCCTCGTCTACCTGCCCCTGTGGACCCTCCTCAACGCCATCTGGGCCATCAGCCGGGCCGGGGGGGACACCCGCACGGGGATGTACGCGGACGTAACGGTCAACACCTTCCTCTTTGTGCCCGCGTGCTTCATCCTGGCCCTCCGCACCACCATCGGCCCGGTCCCCCTCTTCGCCCTGGTAAAGCTCAGCGACCTCTTTAAGTACGCCGTGGCCCGGCACTTCCTGCGCCAGGAGCGGTGGGTGCGGAACCTGACCGAACCCCGGGATCCCCCTCGCGGCCCCGCCCCCCCTTAAGCCGGAAGACCGCCCCGGCGGGTTACCGGGGAGCCCCGGCGGGTCATTGGGGAGCCCCGGCGGGTCATCGGGGAACCCCGGCGGGTCATTGGGGAGCCCCGGTGAGTCATTGGGGAACCCCGGTGGATCATCGGGGAACCCCGGCGGGTCATCGGGGAGCCCCGGCGGGTCATCGGGGAGCCCCGGCGAGTCGTATGGGCGTCCCGGCGGGGCGTGGAAAAATTTCACTTGACGATGGGGGATTCCCTGTGTATTATTTTTTCTATACTTTTGGGAGGATGTTATGGAACGACACAAAGATTGGTTTCCCACCAAACGGGATGAGGTGTTGAGCATGGCGGATCTATGGAGGGCGGAACTGCCCACCCGGGGGGCGTCCTGGGGTATTCCCGCGGAGGATATTGCGGCCCTGGGGGTCCTGACGGACGACGCCCGGGCCCGCTGGGAGGAGGAGAACGACCCGGAGCGCAGAACCCCGGTGGTTGTGCAGGAGGCGAAGACCGCCTTCCGGCTGCTGGAGATGAAGATGCGCTACATCAAGCGCCACTGGCTGATCACGCCCCCCCTCTCTCCCTCGACGTTGATGAGCCTGAAGCTTCCGCCGATGGATACGGACCCCACCCCCATCCCGCCGCCCACCGCCCAGGTGGAGGGGGATATCTCCTTTCCCGGGGTTCACCTGGTTCACATTTCCCGGTTCCGCCCGGTGAATGGGATCCATTCCCCTAATATCAAGAGCGACCACGGGGTGTCTATCAACTACGGCCTTACCGGAACCCCCACGGAGAACCACCCCCTCCGGGTGAACCAGCCCCCCACCTCGGGAAAGGAGCTGCCGGAACACTGGTACATCACCAAGGGCGGCCTGCGGCTGGACCTGGATGGGGAAAGCGGCCAGACCATGTACGTCTGCCTGCGCTACGAGAACTCTAAGGGCCAGACCGGGCCGTTTGGGCCGATCCAGCAGGTTGTGGTGCCCTGACCTTCCTGTTCCGGGGCGGGGGCCGCGGCCCGGCCGGTGAAGGCCCGGTCCGTGGCGGCTTTACCGGGATTCCCGCAGGAGCCGGAGGAAGTCCGTCCGGGGTATCGTCTGTCCCCCCAGGCTGAGGAGGTGTTCCGTGGGAACCTGGCAGTCGATGAACAGCGTTCCCCGGTCAAAGAGATCCCGGGCCAGGGTGAGGAACGCCGCCTTGGAGGCGTTGGCCCGGCGGGAGAACATCGACTCCCCGCAGAACACCCGCCCGATCTGGACCCCATAGCAGCCCCCGGCCAGTTCATCCCCTCCCTCCCCGGGGGGGCGGCCGGGCCGGGCCGGGCGGCTTTCCGCGGAGCGGATGTAGCCCAGGCGGTGGAGTTCCGTGTAGCCCGAGATGATGTCTTCGGTGATCCAGGTGCCTCCCTGGCCGGGGCGCTCCACGGCGGCGCAGGACCGGATCAGGGCGGGGAAATCCCCATCCAGGGTAACCTCAAAGTCCCCCCGGCGGAGGACTTTTTTCATGGACCGGGAAAGGTGGAGGGTCTGGGGGAAGATCACGCACCGGGGGTCCGGGGACTGCCACAGGACCGGGTCTTCCGGGTTGTACCAGGGGAAGATCCCTTGCTCGTAGGCGGAGAGGAGCATCCCCGGCGAGAGGTTGCCTCCCAGGGCGACGATGTCCCCGGGGCTTGTCAAGGGGTCGGGGAAGGGGTAGCGCTGGTCTTCGGTGAGGTAGGGGAAGTCCGGGTCGGGACCGGGCCGGAGCCGCATGGACGCGGTTTATTCCGCCCCGGCGGTTTCGGCAACCCCGGCGGTTTCGGCGGCCTCCAGAAGGTCGACGCGGTATTCGCCGTCCCGGTAATCCGCCCGGGCGGCGCCTCCCCCGCTGAGCCCGCCAAAGAGGACTTCGTCCACAAAGAAGGTCTTGATCTTCTCTTCCACCAGGCGTCCCGCGTTCCGGGCGCCGAAGTCCGGGGAATAGCCGTCTTCCGCCAGGCGGTCAAGGCATTCGCGGGTAACCTCCAGGGTTACGTTCTTTTCCGCCAGTTGTTCTTTAAAAAGGTTCAGTTCTTTGGTGATGATCGAGATCATGATCTCCCGGGACAGGTGTCCAAAGCGGACCACCGCGTCCAGGCGGTTGCGGAATTCGGGGGTAAAGATCTTTTCCACCGCCCCGTCCACGGAGGTTTCGTCGTTAACCCGGTCCCCAAAGCCGATGAGGCTTTTCCCGATGTCCCGGGCGCCGGCGTTGCTGGTCATAATAAAGACGATGTTGCGGAAATCCGCCTTGCGGCCGTTGTTGTCCGTCAGGGTGGCGTAGTCCATGATTTGAAGGAGGATGTTGTAGATGTCCGCGTGGGCCTTTTCGATTTCGTCCAGCAGTACCACCCCGTGGGGGCGCTTTCGCACCGCGTCGGTGAGGAGGCCCCCCTCCTCGTAGCCCACGTACCCCGGGGGCGCCCCGATAAGCCGGGAAACGGTATGCTTTTCCTGGTACTCGCTCATGTCAAAGCGGTGCATGGGGACCTCCAGGATGTCCGCCAGGCTTCGGGCCAGCTCGGTTTTGCCCACCCCCGTGGGTCCCACAAAGAGGAAATTCGCCACCGGTTTTCCCGCCGCCCGGAAGCCCGCCCGGGACCGCTTAACGGCCCTGACCACGGCGGTTACCGCCTCGTCCTGGCCGAAGATCCGCTTTCGCAGTTCCCCCTCCAGGTTTTTCAGCCGGTCCTTTTCGTTCATCCCCACGGAGCGTTCGGGGATCCGGGCGATTTTGGAAACCACCGTTTCTATTTCCGTAACCCCAATGCCGATAAAGTCCACCGTTCCGTCCTGGGCCGTGGTGGTCCGGGCCTCTTCCCGCTGGGTTTTAAAGGCCGCGATGCGGACAAAGGCCCCGGCCTCGTCGATCACGTCGATGGCCTTGTCGGGCAGGCGGCGGTCGGTGATGTACTGCGCGGAAAGCTTAACGGCGCTTTCCAGGGCCTCGTCGCTGTAGTGGACTTTATGGTAGTCCTCGTACTTGGTTTTGAGTCCCCGGAGGATGGCCACGGCGTCTTCCTCGCTGGGCTCGTTGATGTCGATCTTCTGGAACCGCCGGGAAAGCGCCCGGTCCTTGTCAAAGAACTTGCCGTATTCCTCGTGGGTGGTGCTGCCCACGCAGCGGAGCTTTCCCGAGGTTAGGGCGGGCTTTAAAATATTCGCCGCGTCCAGGGCGTTTCCCGAGGCGGCCCCGGCCCCCACCAGGGTGTGGATCTCGTCGATAAAGAGGATCGCCCGGTCTTTCTTCAGCACCTCCTCGATAACCCGCTTTACCCGCTCCTCAAAATCCCCCCGGTATTTGGTCCCCGCCACCAGGGCCCCCATGTCCAGGGAAAAGATCAAAAAGTCCTTGAGGGTGGGGGGAACCTGATCCGCGGCGATGCGCTGGGCGAGGCCCTCGGTGATGGCGGTTTTGCCCACCCCCGAATCCCCCACATGGACGGGGTTGTTTTTAAAGCGCCGGCAGAGGACCTGGACGGTCCTGTCCAACTCCCGTTCCCGGCCAATCACCGGTTCCAGCCGGCCCTCCCGGGCCAGGGCGGTCAATTCCGTGGCGAACCGTTCCAGGGCGGTTTTTTTCGCCGGTCCCTTGCGGACGGCCTCGCCGGTTTCGGTTTCCTCCTCCCGCCTTCGCCCGTCATGGTGGCGGACCTCCGTCCCATAGGCCCCTATGGTGTCGGGGATTTCATTGTCGCAGCCGTGGGAAAGGACATTGACCAGCTCAAAACGCCGGACCCCCGCCTTGCGGAGGTAATAGGCGCAGTAGTTCCGCTCCTCGTCGAAGAGCGAAACCAGAATATCCGCCACGTCCAGGATTTCCTTTTGGGAGGACTGGCTTTGCATCACCGCCCGTTCCAGGACGTTCTGGAAACCCACCGTTTGGGCCGGCTCACTGTTGTCCGCCAGGGGAACTTTTTGCTGAAAGTAATTTTCCATGCCGCTTTTAAGCTGATCCAGGTTGGCCCCGCAGGCGGCGAAAACCTCCTGGACCTCGTCAAAGGAAAGGGCGGCGTATAGAAGGTGTTCCGGGGTCAGGTATTCATGGTTCCGCACCCTGGCCTCGTTGTAAGCCGCGTTGATAATGGCCTGCACATGGCGGCTGATCTTCATGGTAACACCCTCCCGAAAGGTTCTCTGTATTTTGAAAGCCGCCCCAATGACGGCGGGTTTGCCCGGCGGCCAGCCGGGGACGCCGGGCAAATCAAGTATACCCCATACTAGGCCCGTTCCACAATACACTTGAGGGGAAATTCATACCGCCGGGCCAGGACATGGACCTGATCCGCCTTGGTCACGGCAATGTCATAGGGATACACCCCCACAATTCCCCGGCCCCGCTGGTGAACGTCCATCATGATCCTGGTGGCGTCGGTTTTTGGTTTATGGAAGATCGTCATCAGCACCTCCACCACAAATTCCATGGTGGTATAATTGTCGTTCAGGAGGATTACCCGGTAGCTTTCCGGTTCCTTGAGCTTTTCCCGTTTCCGGCGGATCAGTTCCGTTCCGTTTCCAGCGAGGGGCATGTTTTTAGTATACCACAGCAAAAAGGGAAGCCGCAATCCGCTCCGCCCGCGAGCGCCGGGGTTTGCCGGCGGGAACGGCGGGAAAAGCGCCGGACCCGGATATGGAAGGAGCGGACCCAGGTCCCGAACAGTGGACCCGGGTACGGAAGGAGCGGAACGCCGCCCTTGCGCGCCGGGGCGGCGGCGGCTATACTGGCAGGATGCGGATACTTTCGTGGAATGTCAATGGCATCCGGGCGGTGGAAAAGCGGGGTTTTTCCCAGTGGCTCACCGCCGAATCCCCCGACATCCTCTGTGTGCAGGAAACCAAGGCCCAGCCCGGGCAGCTTCCGGCGGGGCTGCTGAATCCCCCGGTCAAGAACGGCAGACCCTACTTTTCCTACTGGGCCAGCGCCCTCAGACCCGGCTATTCGGGGGTAGCGATCTACAGCCAGGAGGAGCCCCTGGATATACAGCCCCTGGGCCTGGCGGAGTTTGACGACGAGGGCCGGGTCCTCCAGGCTTTTTACCGGGACTTTGTCCTCATCTCCGCGTACTTCCCCAATTCCCAGGATCAGGGCCTCCGGCTCCCCTACAAGCTGGCCTTCTGCGGCGCCATCCTGCGGCGCTGCGAGGAGCTGGTCCGGCGGGGAACGCGTTTTCTCCTCTGCGGGGACTACAACATCGCCCATACCCCCATCGATTTGGCCCGGCCCAGGGAAAACGAGGGCAGCGCCGGCTACCTCCCGGAGGAGCGGGCCTGGATGGATCAGTTTACCGGGGCGGGTTTTATCGACACCTTCCGGCTTTTCCACCCCGGCCAGGGGGGGCATTACAGCTGGTGGTCCTACCGGTCCGCCGCCCGGGCCCGGAACGTGGGGTGGCGGCTTGATTACCACTGCGTGGATTCCGCCTTCGCGCCCCAGGTTAAGCGGTCGATCATCCGGCCCGAGGTGGAGGGGTCCGACCACTGCCCGGTGGAGATAGAGCTGGCCCTGTAAAGGGCGCTCCCCGGGAACCGCCGTCCCGGCCCGCGGGGCGGGGTAGTGCATTTTCCGCCCCCTTCGCGCTATAGTGGACCCATGAAAAAGGAATTTCTTCCCTACGATGTGGTGCGGAATAACGCGCTTAAGCTGGCCCGCGCGATCTATGCCGATGGCTTTGTGCCCGACGTTATCTACGTGTCCCTCCGGGGGGGTGCGTATATGGGGAACGTGATCAGCGAGTACTTCAAGGTGATAAACCGCCGGGGCCGGCCGGTATACTACGCCGCGGTGGTGGCCCGGTCCTATACGGATGTGCGCAAGTCGGAGCGGATAAAAGTGGAGGGCTGGACCTACGCCCCGGAACATCTGCGAAGCGGGGACAAGATACTCCTGGTGGACGATATTTTTGACACCGGAAAAACGATCAACCACCTGGCGGGGATCATCCTGGACAAGGGCATCCCCCGGGAGGACCTGAAGGTGGCGGTCCACGATTACAAGTACTTTTACGACCGGGAAAACCAGCTTCCCATCCAGCCCGACTACTGGTGCCGGAAGCATGATTTTTCCGTTCGCGACGAGGACCGGTGGATCCACTACCTAAGCCACGAGTTGGTGGGTCTTTCCCCGGCGGAACTGGAGGAACAGTACTATAGCCGGGACGGGGAACTGCGGGAGGTCCTCTCCATTCTTGAACATCCATGAGGGAGGAAGGGCGTCCCCCGGAGGCCGGCGGCGTCATCGTGGGGCTGGACGAGGCGGGCCGCGGTCCTCTGGCTGGTCCCGTGGCCGCCGCCGCGGTGGTCCTCCCCGCGGATTTCCCCCGGGAAACGCTGGGGGACTCAAAAAAGCTTTCCCCGGCAAAGCGGGAAGCGGCGGCGGCGCTGATCCGGGAACGGGCCGCCTGGGGTATAGGCTGGTCGGAGGCCCCCGAAATAGACCGGGTGAATATCCTCCAGGCCAGTCTCCTCGCCATGGGCCGGGCCTGGGAGGCTTTAGCGGCGGCCTGGCCCCCGGTCCGGCTGGAGGCCCAGTTTTGCCCGGCCCCTTCCCCGGGGCCCGAAGCCGCCGGGGCCCTGGCCGGCCTTACCGCCATCGTGGACGGCCTGTACTGTCCCCCTCTCCCCATACCCTGCCGGGCCCTGGTCAAGGCGGACGCCCGGATCCCCGAGGTGATGGCGGCCTCCATCCTCGCCAAAACCGCCCGGGATCAGGTGATGGTCCGCTATTCCCTTCTTTACCCCCAGTACGGCTACGAAAAACACAAGGGGTACCCCACCAGGGCCCACCGGGAAGCGGTCGCCCGCCACGGGCCGTCACCCATACAGCGGCTTAGTTTTACCCTTAGGGTTCGTCAGGGGGAGCTTTCCTTTTGACTACCATCCGCTTTTCGCCGCCCTCCTTCCCGGTCCGGCGGCCCCCGGCGGGCCCCTCCCCGCCGCGCCGTCTGTCGCCGCGCCCCTCCGCCGGGCGCTCTCCGGGCCGCGCCTGCGGTTTGGAGCCCCTTCGCCGCTGGTCCCGCGCGGCCTTTTCCAGCACCTTGAGGGATTTGTCGAATTCCCCTAAAAAGGCGGGCAGGTCGTCGGCGAAGACGATCACCGACTGGCGCTCAAACCCCCCGGTTTCCTTGTTTTTACTCTCCACGATATTGAGGTAAAGGTCGCCCAGGCGGTTTTCCTTGACGTTGATAAAATAGGTCCTGTTGGGGAGCAGCACCCTGGTTGAAAAAAGTTCGCCCCGTATTCCCATGATTCCCCTCCTTAATAAATAAGTCCCGCGGGTTTTTACGCGCCGCCCCCGGGGGACGCCGCCGCGTCGGCCTCCATCGTCATGGCCCGCTGCCAGGCGATCAATTCCCGTTCCAGTTCCGCGCTGCCTTCGGCGTCGGCCATGACCCGGAACACCGGTTCCGTCTTGGAACCCCGCATCCAGATAAAGGCGATTTCCCGGCCCCCGGGGTTTTTAAAAACGATCTTGAGCCCCCCGGTTTCCGCGTCCCCAAAACGGGAAAGGTTCCGCAGTTCCCCGGGGCCCACACAGGCCCGGCCCTCCCATTCCGTGATTCCCCATTTTTCCCGCAACCCCTCTTTTTTGAGAGCCCAGGCTTGCTCAAAGATCCTTTGGTACCGGTCTTTAAGCAGGGCGTGATCCCGGGTCTTAACCTGGAGCTTCGCTTCCGGGGTGGAAGCGCCGGTGGTAAAGAACCGGGGCAGGGAGGCGATGATCTCCGCCAGGGTAAAACCGCCGCCCGGGCCGCCCCGTCCCGACCGTTCCCGCCATATATCAAAAAGGCCGGGCCCCTTTTCCGTACCCCGGATGGTCATCAGTTTGACCAGGGCGAAGATCGTCGCCAGGGGATCCCGGACCGCCGAAGGATGGGTGATATTCCCCCCGTTGGAGCCTTCCCCCAGGATCCGTACAATGTAGCCCTCCCGCCTTAGGCGGCGGGCCAGGTTCACCACATTGGCTTCCCCCACCTCGGCCCGGAACACCTCCGCCCCAAAGGCTTCCGCGATCCGGTCGATCCGCGTGGAGGTGGGGCCGTTTACCGCCACCGCGGCTTTGCCCCCGGCGGGCCGTCCCGGCCCGGCGTCGGTGACGCCGGACCAGACAAGCTGGGCCAGCTCCGCCATGCAGGCCAGGGCGAACACTTCCTGGGCTTCCAGGATCCGCGCCCCGCCGGACCCATCGTCCCAGATCACCAGGTTCCCCCGGTCCCCGTCGCAGTCCGGCACATAACCCAGGATCACCGACGGGTCCTCCCGGTGAAGCTTTTCCAGGAAGGCCCGGCAGTCCTCCAGGGAATTCCCCTCGGGGATAATCGCGTGGACTATTTGGCCGGGTTTTTCGTTGATGGCGTGGAACCCAATACCCAGGGTTTGGCAGAAGGCGCGATCTATGCTCCTGGTCCGGGCGGAGCCGTTAAAGTCCGCGGCTATTCCCAGGGGAGCTGTTTTCAGCCCCCCGGCGATGGCCTCCAGCGCCGCCCCGTTTCCCACCAGGGAGACGGAAAATTCCCGGTAAGCCCCCAGGGCCTCCTCCTTGGTTTTCGCCTCCCCCGCGTAAACCTCCCGAACCCGGCTTTCCAGGCCGTCCTCCGCGTCCGGCGGCGCGGACGGTTTCGCCGCCGTCCCTTCCCCGCCCGGAAAGGCGCGGAGGGCGGCTATCAGTTTAAGGGCCTCTTCCCCTTCCAGTACCCCCCCGTCGTCAAGGCCGAACTTGAGCCCGTTGTGGCCGATGGGGTTGTGGCTCGCGGAGATGTAACAAAACCCCGCCGCCTCCCCGCCGGGAGGACGGCCCCGCCGTTTGGCGTAGGCCATTATCTCCGGGGCGGCGATAATCCCCGCGTAGCGGACATCACAGCCCGAGGCGAGAAAGGAGCGGATCATAAGATCCGCTATGGCTTTTCCCGTGGGCCGGGTATCGCGTCCCAGAATTACCTGGGGCCTTCCCGCGGCGCGGCTCCTCAGATAATCGGCGAAGACCGCCGCCCCCGCCGCGGCTATAAGGGCGAGGGGAGGGGAGACCTCGTCCCCGGGATCCTCCTCGTTTCCTGACGCCGCAAAAATCCCCCTCCAGCCCGAGGGGGAAAGGATCATCCCCTCCAGGGCTTTACGCGTATCGCTGTCAAAGACCATGCGTACAGTATGCTCTTTTTTTTGGGTCCTGTAAATGGCCGGATAAAACCAGCCGCCCGGGGGCGCTGAAAAGGCCGCGTTTTTCAGGGGATCGCTGGATTTACCGGGGAAAAAATTGTATACTGATATTATAGGAAATGTAGGAAACATGCGTACTATATACATGGACTACAACGCCACCACCCCCATTCGGGAAGAAGTGAAGGCCGCCGTCATTGAGGACCTGGCCGTCTATGGTAACGCCTCCAGCATGCACGAGGCGGGCCGCCAGGCCCGGGCCAAGGTGGAAGAGGCCAGGCAAAGGGTGGGGGAACTCCTGGGGGTAAGCGGCAGAATGGTGGTTTTTACTTCCGGGGGGTCGGAGTCGAACAATACGGTATTCAACACCGCGCGTATCCTCGCCTCGGATCGCCGGGGGCTTCCCCTGGAATCGGGGCGGCGGGGTTTTATCACCAGCGCCATAGAACACCCCTGTATCCTCAATTCCGCCAAATACCTGGAATCCCTGGGTTTTAACGTTACCTTCCTTCCCGTGGACGGCGCGGGCAAGATCAGAATGGAGGAACTGAAAAAGGCCCTCACCGGGGAAACCCTGCTGGTTTCGGTGATGATGGCCAACAATGAAATCGGGACGATCCAGGACATTGGGGAAATCGCCGCCCTGGCCAAGGCCGCGGGGGCCTACGTTCATACCGACGCCGTCCAGGCGGTGGGAAAAATCCCGGTAAACGCGGCGGAGCTGGGGGTGGATTACCTGACCATGTCGGCCCACAAGATCTACGGCCTCAAGGGAGTTGGGGCCCTCTATGTCCGGGAAAAGGCCCCCCTTTACCCGCTGATCCACGGCGGCCACCAGGAAAACGGCCTCCGGGCGGGGACCTACAACAACACCGGTATTATTGGTTTTGGCAAGGCCGCCGAACTTGCCAAACAAGAACTATCCGCCGGCGGCAAAACCATGGGGGAACTGCGGGACCGCCTTCGGGACGGCCTTTTGGAACGGATCCCCGGGATCAAGATCAATGGCCACGAAAAGGATGTTCTTCCCAATACCCTCAACGTGTCTTTCCCCGGCGCGGAGGGGGAGGCGATCCTTCTTTCCATGGACCTGGCGGGGATTCAGGCCTCCACCGGTTCGGCCTGCGCCTCCGGCAGCCTGGAGCCCTCCCATGTGCTCCTGGCCACAGGGGCCGGTCCGGAACTGGCCCACGGCTCGATCCGTTTTTCTTTGGGACGGGAGAGTACCGCCGCCGATATTGACTATACCCTGGAAACGCTTCCGCCGATTATCAAGCGGCTCCGTTCCATGTCCACATTGAACGCGGCGCCGCCCGCGAAACCCGCTTAGTTTTGCCGGGTTTTTGGAGGAATCATGATGAACTGGCTTTATTCGGATACGGTGAAAGAACATTTTGTAAACCCCAGGAATGTCCTTTTGGATGATGAATCCTCCTTTCCCGCCGACGCCCGGGGCGAGACGGGGAACATTCGCTGCGGGGACCAGATGCTGATGCTCCTGCGGATAAAGGACGACGTGATCACCGACGTGCGGTGGAAGACCTACGGCTGCGCCAGCGCCATCGCCTCTACCAGTATGCTCTCCGAAACGATCAAGGGGATGAACATCGCCGACGCGTACGGCGTCAGGCCGGAAGACCTGGTGGTGAGGCTGGGGGGGCTTCCTGAAAACAAGATCCACTGTTCCGTCCTGGGGGATAAGGCCCTGCGGGCGGCCATAGACGATTACCTGAAAAAAACCGGCCGGGCCGGTCTCTTTAAGGAAGAGGCGGTAACAATCTGTAACTGCCTGGGGATCACCGACAAGGACCTGGAGACGGCCTGGAATAACGGCGCCCGGACCTGGGACGACCTTCAGGCGGCCACCAAAATCGGGACCGCCTGCGGAAGCTGTAAAACCAAAGCTCTGGGATTCCTTCACGGGTTGGAACATCTGCATGGTGAGTGACCGCCCCGCCGCGACAATGAGCCTCCGCGGGGCAGGCGCGAACCGCGGGTTCGGCGGGGTAGTAAACCAGGCTTTCGAATAAAAAAGGCCGCCCGGGGGCGGCCTTTTTTAAACGGGAAAATCGTTAATTAGCCGGGGAAAATCGCCGCGCCTACCAGGGCGCCGATGATACCGCCAATGATCGGGCCAATGACGGGAATCCACGCGTAACCCCAGTTGGAGCCGCCCTTGCCCTTGATGGGGACAATGGCGTGGGCGATCCGGGGACCAAGGTCCCGGGCCGGGTTGATCGCGTAACCGGTGGTACCGCCCAGGGCAATGCCGATAGACAGGATCACCGCGTACGTAAAGAAGCCGCCAAACTGGGAGCCGTTGGGTACGGAAAGGGTAAAGACCAGGACAAAGGTACCGATGATTTCGCTGATCAGGTTGAAGGTCGTGTTGGGAATAGCGGGACCGGTGGAGAAAACGCCAAGTTGGCTGCCGGGTTCACTCTCGTCAAAATGGGTTTTGAAATGGATCCATACCAGAATGCCGCCCACAATACCGCCGGCCAGCTGAGCGCCGGCGTAGCCGGGTACCAGGGCCCAGTTAAATTTACCCGCCGCGGCCAAACCGATGGTCAGGGCCGGGTTAAAGTGCGCGCCGCTGGCGCTGTGGAAGATCATGGCGGGAATAAATACCGCCACCGCCCATCCTGTGGTTGTTACAATCCAGCCCCAGCCGCCGCTGCCGTAGGTCTTTTTCAAAGAGCCATTGGCATTAGTACCACAACCAAGGAGGATAAGTAAAGCGGTTCCAAGAAACTCTGCGAGATATGGTGACATATCTTTTCTCCTTAACGGCATCCGCCCCATGGCGAGGCAAACGCCAGTTTTTTATACGGGCAAAAACCGGAAAACTCCATTCAAGGTCCGCCGCCAACGGCGGCGGGCCTCAAGCCCGTGGATTCCATTGTACCATAACCGCCGGATATGTCAACAAAAATCCGCCGGTTATTGTGAAAACCCCACCCCCCCTTTACAGGGTCCGGGTGGAGATAAAATCCACCCCCGTACCGCACAAATCCGGCGCCACCACGGTCCCCGCCTTGAAGGGAGCGTTCACGTCCAGATTATCCAGCGCCGTCATGGCCTGGAAGATCTTGTCCTTGGGGATGGGCCTGCTGGTCTTGACGGGCATCCGGGGGATCTCCGCTCCCCCAACACATACCGTGGAGGTGATCATCCGGGTGGGATGCTCGATCTCCTGCTTGCCGTAGTCTTCTCCCCTGGCGCAGGTATGGCCGGTAACGGTGAAGCCCTTGTTCGGGTCCACCTGGAGGTGGCAGCCCTTGGGGCAGACAATGCAGATAAGTTCCACCACGCCGTCGGGGCGGACGGTTTTGAATTTCGAGGCCCCCCCGGCCTGCCTGGTACTGCTTACCACGGAAACGGTAATTTCTCCTTTGGCTTTACCCAGCGCGTCCTTGAGGAGGATAATTTTTTCCATTTCGCCCGGCGCCAGGTGTTCCCGCTTAAAGGAAGCCAGCACCTCATTACCCGATTTGACCTCTATCACCGATTCCTTGTAGATCCCCGTGGCCCGGAAGAAGACCTCGGTAACCTTTTCCGCGTTTTCCGTCCGGATCTTCTGGGGTACCACATAGCCCACCCCCTCGCCGTTCTTCATGGCGATGGTCGTTCCGCCGGAACCGCCGGCGGCGGCGGCGTACACCGCCGCGGCTTTACCGGCCTTGATCGCCTCGGCGCTGACAAAGTCCACCAGGTCGTGGACATGGGCCACATTCCCGCAGGCAAAAACCCCGGGAATGGAGGTTTCCATGTTTTCGTACACCACCGGCCCGCTGGTTCGCGCGTCAATCTCCACCCCGGCGTGGCGGGAAAGCTCGTTTTCCGGGATAAGACCCACGGAGAGGAGCAGGGTATCGCAGTCTATTACTTGTTCCGTCCCCGGAATGGGAAGGCGTTTTTCATCCACCGCGTTTATCACTACCTGCTCTACCCGCTTGTCTCCCCGGATTTCCGTAACCGTGTGGGAAAGGCTTAAGGGAATGTCGTAGTCCTCCAGGCACTGGACGATGTTCCGGGTGAGGCCGGAGGAGTAGGGGAGGAGTTCAAAGACCCCCAGGACCTTGGCCCCCTCCAGGGTAAGGCGGCGGGCCATGATAAGGCCGATGTCCCCGGAACCGAGGATGACCACCCGTTTACCCACCTGATGGCCCTCTATGTTCATGTAGAGCTGGGCCGCCCCCGCGGTAAAAACCCCCGCGGGCCGGGCGCCGGGGATCCCCAGGACTCCCCGGGGCCGTTCCCGGCATCCCATGGCCAGTACCACGGCTTTACCCTGGATCGCCTGGTAGCCCGTTTCCTTGTTGATGAACCGCACGGTCCGATCCGCCCCAATGTCCAGCACCATGGCCCCGCAAAACACCTCGATATCGGTCTTTTTTACGTCCGCGATGAACCGGGCGGCGTATTCCGGGCCGGTAAGCTCTTCCTTAAAGTGGTGAAGCCCAAAGCCATTGTGAATGCACTGGTTCAGGATTCCCCCCAGGTAATTGTTCCGTTCCAGGATCAGCACATCCTTGGCGCCCTTTTCCCTGGCCCCCAGGGCCGCCGCGAGACCCGCGGGGCCGCCGCCGATGATGATCACATCGTACTTGTCTTTCATTTCGCGCCCCCCGCTTCTTTGGAAGTCTGTGTTTTTTTTGTCGGTCCCGTGACGATGTACATTCCCTTCCTGTCTTTGGGTATCTCTTCGGGCTTGACGTTATAGTGCCGGGAAATAAGTTCCAGCACCTTGGGGCCGCAGAACCCCCCCTGGCAGCGGCCCGTTCCGGGCCGGCAGCGCCGTTTTACCGCGTCCAGGGACCGGGGCGGCAGGGGCCGGTTCAGGGCGTCCACAATTTCGCCCTCGGTTACCGTTTCGCAGCGGCACACGATGGTTCCGTAGAGGGGGTTTTCCTTGATCGCCGCCCTCCGTTCCCCCTCGTTCATGTCGTGGAAACGCTTGATCTTCCGTTTCGCCACAAAGTGGGGGTTTGGCTCAAAGGCCAGGCCCTTTGCCTTGATCTGCCCGGCGATTTCCCTGGCGATCGCGGGCGACGAGGTGAGTCCCGGCGATTTAACCGCGGCGATGTTAAAGAAGCCCGGCACTTCCCTGGATTCCCCCACGATAAAGTCCTCAAGGCCCGCGTCGGCCCGGAGACCGGAGAAGTTCCGTATCGAGGCCCGGAAGTTAATGCCGGGGACGCAGCGCAGGGCGTTTTTCCGCACATACTCAAGCCCCGCGGCGGTACAGGAATAATCCCCCCGGGGGGAATTTTTGCTGTCCGGTCCCGCGATGATATTGCCGTGGACCGTGGGGGAAACCAGAACCCCCTTGCCCAGTTTGGAGGGGCAGGGGAAGACCGTCATGTTGACGAGTTTTTCCTCCGTGGTGTCCAGGACAAAGTATTCCCCGCTCTTGGGGGTAATCGTGAAATACCTGGATTCAAGCATCTGGCTTACCAGATCGGAGTCCACCCCCGCGGCGTTAACCACAAAGCGGGCTCGGTAATCCCCCTTGCTGGTTTTTACCGTAAAGCCCTCTCCCTCTTTTTTGATCGCCGTTACCTCACAGTCCAGTTCCACCTTGCCGCCCCCCTGGACGGCGCATTCCGCCTGGGCCGAGGCCATCTCCCAGGGGCAGACAATACCGGCGGTGGGGGCGTAGAGGGCGCAGACCACTTCCCGGCTCAGGTTGGGCTCCATTTTAAAGAGCTCCTCCCCCTCGACGATCCTAAGCCCCGGAACGCCGTTTTTAACGCCCTTTTCCAGGAGTTTTTGTATGGATTCACGATCCTCATCGTTAAAGCCCACGACCAGGGATCCTATGTTTTTGAACAGAATGTCCAGATCGCGGCATAATTCCCGCGTTAGAACGTTTCCTTCCACATTAAGGCGGGCCATTTCCGTGTCTGGCTCCGGATCGTAGCCGGCGTGGATGATGGCGCTGTTTCCCTTGGTCGTGCCGCAGGCCACATCGTTTTCCCGTTCCAGCAGAAGGGTGTTGAGCCTGTAGCGGCTTAATTCGTACAACAGCGAGCATCCGCAAACACCGCCGCCAATGATAATGACATCTTCCATGATTTACCCTGCTTTTCTCATAATTTGCCGTCAAAGGCCTTTGTTTCCGGCGCGCGGCGCCGGACAGCGCGGTCCGTCCGCCGGAGGGGCGGACAGACCGCGAAAGCCATCCCTTTGTCAGGGTAAGCCCCGCGGGGAACGGGCCGCCCGCCGGAGGATACGCCGTGAAACATGACGTTTCAGGGCGTATCCCGGGGACGGAGTTCCCGCGGAACTTCCGGGTTTGTTATTTTTCCCAGCCCAGGGAGCGTTTTACCGCTTCCTTCCAGCCGGCCACAAGCTTACTCCGCCTGGCCTCGTCGATGGAGGGTTTAAAGACCCGGTCCACGGCGACGTTCTGGACAATATCCGCCTTGTCTTTGTAGAAACCCACGGCAAGCCCCGCCAGGTACACGGCGCCCAGGGCGGTGCTTTCGATGATCTTCGGACGGATAACCTCGGTATTGAGGATGTCCGCCTGGAACTGCATAAGGAAGTTATTGGCCGTGGCGCCGCCGTCCACCCCGATCCCCTTGATGGGAACGCCGGCGTCGGCTTCCATGGCCTTAATGACATCGTAGCTCTGATAGGCCAGGGATTCCAGGGCGGCCCGGATAAAGTGTTCCTTGCTGGTACCCCGGGTAAGGCCGACGATAGTGCCCCGGGCGTACTGATCCCAGTAGGGGGCGCCCAGGCCGACAAAGGCCGGGACCATGTAAACGCCGCCGGCGTCGGGGACCTTGATGGCGTACTGTTCGGTAAAGGCCGCGTTGTCGATCATCCGCAGGCCGTCCCGGAGCCACTGGATCGTGGCCCCCGCGATAAACACCGAGCCTTCCAGCGCGTACTCCACCTTGTTGTCCGCCCCCCAGGCGATAGTGGTAAGGAGGCCGTTCTTGGATTCAATGGCCTTCGTTCCGGTGTTCATCAGGATGAAACAGCCGGTTCCGTAGGTGTTCTTTACCTTTCCGGGGTCAAAACAGCACTGGCCAAAGAGGGCCGCCTGCTGGTCGCCGGCGATCCCCGCGATGGGCACCTCGCCGCCCAGGTATTCGGGGGAGGTGTTACCGTAGACAAAACTGGAGGGCTTCGCTTCGGGAAGCATCACCTTGGGGATGTTGAGTTCCTTGAGGATCTCGTCATCCCACTTCAGATCGTGGATGTTGAAGAGCATGGTCCGGCTGGCGTTGCTATAGTCGGTAACGTGAACCTTACCCTTGGTCAGGTTCCAGACCAGCCAGGTGTCGATATTTCCGAAGAGGAGTTCCCCCTTTTCGGCCCTTTCCCTCGCGCCGGGGACGTTTTCCAGGATCCAGCGGACCTTGGTACCGGAGAAGTACGCGTCCACCACCAGCCCGGTTTTTTCTTTAATCTTCTTGTCAAAACCCTTAGCCTTGAGGCTGTCGCAGTATTCGGCGGTCCGGCGGCACTGCCACACAATGGCGTTATAGACCGGTTTCCCCGTGGCTTTTTCCCAGACCACGGTGGTTTCACGCTGGTTGGTGATGCCGATGGCGGCGATGTCCTTGTGATCGATTCCCGCCCGGGTCTTGGCCTCGGTTAAAACGCCGATTTGGCTGGACCAGATTTCCATGGGATCATGCTCTACCCAGCCCGGTTTAGGGAAAATTTGGGTAAATTCTTTCTGAGCCGATTGAATGATGTTCCCCTGCTTATCGAACACGATGGAGCGGGAACTTGTTGTGCCTTGATCGAGGGCAACTAGATACTTCGCCATATGGTCCTCCTAAAGTTTTTAGATAAAATCCTGAAACAAACGCCCCGGTTTTATCTTAATATCTGGCACAGTATAAATCCTTTGGAGTGTATTGTAAAGAAAAATTTTTTAAATTTGAAAAAGAGTCAAAATCCCTTGATTAAGAAGCGCCGTGTTATCGCGAAGCAAGAACATGACCGGATTTACCCTTTGATTCCCCGCCTTTTCGGTTTATTTCCATGGTTTACCGGGTTTACCCGGCGGCGGCGGCGGACATTTTTCTATACAAGTACAACATGTATAGATATATATTCCCGCGTTTCTCGAAGGTGAGCCGGGCGTCCTTTATGGGTGGGTTTCCAGAAATGACGCGCGTTTTTGAACCGCCTTTAGGATGGGCGGCGCGTAAATAGAAATTTAACCGAGGACCGCGGAAACTCGCGAACCTTACCCTTTTACCCTACAGGCGCCCCGAGGCGTTTTACCTTGAACACACGCTTTCTTCGCACCTTTACGGTAAAACGTTCCGCGTAAAAGTAAAAGTACCCGCCACGCCCGGTTACCAACAACGCCTAGCGGAGGAACTTCCGGGGATTAACGGAGGACCCGTCTTTATACACCGTAAAGTGCAGGTGAGGGCCGGTACTGAGCCCGGTGTTACCCACCGTGCCGATAACCGTTCCCGCGGCCACGGATGTTCCCGCCCTGATGTCTATGGAATCCAGGTGGCCGTAAAGGGTTTTATACCCATCGGCGTGGGTGATTAGTATCATGTTACCGTAGGTGTTATCCCAGCCGACACTGGTAACCCGGCCCGCCATGGCCGCCTTGACCGGCGTCCCCGTGGGAGCCGCCACATCCAGGCCGTCGTGGAAAGACCAGCCCCGGGAAAAAGGACTCCTGCGGCGGCCGTAGTACGAGGTAAGGCGTCCCCGGACAGGCCAGAGGAACAGATCGCCGTCCAACTGCGGCGGCTGAGGCCGGGAGACCAGCTGGGGCTGCAGTTCTTCCTGGGGAATAACCGCCCCGGGAAGGAAAAGGCTGGTATTGGGGTTGATCTGATCCGAAAAAAGCTCGTTTGCCACCTGGACCTTTTCGGGCTCCACCTTGTACTTTGTACCGATGCTTTTAAGCGTATCGCCCTTTTTGACGGCGTAGAAAATCCCATCCTGGTTGGGAACCCGTAAGGTTTGACCCAGTTGAACGGAGTTGGCGTTTTTTAAGTTATTCACCGACATAAGGGTATCGCCGGAAAGGCCGAACCGTTTAGCCACCTCGCCCAGCACATCCCCCTGTTTAATCTGGTAGGAGGTGAAAAGCAGCATCCTGGGCTGGGCGAATTCCGCCGGCTCGGACAGGCCCTCCGTTTCCAGGGAGGCCTGATCGGCGGTAACCTCGTTTTCCCGGCCCCCCATGCTTTCCTCGGGAACGGCGTCGGTTTTAACAATCCTTTCCCGTCCCGCGAAGAAGAAAACGATCAGGCACAACACCAGAGAAGCGGTGCCTATAATTTTCAGGATTCCCCCGGTAAGGGCGAACCTTCGTAAAAAAATCAACATACTATGAAAACTCCGTAAATCAACAAAACTTACTTTACCGCGCCACTCCCTTTTTTACAAGAGTTTGCTTTTATTCTCGGCAAACCACCCCCTAAACTATACCACATTATCGCGGCGCTTGCAATACCTTTACGCGTTTTCCCCGGAATTATCCAGCAGGATCAGCGCGTCCCGGAGTTCCGCCGCCCGTTCGTAGTTTTCCGCCGCCACCGCCTCCTCCAGTTCGGCTTTAAGGACCGCCTTTTGCGCTTCCCGGTCTGTTTTGGACGCGCCGGTCAGGTCATCCGCCGGGACGCCCGCCTCTTTTACCACCTTTTCGGCTATGTAAAGGGGGCATTTACAGCGGACCGCCAGGGCCAGGGCGTCGGAAGGCCGGGAATCCATGAGGATCTCCTCCCCCCGGGGCCGGGAAAAAACAAGCCGGGCGTAGAAAGTGTTGTCCCTAAGATCGCGAATTTCCACCCTGTCCAGGGCAAATTCCGCCTCCCGGGCCAGGCCGAGGATCAGATCCGCGGTCAAAGGCCGGGGGGTTACGATCCCCCCAAAGCCAATCAGTATGCTTTGAGCCTCCAACTGGCCGATAAAGATCGGTACCGAGTATTCCGAGTCCAGGGGTTTGATAAAAACGACGTTCCCCTCCGAGGTCTCGGCGACTCCCCAAATTTCCGCTTCTTTCATTGTTGTCCCAACAGTTCCGCGAGGCCCCCCAGGAGGTTCCGGGCGCCGGTATCCGCCGCCGGAAGGGCGGCGAAAACCGCCCCCGCCTCGGCGATCAGGGCCCGGCCCCGCCTTTCCGCCTCTTCCAGAACCCCCGCCCGGGCCAGGGCGGCGATACATTCCTCCACCTCCGGGACCGCGGCCCCCCCCTTCCGGGCGGCCTGAAAACAGCGCCTGATCAGGGCGGCCCGTTCCTCCCGTTCGGGGGGGGGGACCGCCCCATCCCCCAAAAAGAGGAGTACCGGGAGGCTTTTCTTTCCCTCCACCACGTCGTCGCCCCGCTTTTTACCCGGCGTACCGGCGCCGACGTTTTTTACATCGTCCAGGATCTGGAAACCCACCCCCAGCTTTTCCGCCGCGGCCCCCAGCGCCCCGGTTACGGCGGCCCCCGGGGCCGGCGCGGCGGCGGCCCCCAAAAGGGCGGCAAAGCGGGCCAGGCAGCCTGTTTTCAGGCGGCACATAAGCATATATTCCTCTATGGAAGGAACCGCCGCCGGATCCCGGTGCCAGGCGATATCCATGGACTGTCCCAGGTGGAGCCGCCGGATATGCTCCCCCCAAAGCCGCCAGACCCGGTTTTGGGCCTCCCCGCCGGCCTCCCAGTTTTCCAAAGAGACGAGGGGCAAAAAATACAAAAAACAGCCCGTATTGATCGCCGTGTCTTCCCCATAGAGGAGGTGCAGCGCGGGGCCGCCCCGTCTTTGACTGGAGTTATCCTCCAGATCATCGTGGATCAGGCTGGCGTTGTGGCAGAATTCCACCAGGGGAAGCAGGGGCAGAACCGCCTCGCCCCCGCCCAGGGCTTCGCAGACCAGGAGAGAAAGCAGGGGCCGCCAGCGCTTACCCCCCCGGTTCAGGAGATCCCGTCCCGGCTCCAGGAGGGCCGCCGTCTGTTCCGGCCTCAGGTCCAGGCCGGGAAAGGTTTCCCCCAGCCAGGCGGGCCCGGGCGGCGAGGGGAACCGGTCATTGAGCAGGGCTTCTATTTTTTCAATCCGCCGGATATACTCCCTATCCATAACCCCATTGTACCCGCGCCGGGGAGGAGTGTTAAGGTGTCCGCCTACGATAAACCCGATTCCTGGTCCCTAAAAGCCCAGAAAGCGGGCTACCCCGCCCGGTCGGTATACAAGCTCGAGGAGATTGACGGGAAATTCCGCCTCCTTACTCCCCCCCGGGGGGGAAACCCGCGGGTTCTGGACCTGGGGGCCGCGCCGGGAAGCTGGAGCCTCTACATCCTCCGCCATTACCCCGGCGCTTTCCTCGCCGCGGCGGACCTCCAGGCCCTGTCCCGGCGTTACGATGGGGATCGCTTCGACGGCCCGGACTTTTTTTTTATCCAGGGAGATTTTACCAGCCCCCCGGTGAGGGAGGAACTGCTCCGCCGGGGTCCATACACGGCCATTGTCAGCGACGCCGCCCCGGCCACCACCGGTTCCCGGACGGTGGACGTTCCCCGGTCGCTGGCCCTGGCGGAAGAGGTTCTGCTCTACGCGGACCAATGCCTGGCGCCGGGGGGGAACCTGGCGGTAAAGGTCTTTCAGGGACCCGGCGCCGCGGAACTGCTGGGGCGGCTGCGGCGGGATTTTACCGGCGTTAGGGCCTTTAAACCCGCGGCCTGCCGGGGAGATTCCTTCGAGACCTACTATATCGGCCTGGGAAAAAGAAGTAAGGTAGAAGTATGATGAAAAGGCCGTTTTTCCCCGCCCTCCGCCTCCGCCGCGCCCCGGGTCTTCGTGCGCTAAGCCTTTGCGCGGTCCTCCTCGCCGCCGCCTGCGCGGGCAATCCGAACCCGGCTCCCCCCCCGGCTCCCCCGGCGGCCATCCCGGCGCGGGGCGGAACCGGGGCCCGGCGCCTGGTCTTTATCGGCCTGGACGGCTGGGGAGGGGCCTATGTGTCCAAAGCGGACATGCCCAGGGTCAAGGGGATGATCGCCCGGGGGGCCTCCACGTTCAAGGCCCGGGCGGTTCTGCCCACGGTAAGCTGGCCCAACTGGAGTTCCCTTTTCAGCGGCGCGGCCCCGGAAATTCGGGAAGGCCGGGGGGATTTCCCCTCATTGTTTACGGTCCTTAAAAACCACCCCGGGAAAGCGGGCGGCGCGGTGCTGTTTTACGAATGGGAACCCCTGGCCGGCCTTTGCGACGACGCCGCCGCGGAAAAACGCCGGATCCGGTCCACGGCGGAATCGGCCCGGGAAGTCGCGGCCTACATCAGGGAGAAAAAGCCCGTCTTTACCGCGGTGGTGTTTGACGAGCCCGACGGAACGGGCCATGAAAAACGCTGGGGCTCCAGGGCCTATTACCGGCGGCTGAACGAAATGGACGGGTATATCGGCCTTATCGAGGACGCGGTAAAAGAGGCGGGGATCTACGATGAGACGGTCTTTGTGATCTCCGCGGATCATGGGGGCAGCTTCTGGGGCCATGGCCACAACCTCCCCAAACAGCGCGCCATTCCCCTGATTATCCGCGGCCGGGGCGTTAAGGAGGGCTTTACCATCCCCCCGCCGGTAAGCATTTGCGATATAGCCCCCACCATGGCGGCGATCCTGGGGCTGGAGATTCCCGGGGAGTGGACCGGGCGGCCCCTGGGGGATCTTTTTCAATGAACCCCCGCCCCCGCCCCCTCGCGGCCGCCGCCCTGGCCGCGGGGCTCTTCCTGTCCTGTGTTTCCACCCCCTACGGCCCCCCGGAACCCGCCCAGATACCGGAGGATTTCTTTGGCGTTTCCCCGGATCGCTCCCCCCTGGAAAAAGAAGATTTTGATCTGCTCGATCAACTGGGGACGGTATGGACCCGCACCACCCTGCGGTGGTCCAGCGTTGAACCCCGGGAAGGGACCTGGAACTTCCAGCACGCGGACAACTATGTGTCCAAGACCGTTTCCGCGGGGAAAAAGCTGGTATACATCCTGGGCTTTGACAACCCCTGGCTCTACCAGGACCGCCGGGAACACCGGGACATGACGGACCGGGAAATCCCCTACTTCCTTGCCTACACGGAACAGGTGGTGAGCCGTTACCGGGGGAAGGTAGCGGCCTTTGAAATCTGGAACGAGCCAAACTGGGTTTTCTGGAAAGGTTCGGACGAACACTTCTTTGCCCTCTCCCGGGCCGCGGCGGCGAAGGCGCGGGAAACCGACCCCCACGCGGTGATCCTGGCGGGGTCCACCGCCCGGTTTTCCCGGCGCTTTACCCGGGGGATGATCGCCGCCGGCGCCCTGGAACACACCGACGGCTTTTCGATTCACCCCTACAGCCTGAGCCCCCGGGGGACGATCCGGCAGGTGGACAAGCTGCGGAAGCTTCTGGACAAAGCGGATTACCGCAAGCCCATTTGGATCACCGAGGCGGGCTACGCCACCGGCGGCATCTCCCCGATCCGGCTGGACCGCTACGGCGCGTACATCGTTAAAACCCTAAGCGGCCTGGCCGCCCGGAGCGGGGCGGTCCGAAACGTGATTTGGTATGAGCTTATGGACGAGTATGTCCCCAGCGCCGTACCGGATCACTGGAACTTTGAGCACTTTTTTGGCCTTATCTACCCCGACAGGACCCTTAAACCCGGGGCGAGGGCCTTTATGCTCACCGCCCATCACCTGGCGGGGGCGGAGTACCGCCCTGAATTCCCCCGGCGGGAAGGGGTCTTCCGGGGGCTTGTTAGTCTGTACTTTAGGAAGAAGGATGGAACCCGCGTCCTTCTTTTGTGGACCGAAAGCGGAGACAAGCGGAGGATCCGCCTTATCCTGGAGGGCGCCGCCGGCGTTTTCCGCCAGGACATTCACGGCGGCCCGGCGGTTCCCCTTTCCGCGGACCCGGAGGTGGAGGTTGGCGGGGACCCCCTCTTTGTTACCTGGCGGGGCGAGGCCCCTCCCCTGATCCGGCCCGCGGGCAAAAACAGGCGGCTCTGAGGGCTGGCAACGGGGACACCGCGCCGCCCGGGCCGGGGGCGGGGAGGCCTCCCGGAACAGATGGACAACGGATTGGCGGGGATGAGGGCGGTTACGGGGGTGGTGAATGGGCCGCTTCGCGGGCTTGGCGGGGAGGTTTATAAAAAAAATCACAAAAAACGCGAAAAAGCTTGCGTATTGGTAAAACCGCTGTATAATGGTTGGTATGAGTTGGGCTTTATTCCCCCGGGGGCATGACCCTGCTCCGGGTAGGGAACCCCGTGGGGGGCGGCATCCTGATCGCCTCGGAGCTGGGCATATCCTCGTATATCAAAGTCAACGGCGTAACCTACCGGTTGATGGATAACCCGGCTTGGGCCGGGTTGGACGCCGCGGGGCGGATAGCTCTGTTGTGCAACAACGGGTACCCATCTAGCACGATAAGTATCGGCCCCCTGAGCTTCCAGAAAGGCCAGGTACAGGAACTCGTCCTGGGCGGGGACCTCGCGGGACTGACGACGGTTCCCAATAATTTTGCCCGCCACTTTACTAATCTTACCGCGGTGGACCTGAGCGGCCTGTCCGGCGTTATCAGCGTCGGGTATGGCTTCCTTTATGGCTGCTCCGGCCTTAGGGAAGTGAACATGGGGACTATTAGGGCTGGCCAGATAGCGGTGAACCCTTACAGCTTTAACAACAGCGGCTCGAGGCCAATTAAGGTTCTGTCCACCGAAGTGCAAAACTATAAAAACCGGTTTGAGGGCAATACCGGCGAGGGGAACGACGGCCGGTTCGTGGCTCAGTAAGGCGCGATCCCGCTTCGCGGGATCGCGGCGGTGTTTTCGCCGGGCGAAAACCCCGGCCCCACAAACCCCGCGGGGCTTGTGGGTTTTTTCTCCGGGCTTGCCTCAAATCCGCCAAGGATGGGCGGCATGGACGCCGCTGTGACCAAGGCAAGCCCGTAAGGGCTTGGGTGGAGTTTCCGGCTTTGCCGGAAACTCCTAGCCTCAAATCCGCCAGGGAGGGCGGATTTGAGGCTAACTCAAGCGTTCCAGTTCCCGGGCGTTCATAATAAGCATCTGCAGGCGGTTTTCTATGTTGGCAAAGCTGGTGTCCGGATCGTAGTCCAGGGGAAGAATCTGAATCCGGGGGAATTCTTCCTTGACGCGCTTGATCACCCCCCGGCCGGAAATATGGTTGGGCAGGCAGCCAAAAGGCTGGAGGATCACGAACGAATGGATCCCCCGGGCGGCGTAGTGGAGAATCTCCCCCGGCAAAAGCCAGCCCTCGCCGGAGGTAAAGGTCCGGTGCATGATATGATCCGTGGCCGCGGCCAGCTCGGGAAGCCGGACGCAGGGCTCGTACAGGGGATGGTGGACCGCGGTTTTTTCCATCCTGGTGATGGCCCGGTCAAAGACCCCGTTCCCAATGTAGGTAAGGATCGTTTCGGCGAAGGGAAAACGGACGCCAAAATCCCGCATCTCCGATAGTTTCCGCAAAAAGTCCCGGCGGAAGATGTCGATCATCCGGGGAAGGACAATCTCCATGTTGTTCTTTTCCAGATAGGCCTCCACCTGGAGGTTTGACCCCGGATGGTAGTTCAGGAGGTACTCGCCGATGATAAAGACCCGGGGCTTGAGTTCCTTCCGGTCGTAGGGGATCGTCTCCATGGTTTTTATCACCCGGTCAAAGGCCCGGATCGTTTCCCGTATACCCGCCTCCACGCCCCGGGCTACCTCGTCCACCCCCCGGTTAAAGACCCGCTCGGTTTCGCCGGGGTTCAGCTCGTAGGGCCGGATCTTCCGCCGCAGCTCTTCCAGAATGTCCAGCGCCACCAGGCCCCACAGGACTCGCAGCTCAAAGGTAACGCTGAGCCGTAAACCGGGGTACATGTTTTTGGGGTCCAGCGTGTCGGTGGTGATGATGGGAACCTGGGGAAACCCCGCCTCGTCCAGGGCCCGGCGGGCCAGGCTGGCGTAGTGGGCCAGGCGGCAGTCGCACTGGTACTTCGCCAGGCCAAGCACCACCTCGTTGGGGTCGCGCCCGCCGTTGATCAGCGCCGCCAGTCCCTCGCCTATGTTCATCTGGGCGGGAAAGCAGATGTCGTTGTGGACGTATTTCTTCCCCAGCCGTATGGCTTCCGCGTCCCCCAGGGGCAGGGGTTCCACCCGGAGCCCCTGCCGGCGGATCGCCGCGGTAACGATTTTGCAGAAAGCCGGGGACACGTTGGGGATCAGCAGGACCTTGGTTTTCCGGTCCCGGCGGGTAAATTTCACGGGGTAGGGGTCCGCGAGGGCGCGGATTTCCGGGGCGTCCCGCTTTTTCCGGCGGGTCCGCACGGTTTCGATAAAGGATTTGATCCTGATGTTCAGGGGACCCGCCGCGTCTCCCTCGTCAAGTTTCAGGATCAGCGGGTCCTTGGAGGCTATCTCCCGCATAAGCCGGATCACCTCGTCGGTGAGGATCGCGTCGTGGCCGCAGCCAAAGCTGACAATCTGCACATACTCCAGGCAGGGCCGCCGGGCCGCCGCCATGGCCCCGGCGAGCATCCGGCTGTGAAAGTTGTTGGTAATCTCTATCCGGGTCAGGGAGAGGTCCGTTTCGTTGAGCCCCGGCAGGGAATCCACCGTAAGAACCGGGATGCCCAGGCGGGTAAAGTGCCGGGAAAGGTCGTGGTTTACCAGCGGGTCGGTGTGATAGGGCCTGCCCGCCAGAACCACGGCGAAGCCGCCTTTCCGTTCCGTTTCCTGGATAACCTCTTCCGCCGCGGCCCGCAGTTCCTCCCGAAAGGCGGTCAACGCCTGGTCCCCCCGGAGTATGGCGGCCTGGACGGTCCCTTCCCCTATGCCAAAGGTATCCCGGATAAAGGCCCGGAGCTGGCGGTTCCGGTCCTCCCGGTGGTACCAGTGGAAGACCGGGGTGTCAAAGGGGATGTCCCAGCGGCGGCGGGGGTCGTCGGAGTATCTGATGACCAAGGGGTAGCCCTTGACCACGGCGCAGACATGGTCGCTGGAGGAACCGGCGTTTTCCGGGGGCATCCTGACGATCACGGGCATGAAGATCCGGTCCACCTTCTTTTCCGCCAGGTCCCGGATATGGCCGTGGACCAGTTTGGCGGGAAAGCAGACCGTGTCCGAGGGCACGTACTGCAGGCCCTGTTCAAAGAGGCGGCGGGAACTGGGCCGGGACAGGACCACCTTAAAGCCCAGGGCCCGCCAAAAGGCGGTCCAAAAGGGCATGCTGTTCCAGAATTCCAGGCACCGGGGCAGGCCGATGGTCATGTCCTTGCCGGGGCTCACCGGGCTTAGGCCGTACTCCCCGGTGTAGTCCTTGAACAGCAGCTCTTCCCGGGTTTTCATCAGGTCCGGGACGGCGTTCATCCCGCCGCCGATCCGCCGCGCCTGTTCCCGGATGTCCCCGTCCCGGGGGTCGCCGATAACCTCCCCCCGCTCGCAGCGGTTCCCGGTGATGTACCGTTCCCCGTTGGAAAAGGTAATGAGGGTGCGGTTGCAGGAGTTGCCGCAAAAGGGGCAGATCAGGTTGGCCTCCGGGGTGTACCGAAAGCTCTCCAGGGCCTCGAAGCCGATAAACCGGGACCTAAAGGCCCCCCCCCGGGCCCGCGTTTCTTCCACCTGTTTTTTTGTTAGGAGGGCGATGCCGGCGGCCCCCATTTCGCCGGGGTAGGGGGAGCGGATCACTGTTTTGCCGGTGTACTGTTCCAGGGCCCGGAGGACCGCGTCGTTTTTGAAGGTCCCCCCCTGGACCACAATCCGGTCTCCCAGGCTTGAAAAGTTGGAGACCCGGATCACCTTGGTAAAAACATTCTCGATGATTGACCGGCACAGGCCGGCCATAATATCTTCCGGCTGCCCGCCGTTCCGCTGGGCGCTGATGATCCGGCTGTTCATAAAGACCGTGCAGCGGCTTCCCAGTTCCGCGGGGTTCCGGGCCTTAAACGCCGCCTCCGCGATGGCCTCGACCGGGATGTTGAGGGACCGGGCGCAGTTTTCCAAAAAGGAGCCGCAGCCCGCGGAACAGGCCTCGTTCAGGGTTATGCCGGTAACGATGTCGTTGGCCATGCTGATGGCCTTCATGTCCTGGCCCCCGATGTCCAGGATAAAGCTGGCGCCGGGAACGTATTTCAGCGCCGCCGCGGCGTGGGACACGGTTTCCACCGTGTGGTAGTCCGCCCCCAGGGCCTTGGCGAAGAGGACCTCCCCGTAGCCGGTGGTTCCCAGGGCGAGGATCTCCAGCTTCGTCCCCCGTTCCCGGCAGCGCCGGTTCAGGGCCAGCAGGGCGTCCCGAATGATCAACAGGGGCTCCCCGCTGTTATTGGTATAGAAGGTTTCCACCACCCGTTCCTCCTCGTCCAGGAGGGCGAATTTGGTGGTGGTGGATCCCCCGTCGACCCCCAGGTAGACCCGCAGGACCCGTTCCCCGGCGGTTCCCGTGGGGACCGGTTCCGCCCCGGCCTTGTCCCGGCGGAACAGGTCTTCCCAGCGGCGGTGGCGCTCCTCAAAGGCCCGGCGGTCCTCCAGGGAATCGAAAAACCGGTTTCCCGGAGGCGGGTCCTCCCCGGAAGACCGCCGCCGCCGGGCCAGGACTTCCAGGGCCTTTTCCAGGACAAACTCGTTGGGCTGGCCGGCGAAAAGCTCCCCCAGGGAAAGGGCCGTTCCGTGGGCCACCAGCAGTTCGGGGTTTCCGGGCCGGATAATGTCCCCCTCCCCCAGGCCCAGCCGCTGGGCGAAGACCCGGATAAGGGTGGGGTTGAAGGTCAGGGGCCCTCCCTCAAAAACGATGGGGGCCTTCAGTTCCAGTCCCTGGGCCAGGCCGCCGATGGTCTGCTTGGCCACCGCGTGGAGCGCCGAGAGGGCGATATCCTCCCGGGAGGCCCCCTGGTTCAGCAGGGGCTGGATGTCGGTTTTGGCGAATACCCCGCAGCGGCCCGAAATATCGTAGACCCGGCTTCCCCGGGCGGCGTAGGCCTCAAGGTCCTCGCTTTGAATCGTTAAAAGGTGGGCCACCTCGTCAATAAAGGCCCCGGTTCCCCCGGCGCAGTTTCCATTCATCCGCATATCGGAAGCCACCAGCCGGTCCGTGGCCTCGTCGTGGTAAAAAAACACGATCTTCGCGTCCTGTCCCCCCAGCTCAATGGCTACCCTGGCCCCGGGGTAAAAGGTCTTTACGGCGATGGAGTTGGCCACCACCTCCTGGACGTACGCGGCCCGGATCAACTGGGCTATGGTTTTGCCCCCGGAACCGCAGACCGCGGCCCGGAAGGCCGCGCCGGGAAAGGCGGCGGCCAGCTCTTCCAGAAACCGGCGCGCCGTTTCGGTCTGCCGGGCGTTGTGCCGGAGGTAACGACTGAATAGAATGCGCCCCGTGGGGGGATCCAGGACCACTATTTTCGCGGTGGTGGAGCCCACGTCAATACCAAGCCACAGGGGAGGGGACCCATCATTCATAGACAATATCTAGTTTTATGAAAAGGAGGATCTTGGTCAATCCGCGTCCCGCCGCGGTATTGCTATCCTTCCTCTGTCCAGGTATGCTTGTAGAGCAAGGGGGCGCTTTTGAAATTCAGGACGCTTATTCTGTTTTTTAATGTTCTTATGCTCTTCTTTCTGGGCCTGGTTTTTTTACTTCCCTTTCTGGCCCTGGGAAAGGACCTGGCCCTGGACTTTTGGGGCTTTAGCTGGTTCCTCCTTCCCCTGATCCTGGCCTTGGCCGCGGGGATGGATTGTTACTTTGCCCTGAACTACCGGGTTTATATTCTGCTGGAAAAAGAGGACTGGCCCGCCCTGGCCCAGGAACTGGAAGACAAGGTATTCCGCCGGGGCCGCTACAGTTCCCGCCTGGTCCGGCTTCTGGCCAACACCTACCTGGTCCTTTCCGACCCCCGGGCGGTAAACGCCCTGGAGCGGAAGCTGGCCACCGCCAAGAGCGGCCTGGTAAACCGCCACGCGCTTATCTTTGGCGCCGCCCGGCTCCTGGACCAGGATTACGCCGGGGCCGCGGAGTTTTTTTCCGCCCAGCTTGCCGGGCGGGCCCAGCCTGGGGGGGGCGGGGCCTCTTCCGCCGCCGAGTGGATCCGCTGGTACTACGGTTTTTCGCTCCTCCTGGCCCACCGTTTTGAGGAAGCGGCGGACACCTTTATCACCCTGGCCGGGAAAAGCGAAGACGGGCTGCTCGCGGGCCTTTCCGCCTATTTCCTTTCCAGCAGCCTGTCCGGCTTTTTGCCTCCCCGGGCCGGGGAATTGGGGGTGGCCGCGGCGGCGGGCAAGGACCGGGTCCGGCGGCGGCTCAGGGACCGGGCCGCCTGGGACAAGGAATGTAAGCGCCTCGAAATGGAAGTGTACGCCGCCGTTCTGGTGTCGTACATGACCAAAACCGGCGATTACCTTTACGGATAAAAGACGCCGGCGCGGGGGGTAAGGAAAACTATGAGGACCTTTGACAAATCAACCAAACTGGACAAGGTATGTTACGACATCCGGGGGCCGGTTCACGAGGAGGCCAGGCGGCTTGAGGCCGAGGGGTTCGAGCTTATCCGGCTCAACATCGGCAACACCGCCCCCTTTGACTTCCACACCCCGGACATCATCACCCACGATATCATCGTGAACATGAAAGACGCCCAGGGCTACGGGGACTCCCAGGGCCTCTTCGCCGCCCGGAAGGCCATCGTCCTGGACCTGCACGACAAGGGCCTCATGGACGCGGGGATAGACGACGTGTATATCGGCAACGGGGTGAGCGAGCTGATCACCATCGCCACCCAGGCCCTGCTCAACGCCGGGGACGAGGTGCTGATCCCCATGCCGGACTACCCCCTCTGGACCGCCATGGTTACCCTGTCCGGGGGCCGGGCGGTTCACTACCGCTGCGACGAGGAATCCCTGTGGAACCCCAGCCTGGACGACATCCGCTCCAAGGTAACGGACAAGACCAAGGCCATTGTGGTGATCAACCCCAACAACCCCACCGGGGCGGTTTACCCCCGGGAAATCCTGGAGGGGATCGCCCGGATCGCCGCGGAGAACGAGCTGATCGTTTTCGCCGACGAGATTTACAGCCGGATCACCTACGACGGGGCCCGGTACATTCCCATGGCGTCGATCAACCCCGATATCCTCACCGTGAGTTTTGACGGCCTCTCCAAGGCCTATCGCGCGCCGGGGTTCCGCTGCGGCTGGATGACCCTGGCGGGGAATAAAAGGGCCGCCGCGGGCTACATCGAGGGCCTGGGGATGCTCTCCAACATGCGGCTCTGCGCCAATATGCCCGCCCAGTTCGGTATCCAAACCGCCCTGGGGGGCCGCCAAAGTATCAAGGACTACCTGATCCCCGGCGGAAGGCTGAGGGACCAGCGGGACGCGGCGGTGGAGCTGATCAACCGGATCCCCGGCCTTTCGGTAACGACCCCCCAGGGGGCGCTGTACTGCTTCCCCCGGATCGACGCGGAGCGGTTCAACATCACCGACGACGAGCGGTTTATCATGGACCTCTTGAGGGAAAAGCGCCTGCTCCTGGTCCAGGGGACAGGCTTTAACTGGGACAAGCCGGACCACTTCCGGGTGGTCTTCCTCCCCAGCCGGGAAACGCTCACCGAGGCCCTTAAGCGGCTGGGGGATTTTCTGGCGGGATACCGACAGCGGCGGCCCTGACCCGCCGGCGCGGCGCGGCGAAAAGAGGAACGGGCGGGGCGGTTCCTGGCGTTCCTTTTCCCGGCCCGCGGCGCCGGCGGATGTTTACGGGTTCCCCTTTACGCCGCGGATCAACGGAGCTATGCCGCGGTCAATGTCCGCCTCGTTTTCCGGGATGGGCGCGGCG
>JAIRPD010000124.1 GCA_031257195.1 Treponema sp. | reverse complement strand
CCTCTGCCGGGCAAGGCGCTTGTTTTACCACACGCCCGGGTTGCCCCTTAATTTAATCCTGCCCGAACCCGTCATGACCGGGCACTTAAATTATCGGCAATCCCGCCTCAAGGTTTAAGCCCGTAATAGGGAGGGATGGCATGAAAACGCCATTATCTTATTACGGGGGCAAGCAGCAGCTTGCGCCTACGATTCTGGGGCTTATTCCGCCTCACCGGTTGTACTGCGAGCCGTTTCTAGGCGGCGCGGCGGTATTTTTCGCAAAGGAGCCGTCAAAGGTCGAGATCATCAACGACTGCAACGGCGAGATCGTCAACTTCTATGAGGTGGTCAAGCGGGATTTTCCCGCCCTGGAGAAGGAGATCGAAATCAGCCTGCACAGCCGGAAACAGCACCGGCAGGCGCGGGTAATCAACGAAAACCCCGAAATGTTCGACCGCGTGAAGCGGGCATGGGCGGTCTGGATGCTGGCCAACGGTTCCTATGGGTGCGACCTTGAGGGCGGGTTCGGGTACGACCGCACCGGAGGCACCAGCAAGAAGCTGTTTAACAAACGGGCGGCCTTCACGATTGACTATGCCGTCCGCCTGCAACGAACGCAGATCGAGTGTTGTGATGCCCTGCGTATTATCCAGAGCCGGGACGTGGAAGACGCCTTCTTCTATATCGATCCGCCCTACGTCGGTTCCGATCAGGGCCATTACGATGGGTACATGCAGGAGGACTTTAACGCCCTGTTGAAACTGCTGGAATCCGTCAAGGGGAAGTTCCTCTTGAGTTCCTACCGGAACGCGGCCTTAAAGGAATTTACGGCGCGGAACGGCTGGCATAAAGTGGAGTTCAGGATGGCATCGTCCATGACACACGGTTATGGAAATCCGCGCAAAAAGGTGGAGGTGCTGACGGCCAACTACCCGATTTCGGTCAAACTGGACAGCCGGGTCAAGAAAGAACTGGTCAGCGAAGAGTAGAAAAAAGCGGGTTGCGGCGACTTGCCGTAACCCGCTTTTGCCAGCTTTGAAGGCGGCTTAAAGGAGGGGGTAAATTCCTAATTTCGGTGCGAAATTCGACTTACAATTGTCCGATTTTTGGCGCGAAAAAGTCCTATTTTAGTTGCCGCGTTACAATCCCCCCGGCGTTGGCGGCGATCCGTACCCCCAGGCTCCCCCCCAGAGAGCCGCTTCCCCCGCCGTCCACCGCGGCGGACACCCCTCCCGCCGCGTAACAGCGGCGTATTGTGGAACCCGCCGCGTCCGCCCCGGCCACGCCCCCCGCCAGCGCCGCCTTGCTTTCCGACACCGCCTGGACCTCCGCCGTCGAATAGCAGTCCTCAATCAGGGACTCCCGGGAATTGTAGCCCGCCACACCCCCCGCGTAGGGAAGGGTGGAGCCCCGGCTCGTAACCGTCCCGGCGGAGGAACAGCGGCGCACGACGCTTTGCGAGTAGTTATATCCGATAACGCCCCCCGCGTAGGGGTAACCTCCCGTCACCGTTACCGTCCCGCTCCAACCGGAGTTTTCTATCACGCACCCCGACGGGGCCGACCCGTCGGAGGAACCGTCCCCCGCGTAACCCACAAGACCGCCCGCGTACACCATCAGCCCCTCCGCGGGGTTCGAGGTCAGGGCGACGGACCCGCTCCCCTCGCAGGAAACAATCCGGGTACCCGGCAGCATGGTGTTGACAACGCTCCCCGCCGCCGCGTTATGCGCGCGCCCCTCCGCGCTGATGGCGGCCCGCACGGAAAGGTTCCGTATCACGGCGCCCCGGGTAAAGGCGAAAAGACCGCCCCTCGCCCCGCTGAGGGTAATGGTACGCCCCCTCCCATCCAGGGTCCCCGTGAAGGGCGCGGTGAACGTCCCGATGGGCGTCCAGCCGGAGAGGGTAACGTTTTCCCGGAGGGTGTAGGCCCCGTCCAGAGGATACGCCGGGTCCAGGCCGATCTTCCTCAGTTCCACCGCCCCAATATCCCGCCCCCCGTCCAGGGTTCCCGCGGGCTGCTCACAGGCCGCCAAAACCAGGACCGCGAAAATGGCCGCCGCGAAAAACCGCGCGGCCTTCATCAACGGGTACTTCTTCTTCATCACGCGAAACTCCTTGTATCACAGGCCTTTGGCCGGGCCAAAGACCGAACCGCCCCGGCCAGGCCGGGACGGCGCTTGATTTCCGGGCGAAAAAGCCCTATATTCTGGGCATGGCGGCGAACACCAGGCACAAGGCCAGCGTCTTCTCCCTGCTTTTCAGCGAGCCCGGCGTATTGCGGGAACTCTATTCCGCCCTTTCCGGCGTGAACGTCCCCCCGGAAACGCCCGTCACGATAAACACCCTGGAGGACGCCCTCTTCATGGACCGGGTCAACGATGTTTCCTTCGCCATCGCGGACCGGCTGGTGGTCCTGCTGGAACACCAGAGTACGGTGAACCCCAACATGGCCCTCAGGGTTTTCCTCTACGCCGCCCGGGTCTACGAAAAAATCACCTACTGCCGAAATCACAATATTCCGCGGGAATTTCTGAAAAAACACGCCACGGAGGTTTTGAACATGATTACCGGTGAATGGAACTGGGACACCGCGAAAGAGGTCTGGCAGGAGGAAGCCTACGAAAGGGGCATGGCGGTAAACGCCGCCCCGCTCCGCCAGGAACAGGAACGGCTCCGCCAGGAGCAGGAACGCGTCCGGCAACTGGAAGAGGAAATCCGCCGCCTGCGGGAAAGCGCCGGGAACCAGCGTCCTTCCGGGTAGTCCGGGTTTTTTCGTTCCTAACATCCTCATCTCCTTCCAGGGCCGGGGTTTACGTTTTCCGTGAACCCCGGCCAACCATTTACCAGGCGTTTCCCGTTTACCAATCTTTCGGGAGGTAACCGGTATTGGCCCAAAACGCTGTGTTGGAAGCGGCGTTGCCCCCCGCGTGATCTACCACTACTCTTTCGGCGGGACGGCGGTACCAGTGGGCGGGAAACCAGCGAATTTCCGTGTACATCCGGTCCAGATTGAATAAACTCTTGGCTTCGATAAAAGGAACCCTCCGCATACCCCCGGCGCCCCAGCCCATGTGAACCTGCAGGTTCTCGCCATAAGGGACGCGAGTACCGCCCGAAATATATTCCTCCGGGTCCTCCGTCCAGACCGCGCCCAACCCCCAGTAGTAGTTGCAGTAATACCCGTCACCGGATCGGACAATAAAGACCCCCGCGTGGGCGGGCTGACCGTTAGGCAAAAGGAAGGGCTGGTTCTGGTTAGCCTTGAAATAAAACGCCCGGTACCAGGTATCTACCACGGGGGGAGTACCGGAGGGAGTACCATAGGGGGTTCCTGTTCTTTTCTCCACCGGCAGGGCCTGGGCTTCCTCTCTGGTAAACCGTTTATGATATACCACTTCGTCACCCCCGTTGAAGGGACCATAGTATTTTATCCGTACCCCCGCCCCACCGGGAAGAGCCTGGTAGGCGTAGGGATCCATACC
The DNA here is from genome assembly GCA_031257195.1 of Treponema sp. GTDB lineage: Bacteria > Spirochaetota > Spirochaetia > Treponematales > Breznakiellaceae > JAIRPD01. The sequence continues at coordinate 5,107 of JAIRPD010000124.1, read as the reverse complement.
GCAGTCCCAGCCCATCGCCCCCGTTTCGGTACTGGCGGATATTGTTCTGGTTTCCCCGCCGCCCACTTCTATTGTCGCGCCAGGGTAGCGGTAATCCGTATATTGGGGGTATACCGCGCCATCCCGCAGATGTTCCCATTTACCCGTATACCAGAAGGCCTGTATCGGATCACCCGTGGGGGTATCGGCCTTTACCGCGTCACTCCATGGGCCAAGGGCCGTTCCATTTTTCCCGCGTACCCGTACCCAGTACTGGGTCGATTCCGCGAGCCAGCCATCCGCGGCGGAACCCGCTTCCGCCGCGGTCCCCAAGTTGGCGGGAAAAACACCGGCGCCTCCCGCGGGGGCCGTAAAGTTTGACGTTGTACCGTAGCAGTACTCGTGGGTTTTCGCGCCGGTGGCGCGGGTCCAGGAAAGGTAGAGCCGTCTCTGGCCCGCGACAACGGCGATACCCGACGGCCTTCCCATGTCGGCGTAGACCTGAACGGTAAAGGGAGACTCCGGTGAAAGAACCGTCCCCGCGCCGTCCGTGGCCCGGACGCGGATTTTGTATCCCCTCGCGGTCAGCGGCGTACCGCTGGTAATGTATAGTTCATTTCCCCGGATTTCAAAATCCTCATTATCCAGGAATTCAACGCCCCTCCCTTCCTCAAAAGAGAAGGTTACCGTTCCCGTCCCGCCCTGGGTACGAAAAACCCCGGCCCGTTCCCCGCTTCTCACCGAATCCGTGTTCACCATGAGGCCGTCCGATTCAAAGGCCAGATTACGGAATCCGTTGAGATTCGGACCAGGGCCGGCGGGATTTCCGCAGGCCGCCAAAGACAGGGCGGTGGACAAAACCGCCGCCGCCAAAACCGCCGCCGTGAAAAACCGCGCGGCCTTCATCGACGCGTACTTCTTCTTCATCACGCGAAACTCCTTGTATCATAGGCCTTTGGCCGGGCCAAAGACCGAACTAAAAACCCAAAACCGATGAACCCGGGACCGGCGGAGCCGGTCCCGGGTTCATCCTGTTAGGGAAGGGGCCCCGTAAGGTACCCGTTTGAGCCGATACTGATTCCCTCCGGTACGGGATTCAGTGTTTCCGTAAGGTCTGTAACGCTGGAACTGGCGTAGCCGGTAACGACAACAATACCCGCGAAATTGAAGCCCGCGGGCGGAAGGGTTCCGCTGTACCCGTCAACATTGACAAACACCGGGGACTTGGACGCGGCGCTTTCATGGTATCTGCTAAGAATCCGCCCAAGGGTGCCAAGGGTGATATTATCGTTCCCGTACAGATAAACGGTCGCGCCGGAACCGCCGAGGTCGCCCGTGATCCCAATACGTCCGCCCAGGCTGTCGTCGGTGCTAGCCCCTGATCTAAGAGCGATTTCACCAACCTCGGCGTCGCCGCTCAATTTGAAGCCGGCACTGGCCCTGAGACTTGAAGCTATGCCCCCAATATGAAGGTCCTTGCCGTAGCGGCCGGCCCCAATGGTATTGCCCTTAATGGAACCGCCGGTCATGGTTACGACACCGGCAGCGTCAACAAATACCCCGCCCGCGAACTGCGCGGAATAATTGTTACGGATAGCGCCCGAGCGTATCTCCAGAGCGCCGGCGCTGTACACATAGACGCCGCCAGCTTCCCGATCGCTCACCGTCGCCTCCGCCCGGTTCCCCTCAATAACGCCGCCCTCCAGAATGAGTTTTCCCTTCGTATGAACACCCGCGCCCCCGTCCGCGGAATAACCGTCGCGGGTAAGGGATCCTCCGGTCAGGGTCATGTTCGGCCCCAGGGTTACGGTATTCCCGGAACCAATGTACAGTACCCGCAGGTTTTTCGTCTCCTGGGGCCGCTGAACCCGGAGTACGCCGGGCTGGGCCGCGCTTTTCCCCGCGAGGTAGAGGGGCGGCCAGGAACTGTCCGCGGAAAGGTCGATAGCCGCCGCGATGGCGCCATTGGTGTTCACGCTGGCGGTGGTATAAATATCCGTCCCGTTCACGATGATCCGGGCGGGGTCAAGGACGCCGCCGGTTCTGGGCCAGGCGCCTCTCAGTGCCGTGGTGGTCCCATAGTAGGATTTTATGAGCGCCGCCGCCTGGCGGACGCTCTTGAGCGCCCTGGCTTCGCTCCGTCCGTGGCCGGCGTTGTTCCCGCTCGCGGTGTTGACATACCAGGTCCGCCGGCCGTCCGCCACGCCGCCGTTGGCCGCCGTGGGGATAAAGATGGTAAGGGTTCCCGTCTTCTGGGCGTCCGCCAGCGGCTCGTTCGACACGGCGCTGATAACGACCACGCCGGTTTCCCCGGCCCCAACGGTGAGGGTAACATAGCCGGCGGCGTCGGGGCCGCTCAGGGTTGTCGAACCGCTGGAATTCCCGCTCATACTCCACGCCGCCGTTTGGGAAACGGGGGCGCCGCTCGACTCCACCACCGCCTTAAGCTGGATGCCCGGATACCCCGGATCGATGGCCATTTCCCCATTGCCCGCGGCGTAGCCCTCCGTAACGGCGCTGATCGTTACCCTGGTGATAGACATCGGTTTCCGGTGGAGAATCCCGTCCGGATCAAGCCGAAAAGAGGGCGCCGCCGGGGCGTTTACCGCCGCCTGGGTAAGAACGCCCGCGGCTGTCCTGATTTCCGTTCGGCGGAACGTACCCAGCGTAAAGCGGCTGGCGGGCAGCGGGCCGGAAAGCCCCGTGTCCCACGTCAGCAGGGGTTGCTCCATCCAGCGCGTCTGGGGACTTCCATTCGCCGCCTGTCCCGCCAGGTCGAATTTCGCCGCGGGTTCGCTTCCCGTAAAGGCTTCGCGAACGGCGATAAGGCCGGTGGCTCCCGTCGCGGGGGCCGCGATCCGGACCTCGTTGTTCTGGTCAATCCGGGCGCTTCCGCCGATCAGGAATCTCCAGGTGGTAACGTTATTCAGATAAACCCCCGCGCCGCCCACCGCCGCGTTGGCCTCGCTGGTAACATAGTCGGGATTCCACTCGACACTGTTGCCACTGATAAGACCGCCGGTCATGCTGAAACTGGCGTATGCCCCCGCCCACACGCCGCCGCCAGCCGCCGGGAGGCGCGTCGTACCGCTGGTGATACCCCTGACTTTGTTGCCGGTGATTTCGCCGCCCGTCATAACAAGTTCGCCGTAAGCGGCCAGATAGACGCCGCCTCCGCCTAGGTTGCTGGTATAGGTGTTCACGGGAACCATACGGTTGCCGCCGATCAGGCCGTCCCTCATTTCAAGGACACCGTTCACGCCGTTCACGCCGGTGGCGTAGACACCGCCGCCGGCGCCCGGCGCCTCATTGTTCTGTATGGAGCCGCGCTCAATGATCAACCTGGTCGGCGAGCTCGCCGCGGATCTTATGTACACCCCTCCGCCTGAATAACTGGTAGTACTGGCTACTTTATTATTATTAATATCCGCGCCATTCAGGATCACCGTGGCCCCCGCGTCAAGGTAGAGGCCGCCGCCGTTGTTATTCGGCGCGCCGCCGGTTAAGGCGAGCCAGGGACCCAGGGTAACTTTGTTGTATTTTACATAGAGTACCCGCCGGGCCGGACCCGCCAGCAGTATCGCCGGGTTGTTTTTACTTCCCCGCAGTTCTATGGGCGGGTAGGTATTGGCGGCGGCGTTCGCGCTGGAAATGACCCAGGAACTGCTGTTTTCCCCCGTGCCGGTGGTGGGTCCCGTCAACTCGCCGGAAATCACGATATAGGCGGTTTCCACCTGGTCCGTTCCCTTGCCGGGCCAGGACCCGGCGTAGGCGCCGCTTATCGCCTCGAGAGCCTTCGCCACGGTCCCGTAGGGCGCTTCCCGCGTACCGGCGTTGGCGTCGTCCCCACCCGCGGAAACGTAATACGCCCTGGAGCCCACGCCCTGTACCACATAGGCCGCGGCGCTGGCGCTCTTCGAGCTGTCCGCCGTGGACGCGGCCGTTACGGTTAGCCGCGCCGCGGTCTCATCCGCGCCCACCGTCAGGACGGCCCTGGCCGCGCTGGTCGCGCGGATCGCCGTATCTGGGCTTAGGCTTCCCGAAACACTCCAGGTAACGCCCTTGTCGGCTATACCGCTCACAGCGGCCTGAAAAACGGCGGTGTCCCCGGTTTCCACTTCCACGCTTCCGGGATTGATGTACACACCGCTCCGAAGCTCGACCGTCCCCGGCCCCCCCGGCCCCGCCGGATTATCGCATCCCGCCAGCGCCAGGATCGCGCCCAGGAAGGCCGTCAGCGGGAAAAACCCGGGCCTCCCTCTTGTCTTGTACTTTTTCGTTATGTCCTTCATATTGAAACGTCTCCTTCCATCGGTTATGATGAAAAGCGCCCCCGTCCGCGGCTTCGGCCAAACAACGTTTGGTGATCCGCCAAGATCCGCCGCGGCTCGGGGGTTTTTTGTACTATCCCCGTTCAGTCCCCTCCCCTCCTCTCTCCCCCATCAGGAAAGCCCCCGATCCTGACCTGATCGATACGCCGATCCAGGGCTGATCGGGACTCCGATCCCGGCCTGATCGATATGCCGATCCAAGGCTGATCGGGGTTCCGATCCAGGCTCGATCGGCGTCCCGATCTGGGATACGCCGCCATTAGGTCCGGGCCGTGAGGGTAAACTCCGATCGCGGCTCCCTCGCCGTTTTAAGCAGCGCCCCACCGCCTTTGGCGGAACTCATCGTGAATATCCGCAGGTGGTATTCCGTCCCCGCGGCCAGGGCGGGGACCACCACCTTGAGGGTCCGGTTCTCGTTCACGGCGACGATCTCCGCCTTCACGGGATCGCCGTCCCCGGCCTGGAAAAACAGCCCCACCTGGTCCCGGTGGGCCTCGTCCCCCTCAATTTTGAGGCCGTAGCCGCGGATGGTCAGCAGGTTCCCGATGGTGGCCACCTCGTCCATCTGCCCCGTCTTCTCGTCCACCGCCTCCGCGATCAGCCCCTCCGCCGCGTCGATGCCGTCAAACCGCACCCGCACCCGGTCGTTGATGTACTTCGTGAACTCGTGGGCGGCCCGCAGACGCACCTCCGGCAGCGTCCCCGGGGGAAGCCGGGTCTCGTCGCCCTCGTACTCCCCCGGGAGCCGGATACGGCTGGTAAAGAGGGGGGTCTTGATCTTGTAGCCGTCCGCGGTA
>JAIRPD010000030.1 GCA_031257195.1 Treponema sp. | reverse complement strand
CGGTCCGCGATCCGGGCGGAACCCAGCCGGTGGGTCACGATCACCGCGGTGATCTCCCGGGCGATGGCGGCGAACTGGCGGTAAACCCGGGTCTCCTCGATGGGGTCAATCGCCGCCGTGGGCTCGTCCAGGAGGATGAAGCCGTGCTTCCGGTAAAGCCCCCGGGCAATGGCCACCCGCTGCCACTGGCCCCCCGAAAGGTCAACCCCCTCAAATTCGCGGGAGAGGATCGTGTCCTTTCCCTGGGGGAAGGTTTTCGCATCGGCAGCGTCCAGGTTGGCCGCTTTTGCCGCCTGATCCGGCGGCTCGCCTGAGGCAAGGTCGCTGATGCGGATGTTTTCCCCCAGGGTGAGCTTGTAGCGTTCAAAGGACTGGAACACGGCGGAGGTGTTGGCGTAGAGGCTTTCAGCCCCGGCGGCGTCGCTCTTGACCCCGCCGATGGAGACCCTCCCCGCGGAGGGGGCGTAGAGCCCGGAGATGAGCTTGACCAGGGTGGACTTGCCCGAGCCGTTTTCCCCCACGATGGCCACAGTCTCCCCGGCCCGGATCTCCAGGGAAAGGTCTACCACGCTGGGCTTTTCCGCGCCGGGGTAGGTAAAGGAAAGGTGTTCCGCCGCCACCGCCGGCAGCCCCCCGCCGCCCGAAAAATCCGGCGTTTTTTGCTCTCCCTCCTGGTTGGGCAGGTCGAGGAACTTGATAAAGTTGTTCACCGAACCCAATTCCCTGCTCATGGACGACAGGTTGTTGCGGAATATCTCGTTCATAATGCCGAACATCTGGTCTACCGAGGCGTAGACCGCCGCAAAAGCGCCCACGCTAATATCCCCGGCCATAAGGGAGCTAAAGAGCAGCCAGAGGATGCCGCCGTAGCCTGCCAGGGTCAGGAGGTTGAGCCCCAGGTTGACGGTGTTGATCCGTTTTTCAAGGGCCCACTGCTTTTTCGCCAGCAGTTCTATCGTTTCCATGTAGCGGTTCTTGAAGTAGCGGTAGGCCCCCAAAAGCCGGGTTTCCTTCATGTAAAGATGACCGCAGAGGCACTCCTCGTAATGGTCCGATTCCCGGCGGAGCGGCGCGGCATCATCCTCCAGCCGGGCGTGGAGCCTGGCCCTGACGATCTGGGACAGGAACACCGGGATAAAAATGATGATGAACGCCATGTCCAGCAGGGGCTTCAAACGCCAGAAGTATACAAAGAGAAACAGGAAAAAGGGCAGATAAAAGGTAAAGAGGCCGAAGAAACCCATTGAAAGGCTGACCGCGTTCCGCATCCCCTCGACCGCCTTGTTGATGTGGTCCAGTTTTTCCTTGTCCTCAAAACATTCGGCCCGCAAAAGCCCGGCCTTGCGGTGTACCAGTTCCGAAAGCCGGCCCTGGGTTTTTTCATAAAGGGGTCTGTACCAGAAGTTATGGAGCCCGTTGAGAACCTGGCAGGCGATAGTTATTCCCGCTACCAGGAAAGCGCCGAAAAAGGCAGCCGATGCCGGGCCTCCGGCAAAGGCCGCCCGGGACAGGGCATCGTAGAACCACTGGTTGATAAAGACAGCCGCGGCCCAGGACAGGCTGTGGATCACCCCCACCGCTTCAAACAGCAAAAATTCCCCCGGAACAACCTGGAACACCAGAGGGATAACCCGGAAGAGTATCTTGAAAAAGGGGAGCTTGTTTTTTTTCTGTTCGGGTTTTTTCACGGCGTCACTCATACATACCACTCCCGCTGGCTTTCAAACATTTCGGCGTAGAGCCCGGCCTGGGCCATCAATTCGCTGTGGGAACCGGACTCCACGATTTTTCCGCCGTCCAGCACGAAGATCGTATCCGCCAGCTTGGTGGAACCTAGGCGGTGGCTGATGAAGATCGTGGTAAAGCCCCGGCTTATCTCCTCAAACTTTTCGTAGAGCCGGCTCTCCCCGATGGGATCCAGGGCGGCGGTGGGCTCGTCCAGAATTTTTAACGGCGCGGGGCTTATCACCCCCCGGGCCATGGCCGCCCGCTGCCACTCCCCCCCGGAAAGGTCTACCCCGTCGTCCTTGATCTTCCCCAAATTGGTCTTGAAGCCCCCGGGAAGTTTCGCCGCCGCCTCAGAGAGGCCGATGGTGTCCGCGGCCCTTTTGATCTCTTCCTCATCCGCGCCCCGGATCTTTCCCAGTCCGATATTGTCCCCCAGGCTGATCTGGTATTTGGCAAAATCCTGGAACACCGCGCAAAAGGCCGCCTTGATTTCCCCCATGCCCCAGGTTTTAATGTCCCGCCCGTTGAGGAGGATCTCCCCCTCGTAGCCGCTGTAGAGCCGGGTCATCAGCTTGGCGATGGTGGTCTTTCCCGCGCCGTTTTTCCCCACAAAGGAATAGCGCTTCCCCTTTTCGATTTTAAGGGAAAGGCCGTCGAGCACCTTCTTCTCCGTCCCCGGATAGGCGAAACTCACGTCCCTGAATTCCAGGGACTCGAAGTCAGGCGGCGTTTCGGCAGGCAGGGCCTCCGCGTCCTTTACCTCGTCCAGGGCAAAAAACCCGTTCACGTCCTTGATGTATTCCCGGAACCGGGAGAGCTGGGAGAGCTGCCAGGGGAGCGACCAGGAGAGATTGTTGATCATGTTGAACAGCGCGCCGGTGAGGGAAATAAAGAGCCCGATAGAGAGGGTCCCGGCCAACACCGGCGGGATCAGCATAAAAAGCGCGAAAGAGGAAACCGCCGCCCCGGCCAGGCCCACGGATTTGATCAGCACAAAACGGCGGGCCTCCACCTTGAAGAGGTATTTCCGGGCGGTGTCGAATTCCTTTCTGAAATCCTTGTTTATCCCGGCGCTAAAGCCGAAGAGCTTCCGTTCCAGCGCCGCCTCCCGGGAGGTAAGTATGCGGGAGAGGAACTGGTTTTTCCGGGTATACCTGGACACCTCTTTTTCCGCGTCGTACTGCTTCTTCCCCGACTGCACGGCCAGGTACAAAAGGGGGATAGTTACCGCCACGGAGATCAGGGCCGCCCACCAGACCTGGGCGGCGAGCACCACAAAGACGCTCCCTGCCGAGATCAACAGGTTCGCCAGTTCCAGGACGGCGTTCCAAAACTCCATAATCTTGTCTTCCGGGCTGCCCCAGGTGCGGGAAACCATGTCCCAGACCTGGGGGGTTTCCACGTAGCGGTAGTCCAGCCGCACCCGTTTTTCGATAAAGGGCTCACGAAAGAGTAGCCTGAGCTTGATACTCTGCCGGGTGTTGGACAAGCCCACCAGGGGTCCCACCACGTGATCCCAGAGCAGGAGGAGCACGAGCCCGCCCCGGGGCGGGAATAGGCTCTGGTAGGGGGCGGTCTTTCCCCGCACCGCCAGGGCGGTGTTGATACAGGCCGCAGTGATCATCACTGTGGCGAAGGTCTTAAAAGCGCCGATAATACGGTGGACAAGCCGCAGGCCCGCATGGAAGGGAGTCAGCCGCAGGGGCAGAAAAAAAGCCTGCGCCATGGTCAGGTTCCGGGGAAATTCCATGCGCTATGATAGCATGGGGACAGGCAGGGCGCAAGCAAGTTTTTTAAGTGAAACCGCCCCTATTAAGCCCCTGCCCTGATACAGACCGGGCCCAGGAGGCCGCTGGGTTCCTGGGCCATGGCGCGGTCAAAAATATTTAAGGAGCCCAGCGCCTTTGCCAGGGTGTTGACCGCTTCCACGGCGATCAGGTTTTTCCCCCGGCGGAGGGCGTTCCCCCGGAAGCGGTAGGGGGGGCATATCCGCACCCCCAGGGAAACGCCGTTGACCCAGGCCTCGGCGGATTCGTAGACCTCCCCCAGATCCAGGATAAAATCATCAACCGCCTCAGGGCTCTCCAGCTCAAACTCGTAGCGCATGGTTCCCGAAAAGCGGGGGTATTCCAGGGCGATGTCCCGGAGCTCCCGTCCTTCCAGGGGGGCGGCAAATTCCCCCGCGTCGTAGGATTTCAAGGATAAGCGGAACAACGGGGCCGGGTTGATGATCCGGGGATATTTCTCCCGCAGCGAAGGCAGGGGGGTCAAGGCCGCGGGGGGCTCCCCAAGGCTTTCCGGGGAAACCGCTTCCCCGGGGAACTCCAGGAATACCGATCCCCAGGGTTCAAGCTCCAGGTTGAAAAGGCCCCCCTCAATGGCCGCGGGAAAACGGCGGTCTTCCATGGCGTCGTAACCATAGGCCGCGCCGGAAATCCGGGGATCGTTTGCCGGAAGGGCGATCGTTGTTTTCACCCGTTCCCGGGGGCTTTCGTTGACAAAAAAGAACCGTTCACCATCACCGGTTTTGTAATGATAGGAGCGCAGATCCGGATGGGGCGGATCAAAGGCGATGTCCGTAAAACCCTTCGCCGCAAGGTGGCCGGCGATTTCCCCCAGGGGCAGAACGCGGCAATTCCCGGTCAAGGCCGCCGCCGCGGATCGCTGTTTTTCATCCCCGGCGGGCAGGGCGCCGGCAAAGACGACCTCCGTGTTCCGGGCAAGTTCCCCCAGGCGCGCGAGGATGCCGCTGTGCATACGCTCCGCCCAGGGCACGACAAGCGCGCCGTAACAGTGGCCGTTGATGACAAATCCCCCCGATGAGCCGCCGGAGGCCGCCTCCGCCGTGGACAGGTAATCCGCCGGGATGATCCGGCAGTCGACGCCCCGGGTTTGCAGGGCCTCCACCACCCGGTTGAAGGGCATGTAATCCCCGAGCCATTCCTGTTCGGCGTGGTAGAGAACGCCGATACGGGTGACGTGGACGCCCCCGGAAAGACGGGCGCAGACGCGGTTGGCATAGGCCGCCCAGCGGGGGAAATACTTCCACTGGGGATTTTTTCCCTGGGCGTGGAAATGGGGCGGGCAGTCGGGATCGGGAAAATCCTTGGGCGAAAAGGCGTGGGGTATCAGCACGTTCACCCCCCGGACGGCCACGTGATCGGTGAGCCATTTCATCAGCCTGAGCCCTTCCTGCCAGCCGTAGGCCCCGAAGATCTCGCAGACCGTTCTGCCCTTCTTTTTGGGATCAAGCTGGGCCTCGGAGGCGGCCATTTTCGTGATGCCCCAGTAGAAAAAATTCGCGTCCAAATAGCCGAAGGGGCTCGCCATGCGCCCATCCTTAACCCCCGGCCAGATCTGATAAACCACGTCAAGCCCGGCGGCGTCCAGGGCGGCCATGCTCCGGTAAAAATGGCCCGTTCCGTAGCCCAGCCGGGCGTGGGCCCCGTTGTCTTCCACCGTGTGCCCGATAAGCTCCACCCCCCGTTCCCGGCACCAGTCACCGATACGCCGGACAAACAGCTCCCCGAAAAGCCGGGAGGCGGCGTCTAGGTAAGCGTAGGCTAACTCTTTTGAACCATCCACGGAAGGGTAAAAGAGGAGGGGCAGCAGCCGTTTCAAATTCCCCCCCGCCCGGGAGGCAAGTTCCCGTTCCAGCTCGTCCGACCAGGGCAGGACCATCTTTTGGCGCTGCTGGGAATAGTATTTTTCATCCGGCGGGGGATTCCCCATCATGGCGTCGTAGCTCGACGCATTGCCGAAGCGGGGCTCGTCGGTAAAGAAGCCCCTTATCACCGATCCGAAAAGGTGGGAATAGCGCTCGTAATAGGGTTCGTAGCAGGTTTCGATGAGCGCGGAAACGGCCTTTTCATTCAGGGGGTTGATATACTTGGAGGTCCAGCCTTCCCCCCCCTCGCCGGTGAGGACGAAGATAAAAATCCGCCACTTCCCCGGGCCGGGTATGTCCCAGCGCAGGAGCCCGTCCACGGCTTCAAGCGGGACGATCCCCTTTTCGTCGATAACGTCAATGCCGCCGGGGATGGGCGCGGCAGCCAGGGCGAACAGTTTTTCCCCCGCCTCTTTGTTCAGCCAGGGATCAATCATAAAAGAAGAACCCTTGACGGGGCCCCATACGTCGATGTGCCGCTCGTCCAGGTAGAGCTTGCGGATCTCAGGCCGGTTTTCCGCCGCGCCGTTCCCATACCCCGAGGGATACACCCGGTCGTCGAAAAACCAGACCCCCATGCCCAGCTTTCCCGCCTCGTCCAGGAGGATGTTGGTGTTCTCCCACCAGGCGGATTCGAGGAAGCCGGCGAAGGGGCGGCTCTCAACGATAAAGCCCTTAATGCCGCTTCCGTGCATGGCCCGGATTTCGTCCCGGAGCCGCGCTTCGTCTTCGCCGTGCTGCCAGAACAGCGGAATGATGTAATGATCTTCCTGGGGGGACGACAGGGGTTTTCCGTTCATGTATTTGCTCCTCTTTATAGATCACACGTTTCAGAACAGCTCTATTGTACAAAATCAAGCAGGAATTTGCTACTCCCACCACAACGTGGGGAGGCTCCAGGTGAGCGGGCTGCCGTTACCGATGTTGCCCAGGCTTTTCCAGTAGCGGTTACCCGCGCCGGTTCCCGTAACCCACCAGTCATCAGCGCCGGTCTGACCGGGCCAGCCGTCGACGCCAAACCGCTTCCACCCTCCGCTTCCACTACTGCCGAACATACTACTACCGCAAATAGTGCCGCCGTTGTGGACAGGGGCGCCTGAATTGCCCAGGGACAGGGTGGGATCGAAAAAGCAGTCGGAATCAACGACAGCCACATTCCCCGCCAGCGCGCCGAAGATCCCGCCAGAGGTAACGCGCCCGGTGCTGTAACAGGCCAGTATACGCAAAGCCGATTGAAAAATAGTACCCCAGTCGTAGTAACCTCGTCCCACGATACCGCCTGCGTAATTGGCGGCGCTAACCGGGCCTGTGTTGTAGCAGGCCGCGATATACCAATCGTCGTTTATATCCCAGTCACATATTCCAATGAAACCGCCAATACCACCCGCGTTACTCCCCACGGCAGTTACCGCGCCGGTATTTTTGCAGCCTTCGATACGGATGTATACGTCGGTCACCGAATCCCATCTCGCAAATCCGGCGATACCGCCCGCGTTATCCCCTTGAGCTGTAACAACGCCGGTATTTTCACAGTTCAGAATAGTTATATAGTTGGACTTTAAGTGCGTACCAAAAAAACTGCCCACGATACCCCCTGCGCTGTCTCCCGTGGTGGTAACATTGCCCTGGTTTTTGCAGCCCCGTATCTCGTAGCCTTCGCCCGCAATGCCCCCCGCAGCGCCCCCGGCCTCTACATCCCCGTAGTTCACGCAGTCGATAACGATAATCTGCCCCCAGCCCACGATGCCGCCGTACCTGCCGCCCGGCCCGATGATGTTGACGCGGCTCTCGCAGTTCTCAATGGTCGCGCTCCCCTGCGCCATAACGCCGCCGATAACATTGCAGCCGGTAGGATTGGCGCTTGCGTCGATTTCACCCTGTATTCTGACGTTCCTGATGACGCAGGACCCGCCCGAACTGTTCGGGCTTCCTTCGCCGAAGAGTCCGATGATTCCGCCGCCGGTTGTGATACGCATATTGCGTATCTGGTAATTGCACCCGTCAAACCTGCCGGTGAAGGCAAAAATCGCGCCGTTTTGACCGGCGGGGTTGGGCCGTCTCCCGATTGGTTTCCATTCCAGCAACGGCGTCTGCGGCGTTACCGTTACGTTAGCCCCGCCCAAGAGATCAAGTTCCGCCTGTAGTTCATAGCGGCCCGCCAGCGTGCTCAGATCGGTATCGATCATCCGCAGTTCTTCAACGCTTTCAATGGGAATAAAACCTCGATTCACCCCCCAGACCGCGCCTTGCCGGAATTTCAGTTCCCCCGTCCGGGTGATGTTCAGCGCCGCTTCCTCGTCATTCCGCCGCCCCAGCAGGTACGTGTTATTCGTGCCGTCCGGGGTGAAGCTATAGATCACCCGCCCGTCTTTCGGCGGGTCGCCGGGCCGCGCAGTCTGATCTACCTCGACTTCCCATAGGCCCATCGCGTTCCGCTTCATAATCCCCCGGCTTCCATCCACATAGACAAGGTTGAGCGCGCCCTCAAAGCCCGTCCCGGCCAAACGGTCATCGTAGACCCACAGACTGCAGGCCGTTTCCATACCCGACGCCCGCACCTTTACCTTGTGGTTCCCCGCTCCGGTGAAAACATAACCGAAGGCGTCTTCTTCCACCCCGCCGCCCGCTGTCATGGTTACGGCGGTAATCTCGTTCCAAGATATTCGTTCCATCGCGCCCAGAGTTGTATTCCGGTACACCAAAAGATCCGTCTGAGGATCGAAAACATCCCCTGCGGCGTAAGTGGTTCTGATCGGTACGACAACCAGCGAGCGGGCGGCGGGCGGGGGCCGCTCATCTACCCAGATGTTGTACCTCGCCCCGGCTGTACTGGAGTAGTCCGGTACTTTCACCGTCACCTCGATAGGATTTGTGATGCCCGAAGGCAAGGGGCCCAGAACGCCCTCGCCAAAACCAAGCCGCGCTTCAAATATGAGCTTAAACCTGTCCGGCGCCGCCGGTTCCATCTCCCCGGTGGTCAGGTTTCGGACGTATACCGCCAGATCGCGCTTGGAGACGTTCTCCCCCGATTGATACGCCGCCTTAAAGGGAATCGCCTGTACCAGCGGCGTGGAAGCCCCTAGATTTTCGACCCGTACCACATAGCTGCCGGAAAGCCCCTCGGCGATAACGGTGATAGTGTGCTCCCCCTCAAAATCCAGAATGCCGGGACTCAAGACAAATTCGCCGGGAGAGAGCCGCGTCAGGGAACCGTTTTTTTCCTGTTTGTTAACCTCCAGGTCATGCGCCGTATCGATGACGCTGCCGGTTTCATAGGCGGTTTTGAAAGGCGTTACCCGCAGTTCCTCATCAGGTATGTTGAAATAGGGAATACAGCCTGCCGCGCAGAGCGCGAAAATCAAAATAAACGACAGGCGGCGCAAGCGGCGCAGGCAGCGCAAGCGGCGCAGGCGGTGCAGGCGGCGCGAAAAATACGCTTTGTTCATGGTATTCTCCTTAAAAAAAGTATAATAGCGCGCTCGTGGATATACCATCTTTATTGAGGAACTTGTTGCGGAAGCGACTGGCGATTCTCGATTTATACCAAAAAGTGTAAGATTATACAGCTTTGCCTTTACGCTGGCAGCACGGCCTTCAAAATAGAGCTGTCCGGGAATCAACCGGATTTCCAGACAGCTCTAACCATCAGCCCCCTAGCAGGTTTTGCCGCCCCTTTCCACATATTTTGCCAACTGCGTAAGCGCGACTTTGGGATTGGTAACCACCGACGGCCCGGCGATACAGCCCCCCTGACAGGCCATCACTTCGATCAGGTTGGGAGTGTCCGGCCCCGCCGGAATTGCGCCTGCGTGAATTTTCCCGAACTCGGCAAGGCGCTTCATGCCCGCTTTGTCAAGGCCGTCAATAACCGCTTCCTTCAATATTGACGGATCTTTGAGCCGCGCCTTTACCGCCTGGGCAACGCCGCCGGACCTGGCAAAATTCCTCCCCGTGGCGGTGGACAGCTTTTCCCCCATAGCGGGAGCGGCCTTTGCCACATCGATCTCTTTCGCCACAAACAGCGCGCCCAATTCCTCAATGGAAATGACATAATCCACATACTCGTCGTCCATGCCTTCCCGCCGCTTGGCAAGGCAGGGGCCGATAAAAACGGTGATACAGCCGGGATATTCTTTTTTGGCGATCTCCGCGGTGTAGTGCATGGGGGTGCGGGTGCCGGAAATACAATCCGCCAG
>JAIRPD010000066.1 GCA_031257195.1 Treponema sp. | reverse complement strand
TGGGCCTCAAAAGCCGCCACCCTGGGCGGATTTTGAGGCCGGTGTTGGCGAAGCAAACTCCACCACTCCGGCTTCGCCGGATTGCTATGGTTACAGCCGCGTCCATGCGGCGGGGCCATCCCTGACGGATTTTGAGCCCGGAGTTTGCTTCGCGAACTCCACCAATCCGGCTTCGCCGGATTGCTATGGTTACAGCCGCGTCCATGCGGCGGGGGCTGGGGACGGCGGGGTATAATGGCGCGGCCGGTAAGCCGGAGTGGCGGGGGAGGTCTGTTCTTTTGTCCGCGGCCGCTTTCAACAGCATAGGGTATTTTCTCACTTTTGCCGGATTATGTCAAGGGCCCGCGGGGAAAAATTCACGAAAAGTAGAAAAAACGGCGGGGCTGGAGGCGGCGGGACGGACGCCGGGAGCGGCGGGGTAAACGCCGCCCCGGTTATTGAAAACCCCGGCGAGCTTATCGTCCCGACGATAACTTTGTATGAAATATATAAAAAATTATTGGTGGAACGGGGTGAAGAATATGCCCTGGATGTGGTTTCGTATATGCGGACCGGTGTTGTCATTGAACTTAACGCCGCTTTATATACGGTACTTTTCTAAAATCCCGTAACGGCGGGCGGACGTTACCCTAGACCCGCGGCCCCGTATCCAGCAGCAACTCGTCGCTGGCCAGTTCCTTTTGTTTGATGTCCTTAAAGCGCTGGACCAGGCCGGCGGTGGTAAGCTTGGCCTTTTCCCCGGCCCCTATGTCCAGGATAATTTCCCCCCCGTCCATCATTAACAGGCGGTTTCCCGTGGCCAGGGCGTGGCTCATGTTGTGGGTTATCATCATCACCGTCAGGTTGTAGTCCCGGGCGAAACGGAGGGTCAGGTCCATCACCAGCTCCGCGTTGTGGGGGTCCAGGGCGGCGGTATGCTCATCCAGGAGGAGGAGGCTGGGACGGCTCATCACCGTCATAAGCAGGGTCAGAGCCTGGCGCTGGCCCCCGGAAAAGAGCTCCACGTTGTCGGTCAGCCGGTTTTCCAGGCCCATCCCCAGGGCGGAAAGCCGCTCCCGAAAGAACTCCCGGGTCCGCCGGTTCAGGCCAATCTTGAGCCCCCGGTACCCCTTTTCCCGGGCGATCATCATGTTGTCCTCCAGGCTCATGCGGCCCGCGGTGCCCAGGAGGGGGTTCTGGAAGATCCGCCCTATATACCGGGCCCGGCGGTATTCCGGCTCCCGGGTGATCTCCCGCTCCGGGGGCCGCCCCCCCGGCCCCGGCGCGCCCCCCTCGCTCAGGAAGATCCGCCCCCCGTGGAGAGGATAGGTCCCGGCGATGGCGTTGTACAGGGTGGTTTTTCCCGCCCCGTTGGAGCCGATGATCGTGATAAAGTCCCCGGGATTCACCGTCAGGCTGAGGTTTTTAAGGGCCTCGTTTTCGTCCTCCGTTCCCAGGCCAAAGACCAGGGAAAGGTTTTCCAGGCGGATCATCGTTTCCTCCGCCGGGCCCGGAACAGTCTGTTGTGGGACAGGATGATGCAGATGACAATGAGCAGCCCGGTGATCAGCTTAAAGTCGTTGGGGGTCATGTTGATATGGTAGCCGTAATCCCGGGCCAGGTACATCAGACCCCGGTACAGGACCGAGCCCGCCAGGACCCGCAGGGTCTGAAGGCCGATCCGGTTGGACCGGATCAACAGTTCCCCCAGCATCAGGGAGGCCAGGCCGGAGACGATGATCCCCGTTCCCAGGCTCACGTCGGCAAAGCCCTGGTACATAGCCGTCAGCGCCCCCGCCGCGGCGGTAAGGCCGTTGGCCAGGCAGATACCGCTGATCTTGATCACGTCGGGGTTCATCCCCTGGGAGATCACCAGCTGGGGGTTATCCCCCAGGGCGCCCATGGTCAGGCCGTAGTCGGTATGGAAGAACAGGTCCAGGGCGGTTTTAACCAGGAAGGTGAGGAGCGCGCAGAAGATCACCACCCCCCAAAGCCCCCCCAGGGTATCGGCGGTCCACCCGGTGATCCGGTTAAAGAGGGAGGTGAACTTAAGGAGGGAAATATTCGCCCGGTTGAACATGATCCGCAGGTTGATCGAGTAGAGCATAGTCATGGTGAGGATCCCCGAAAGGAGGTCCGGCACCTTGAGGCGGGTATGGATAAGGGCGGTAACCAGCCCCGCCGCGCAGCCCCCGGCGAAGGCCGCGAGGATCGCCAGGGGAGTGGGAAAGCCCCCCAGGAGGAGTACCACCATCAGGGCGGAACCCAGGGGGAAAGACCCGTCCACGGTCATGTCGGCGAAATTCAGTACCCGGAAGGTGATAAACACCCCCAGGACCATAATACCGTACACCAGACCCTCAATAAGGATTCCCTCAATCATACCACCCCGCCCCCATCATCATTTACCGCCCCCATAGCCCGCCTATTCTTTTTTGGTTAGTTCCCCATTTTGGATAATATAGTTGGCCTTGGCAAGATAGGCCGGGGGTATGGTAACCCCGCAGTTAGCCGCCTCGTCCAGATCAAAGAGCAGGTCCGATTCGGAAGGGTCCGTAAGGAACTTGACCGGGATATCCGCGGGCTTTTTTCCCTCCAGAATATCCGCGACAATGTTCCCCGTGGCGATCCCCGCCTTGTAGTAGTTAAAGCCGCTGGCGATAACGCAGCCCCCGTTCAGGGCCCCCGTAACATCCCCGGAAAAGATGGGCTTTTTGGCCCCTTGGAAGACCTGTATCAGGGCGGGGAGGGCGGAAAACACCGTGTTATCCGTGGTCAGGTACACCCCGTCGACCCGGTTTACAATAGCCTGGGCCGCCGAACGAAGTTCCGCGCTGGTATTGATAGCCTGGGTTATCAGGGTAACGCCGTATTTTTCGCAGCCCTCCTTCACCAGGGCCAGGGAGGAAACGGAGTTATCCTCGGAACTGGTGTAAATGTACCCCAGGGTTTTGATTCCCGCGATTTCCTGGAAAAGGCCGATATGATCCACCGTGGGAATCGCGTCGGAAATACCCGTTACGTTCCCCTCCCCCCGGTCCAGGGACGAGACCAGCCGGGCCCCCACCGGGTCGGTAACCACGGAGAACACCACCGGGATATCCTTGATGGCGTTGGCCAGGGCCACAGCCATGGGGGTAGCGATTCCCACCGCCGCGTTCACCTTATCGGCCTTGAACTTGTTGGCGATCTGGGCGGCGGTATTTACGTCCCCGTTGGCGTTCTGCAAATCCACGGCGACCGTAAGCCCCCGGGCCCTGAGGGCTTCCTGGATTCCCTGTTCGCAGGCGTCCAGGGCCTCGTGCTGCACAATTTTGGCGATCCCCACCTTGATTTCCCCGCCCCGCCCGGCGTCCCCGCCGGATTTGGCGCATCCCAGCGCCCCCAGGGCGCAGAGCAGCGAAAAACAGAGGATTTTTGCTCCCTTCATCTCTTTTTCTCCTTTTCCTTTACTTTCCGTATTTGTTTCTTTTAGAAGAAACATTCACCAGTGTAGGGCCTTTCCGGTTTTTTTGTCAAGCCCCCGGGAAAGGAACGCGCGGAATGATTCAAGAGGCCCCCCCGGTTCCTGAAAACACCCAAAAAGGCGTTGGCAAAAGGGCGGTAATGGTATATCCTTAATTTCGCGGGAGAACTGTATGAAATTTGTTACCGTAAAAGATTTTCGGACTTCCCCCAGCATTTGGGAAAAGCTGCCCACGGAGCGTGAAATGGTTATAACCAGCGGCGGGAAACCAATAGCTTTATTGACCCCCTTAAGCGACGAGACATTGGAAGACACCGTGTCCGCCGTCAGAAAGGCGATGGCGGTAAACGCCGTAAGGAAGATGCAGGAAATTTCCGTTTCGTTGGGCAATGACAAAATGACGCTTGACGAGATTAACGCCATAATAGAAAACGCCAGAACGGAAAGTCCTTAGTGAGAATAGTGCTTGATACCAAATAGACTATTTCAAGCGGAGCGGCGAATTTATAAACGCGGAACATCTGGCCGCGCGATTTTCTGATGAAACGGACAAGAAATTTTATGAGGTTTATAAATCCGGGAAAGCTCACTATTTAGTAACGGGGAACATAAAGCATTTTCCCAGGGAAGATACCATACTTATCCCCAAGGGATTTATGGAAATACTGGATACATAACGCGCGCCGCGGCCCCGCCCTAAAGCCGCGAGGAGGCGGACGGATCGCCGCCCCCAGCCGCGGCCACGCCCTAAAGCCGCGGGGAGGCGGACGGATCGCGCCCCCCCCTAAAAAAACGCCACGGCCCTGGCGAAGCCAGGGCCTTGGCGCCTTTCTGTTAACCGTTAACAAACCACGCCCAGCGGGAACCCTTCCCGCCGGGCAGCCCCCCGGCCCGTTCCCTCCGCGGGAAGCGGAGGGA
>JAIRPD010000059.1 GCA_031257195.1 Treponema sp. | reverse complement strand
TCTTTTCCAGGTTAGTTCCGTTCATACGCTTTTACCTCCGTTCTGTAATGATCCTCTTCGGGGATACGCAATCAGTATATACCCTTTTTGTAATAACGCAAGTGGTTTTTGCTTTTTTTCTTCAAAAACATACCGCCGGGGGGTGGAACGCTACTGCAGGCGCTTGATCAGGTCCTCCGTCCGGGATTTATACTTCCCCGGGTCGGCGGCGGCGGCTTCCTTGAGGAGGGAGACGGCCTCGGCGGTTTTCCCCGCGGCGGCGGCGTTTACCCCCAGGGCGTACTGGATCAGGGCCTTGTCCGCGCCCCGGTCCCGGGCTTGCTGGTAAAGGGCCTCCGCCCCGGTATAATCTTTGCCTTCGTAGGCCAGGAGGCCCAGGTAGTAGTAGGGGAGGGGGTGGTCCTTTTTGAGTTCCCGGGCCTGGCGGAAGAGGTCCCCCGCGCCGGAAAAGTTCTTTGCCCCGTAGGCCGCCTGCCCTTCGGTTACCAGTTGGGGGAATGTTTTTTTCGCCCCCAGGTAGGCGTTGTAGTCCTTGCTTAGGTCCTCCTCCCGGGCGATGAGGGTAATCCGGCGGTAAACGGCCTGGGCGTTTTCTTCCGCCCCGGCGCTGGGGGAAAGGACCATGAAGGCGTCGGTCAGCGCCCGCCGGTAGTCCGGGGCGGCTCCGCCGGCGGGGGCGGTTCCGGCGGACGGGGGGGCTGGGGCGGTTCCGCCAGCGGGGGCGGCCATGAAGAAGGCGGCCAGGGACCAGGCCAGGGCCGGGAAATCCGGGGGCGGCCCGTTTTTGTCCGCCAGGAACACCGCCTCGGGGGAGACCGGGGCCGCCTTTTTTGCCGTCTCGAGCCAGTCCAGGTTTTCCCCCTGGCCGAGGGACGCCGTTTCCCGGTCAAAGGTCTGGCTGGAAAAATAGATGGCAAAGCCTTCCCGAATCCACCCCGGCGGCTGGGGGATGAAGCCCCGCAGGAACTGGATAAAGGCCTGGTGGGGAACCAGCCGGTCCGCCTCGGCGCTTCCCCGGTGAATTACCAGTTCCCGATGTCCCGGATCGCTGTAGTGCAGGTATACCGCCCCGGGCCGGGGGCCGCCCAGCCGGGCGCTGACGTAGGCGTCGTACTCGTCCTGGCTGGTAAAGACCCGGACTTTAAGCGGCCCGGCCAGGAGGGACGGATCGAAGCGAAAGACCTGGTTGTAGGCCTCAAAGCGGGCTTCCATTTCCGCCGCCGTGGAATCCCCGCCGCCTTCCGGGCCGCTTATCTCGTAATGGGCGGAACTGTTTTCCGCCAGCCGGTCCTGGCTGTACAGGGCCGCCCCCAGGCTTACCGCTAGAAAAAAAACCGCGGCCTTTTTCATTCCCTCTCCTCCCATATCTTGTCGATGATGACGTTTATTTCTTCTATGAGTATTCCCGTATACCACTCTATGTTGTCAATGACGTACCGCTGGAGTTCCTGGACGGTTTCCCCCAGCTGGAGGCCGTAGGGTACGTCGATGGTAAGGGCCAGCCGGTAGCCCGCCTTGTCGTCCCGGACGGCGGTTTTTTTTACCCGGATCTCGGCGTTGTACTCGTCCACGCAGTGGACTACCATCAGGGAAAGGGCCGCGTCGGAGATGATCACCTTTCCCCGTTTAGAGTACGCCGGGCGGACCACGGATTTCTCGTGGACCTGGGGGGCGGAGCCCAGGGTTTCTATCATCCGGCGGCGCTTAAAAATCCTGATGGCGTCGTAAAAAATCTGGGGGTATCCGGGTTTGATTTCCGAGGATGGCACGGGGATTACGTGTTTTCCCTCGATTTTGCGGGTCCGTATGGCCTTTTCAATTTCTTCCTGGCTGGCTATGTCCTCGATGTGGATGATCTGGGCCGGGGCGGGGAGGTCCAGCCGGGCGGCGATTTTGTTTACCATCTTTTCCGAGGTTCCCAGGATGAGGATCCGTTTAAGCTTTTCTTCCCGGAGGCTGTTGACCGCCTCGTCCCGGCGTTCCTTGTTGTCAAAGAGGGCGGCCTTGACGGCGGCCATGAAGGTCTTTTCTTTTTTGGCCGACCGGCCCGCCAGGATCCGGTTGTTCCGAATAAGGAGGCCGTCGTCAATGATGCAGTCGGCGCGGTACTTCTGGGCCACCAGTACCGCCCGGAAACTTTTGCCGGTGCCGCTTTCCCCGATAAGGGCGTAGGTTTTAACACTCCGAGGGGCGAAAAGCCATTTCCGGAACATGGGTAAAGTATACCCAAATACGCGGGGCTGTAAAACCGCGGTTCCCCGTTTCCGCGCCGGGGGGTGGGGAATTTAACGCGGGTTTGCCCTGTTCCGGTCCCTGGTTTACGCTTGACTATAGCCTTTTCCGGGGCTATGCTTACCCGTATCGATATTTTTTATGGAGGAAAAGGAATGAAGAAACTTGTTTTTACAGTCATAGGGGTGAGCCTGCTGGCCCTGGCGCTCGCGGCCTGCGGCGGGGGTAAACCGGCGGCGGCGGACAAGCCGGCGGGGGACATTACCTCCCGGCTTTTGGCGGATGTCAGCGGTATCGACGATAAGTCCTTTAACGCCGCGGCCTGGAGGGGGATAGTCCGGTACTACGGCGACACGGTGGAAAACGCTTCCAAAAAGGGGGTCCTCTACGACTATGTGGTAGTTCCCTCGGAGGATCAGTATATTCCCCTGATCCAGCAGGCCACCGATGAGGGCTACGATTTGGTTATGGCCACGGGCTTTCTCTTTGAGGCTCCCCTTAAATCGGTGGCGGATAAGAACCCCAGCCAGAAGTACCTGCTGGTGGACGTAACGGTGGAAGGGACCCCCAACCTGATGAAGGCGGTCTTCGCCGAACACGAGGGCTCCTATCTGGTGGGGGTCGCCGCGGCCCTCAAGGCCCAGGAAGACGGTATTGTTAAGCCCCGGTTTGGCTTTATCGGCGGCATGGCCAGCCCCACGATCACCAAATTTGAGGTGGGCTACATCCAGGGCATCCTTTCGGTGATCCCCGACGCGGAGATCATCGACTACTATGTGGGGGACTGGAACTCCCCGGACAAGGCCAAGACCCAGGCCAAAGCCTGGTACGATTCGGGGGTTTACATCATCTACTCCGCCGCGGGGGCCTCCGGTAACGGTACCATCGCCCAGGCCAAAGAATACCGTACCCAGGGCAAGAATGTCTGGGCTATCGGGGTGGATTCGGATCAATACGAGGACGGGATTTACAGCGGTTCCGATTCGGCGGTGTACACCTCCATGTTAAAGCGGGTTGAATCCGCCACTTACTACGCCCTTAATTCCGTTAAGGACGGAACCTTTAAGGGCGAAACCATTGTCTTTGATCTTAAGGCCGATGGCGTGGGCTACGCGGGAACCAACCCCGCCATGTCCGCGGACATTAAGGGCAAGATAGACGCCATCGCCGCGCAGATCAAGGCGGGGGCCGTCTCCATCAAGGCGACCCACGCGGATTCCAAGGCTCTGCCGGGCTTCCCCCAGAACCTGCAGGCCCTGGATTAAGGAGGTTCTTTTGCCCGCCCCCGCCATCGAAATGATCGGCGTTACCAAGGTTTTTCCCGGCATTGTGGCCAATGACGGAATAAACCTGACGGTGGCCGACGGCGAGATCCACGCCCTTTTGGGGGAAAACGGGGCGGGCAAATCAACCCTCATGTCGATTCTCTTTGGGCTCTACGAGAGCGATGGGGGGCTTATCAAAATCCGGGGAAAGGAAGTTAAAATCCGGGGCCCCAATGACGCCACCGCCCTGGGAATAGGGATGGTCCACCAGCACTTTAAACTGGTCCACAATTTTACCGTCACGGAAAACATCACCCTGGGCATGGAGCCCCGGAACAGGCTGGGGAACCTGGACCTTAAAACCGCGGAGAGCCGGGTGGCCCGGCTTTCGGAAACCTACTGCCTGGCGGTGGACCCCCGGGCCAAAATAGAAAATATCACCGTGGGGATGCAGCAGCGGGTGGAAATTCTTAAGATCCTCTACCGGAACGCGGATATTCTGATCTTCGACGAGCCCACGGCGGTACTTACCCCTCAGGAAATAGATGAACTCTTAACGATCTTTAACCGCCTTAGGGCGGAGGGCAAGACAATCGTTTTTATTACCCATAAACTTAAGGAAATAAAGGCTGCGGCGGACCGCTGTACCGTACTCCGCCGGGGGCGGTGTATTGGCGCGGTGGACGTAAAGGACACGGACGAACGGCGGCTCGCGGAAATGATGGTGGGCCGGTCGGTTACCTTCAGGATCGATAAAAAACCCGCTTCCCCGGGGGAGCTGATCCTGAAAATCGAGGATCTTACGGTGATAGGCCCCAAGGGGGTGCCCGCGGTCAGCGGCCTTTCCCTGGAGGTCCGGTCGGGGGAAATTGTCGGCGTCGCCGGGGTGGACGGCAACGGCCAGTCGGAGCTGGTGGCGGCCATCGCGGGGCTGCTCCCCGTTAAAACCGGGCGGATCCTCCTTAAGGGCCGGGACATCGCCCGGGAGAGCATCCGGCGGCGCAACGAAAGCGGGGTGGGCCTGGTTCCCGAGGACAGACACAAGCACGGCCTGGTGCTGGACTTTCGGATTGACGAGAACATGGTCCTTAAAAGTTTCCGAAAAAAGCCCTATTCCAGTTCCCTGGGCTTTCTGCGGTTCCCCGCCATTCTCCGTCACGCGGAAGACCTGATCGGCGAATTTGACATCCGGGCGGGGGAAGGGGCCGCCACCCCCGCCAAGGGTATGTCCGGGGGGAACCAGCAAAAGGCCGTTATCGCCCGGGAAATCGACCTTTCCCCGGAACTCCTCGTGGTGGCCCAGCCCACCCGGGGCCTTGACGTGGGGGCCATTGAGTACATCCACCGGCGGATTGTGGAGGAACGGGACAAGGGCCGGGCCGTGCTTCTGGTTTCCTTTGAGCTGGACGAGATCATGGCCCTCTGCGACCGGATCGCCGCGGTTTCCAAGGGCCGGGTGGTGGGGGAAGTTCCCGCGGAAAACGCCGATGAGCGGCGCATCGGCGCCATGATGGCGGGGGTGTCGTGAAACGGGGGATGAGCCCGCCGGGGGGAAAGGCCAGGAAGGCTCCGCGGGGGTCCGCCTTGCGGGACAGTATCCTTGAGGTTTTTACCCGTTCCAACGGCCTGGTTTCCGCCGCCGTGGTGGTCCTGGGGTTCCTGGTGGCCACGGTCCTGGTTATCGCCGTGGGCAGGAAGCCCGGCGGCATGTACTCCGCCATTGTCCAGGTGGTAACCGGCCTGGACCTGCGGAGCTTTAACTGGAATGTCCGCTACATAGGCGAGTGGTTCGTTGTCTCCCTTCCCCTGATCCTCTGCGGCCTTTCCATGGCCTTCGCCGCCCGGACGGGACTTTTTAATATAGGGGCGGAGGGTCAGTACATCGCGGGTCTTACCGCGGCCCAGCTTGTGGCGGCCTTTGGCCCCCGGGTCCCCGGGCTCCACTGGTTTTTGGCCCTGGCCGCCGCGTTGGCCGCCGGGGCCGTCTGGGGCGGCGTGGTGGGCTGGTTTAAGGCCCGGTTTAGCGTGTCCGAGGTGGTGGCCACGATCATGATGAACTACATAGCCCTTTACGGGGGCCGGCTTATTCAGCTTAACATGCCCGGGGCCAACACCTACCGGACCCCGGATTTCCCTCCCACGGCCCTGCTTCGCAGTCCCCTGCTGGAAAAACTTACCAACGGTTCCCGGCTTAACTATGGGCTTTGGTTTACCCTGGGGGCGGTGATCTTCTTCTGGATCGTCATGGGCAAGACCCGGCTGGGTTATTCCCTGCGGGCGACGGGGCTTAACAAAGAAGCCGCCCGCTACGGGGGAATCAACGTGAACAGCAGCCTGACCGCTTCCATGGCGGTTTCCGGGGCCTTCGCCGGCCTGGCGGGGGCCATTGTCCTCCTGGGTTCCTTTGCCTACGGCCGGGTCCTTTCCGGCCAGGATGGTTACGGCTTTGACGGTATCGCCGTGGCCCTGGTGGGGAACAGTACCGCCTGGGGAACCGCCCTGGCGGGACTCCTCTTTGGGATGCTTAAGTCCGCCCAGCCGTTGATGCAGTCCCGGCAGATCCCCCGGGAGATCACCTCGATCATCATGGGTCTGGTGGTGGTGTTTATCTCCCTCCGGGCGGGGGCGCGGATCTTCCTGGATTGGCGGATGAAGGAGAAGGCGCGGAAAAGCGACGCCGTCCCGGCGTTTGCCGGAGGCGGCCAGGGCGGCGCCGCGCGCGATGGGGGTTCGTCATGACGGTTTTTTTCAATACCCTTTTGGGAATGCTTCCTTCTATTTTGATGATCGTGGCGCCAATTCTTATCGCCGCGTTGGGGGGGATGATCTGTGAGCGAAGCGGGGTGGTGAACATCGCCCTGGAGGGGCTTATGGGCTTTGGGGCCATGGCCGCCGCCACAGCTCACGTTCTTCTGGAAGCCCGGGCGGGGGCCTTTTCCATTCCCCTGGCCCTGGTCCTGGCGGTCCTGGCGGGGGGGATCTTTTCCCTGATCCACGCCTTCGCGTCCATTACCCTCAAGGCGGACCAGGTTATTTCCGGTACGGGGATCAACCTCCTGTCCACGGGCTTTACCGTGTTTTTCTGCCAGATCATCTTCCAGCAGGAGCGGACCGCCCCTTACAAACTGGGGATGATGCCCTGGATCCGGGGGATCTACCCCACGGCCTTTATCGCCCTGGGGGTTCTGCTCCTTTCGTGGTATGTCCTTTACCGGCGGCCCGGGGGGCTCCGGCTGCGGGCCTGCGGGGAACATCCCCAGGCGGCGGCCTCCGCGGGGATCAACGTGATCCGGATCCGCTATATCGCCGTGCTTATCTCCGGGGTCCTCGCCGGGCTGGCCGGCGGCTGCCTGGTCCTGACCCAGACGATTCAGTACACGGTAAACACGATCAACGGCAAGGGCTTTATCGCCCTGGCGGCGGTTTCCTTTGGCCGCTGGCTTCCCCTGGGGGTGCTGGGTTCTTCCCTCCTCTTTGGGACCTCCGCGGCCCTGGCGGTGTACATTGTCAATATCGCCGCCCTGCGGTTTCTCCCCTCGGATTTTTTTAACCTCCTGCCCTACGCCATTACCCTGATCACCCTGGTGTTCTTTAGCGGTAAGGATTACGCACCCAAAGCCTCCGGCCAGCCCTACGAAAAGGGATAAAAGTCCTTTTTGCAAGGGGGCTTTTCTTTTTTATTAAATATCACTATGTGGAACAGATCGCCAGCCAGAATATTCCCCTGATCCTCTTTGACCGGCTGCTGGACGGTACCAGTCCCCTGATCCGGGAAAAGATGCTTCTCGCCATGAGCGCCGACAACTACGCCATTGGCGCGGGCGCCGCCTACTACATGGTGGAAAAGGGCCTTACCCCCGGTGAGGCGACCTGGGAACTGCCCGGCGATAACTCCGCAGTCAGCGTGGAGCGGACCGCGGGTTTCCGGGAATTTCTTACCGGTAAGCGGCCCTTTAACGACGATCAGGGCCAGGCCCATACCATCGCCGCGGATAAACAGTGGACCATTTGTTTGAATGAATGGCTGGACACATAATCTAAAACATGCTAAATATACCATACGGATAATCCAGGTCTGAAAGGACAGGTTTCCGCCGGCCTGCCTGCGGGGCGGGCCATTCCCTTCAGGACGGGGAGCGTTAGTTCCCGCGTTTCGGAGCAGCCGGGTGGTTTTCAGCTCTTCAATTTTTTTGTTTTTCTTCTTGCCCCTTGCCGTCGCGGGCTATTACCTGCTTAAGGAAAATTACCGCGTTTACTTCCTGCTCCTGGCAAGCCTTTTCTTTTACGCATGGGGCGAACCAAAATATGTTTTTGTAATGCTTTTGTCAATAGCGGTAAACTATCTTTCCGGCCTGCTCATTCACGCTCACGCGGGGAACGCCCATGGGGGGGGCAAAACTCTTTCTGTGTTTGTCCGCCGCCTGCAATCTGGGAATCCTCTTTTACTTTAAGTACCTTACCTTTACCATTGAAACCGTAAACCGCGTTTTCAATACCGGCCTTGCGTATCATGACATCGTTCTTCCCATAGGCATTTCCTTCTTTACCTTCCAGGGCATGTCATACCTGATAGACCTGTACCGCGAAAAAACAACGGTCCAGAAAAATCCCGCCCTGCTGGCGTTTTACATTTCGTTTTTCCCGCAGCTTATCGCGGGGCCGATTGTGCGCTACGTTGACATTGAAAAACAGATACGCGCGCGCAAAACCTCGCTTGAAAAATTCGCCGGCGGCGCGCGGCGGTTTATTGCCGGCCTGGCAAAAAAAGTTATCATCGCCAACGGCATGGGTTCCGTTGCCGACCTGGTGTTTGACAATCCCGCGGCCGAAAACACGGCGGTTGTAGCGTGGCTTGGAATCATCTGCTACGCCTTTCAAATCTTTTTGATTTTTCCGGCTATTCCGACATGGCCATCGGCCTGGGTAAAATGTTCGGATTCGACTTTCTTGAAAATTTCAATTTTCCCTACATCTCAAAAACCATAACCGAATTCTGGCGCAGATGGCACATTTCCCTTTCATCGTGGTTCAGGGACTATGTATACATACCGCTGGGCGGCAGCAGAAAAGGCAATGTCTACGTCAACCTGCTGATTGTGTTTGTCCTTACCGGCTTCTGGCACGGGGCAAGTTTTCATTTTCTCGCGTGGGGGCTTTGGCA
>JAIRPD010000102.1 GCA_031257195.1 Treponema sp. | reverse complement strand
ACCGGTATCGCGTAGGGGCTTTTGCATTTTTTGGGGGGGGCTTTTTTTACGATGGCGGGAACCGCCGGGGCGGGAATTTCTTCCGGGGCGGAAAGGATCGCCGCGGGCTCACAGGGGACAGGTTCCACCGCCGATTCCAGTCCCGGCTCCGGTTTTAGTTCCAGTTCAGGGTCTGCCATCGCCAGTTCCGGCTCTAACTCCGGGTCTTCCGCCGCGAATTCCAGGTCCTCCAGTTCTTCCCCGGAGGGCTCCGCCGGGTCCGGTTCCTCCCCCTGTTCAGAGGCCGCGGAGATTTCCACTTCAACCCCGGGGTCCAGCGCCGCTATCCGGGAATAGGGGGTGAGGATCGCGGGGCTTAAAACAACCACCTCTTCCTCCGGGGGAAGGGGCTCCTCCACCGGAAGGGGTTCCGCGGCTGGAGGGGCCGGTTCTTCCATGGGGGGTATCGCTCCCAGGGGAGGCGCTTCCACGAGGGCAGCCTCTTCCACAGGAAGCGTTTCCTCCACGGGAGACGGCGTTTCCTCCACAGGGGCTATCTCTTCCAGAAGAGATGTTTCTTCCACAAGAGGTGTTTCTTTCAGGGAAAGCGTTTCCTCTACGGGGGCCGCCTCTTCCAGAGGAAGTGTCTCCTCCACAAGAGGCGTTTCTTCCATAATTGGCGTTTCTTCCACAGGAAGCGTTTCCTCTACGAGGGCCGCCTCTTCCAGGGGAAGCGGCGTTTCCTCCAGAGGGGGCGTCTTTTCCACGGGGGGCGTTTTCTCTATAAAGGACGCTTCGTTCATAGCCGGCGTTTTTTCCACAGGGGCCGGTTCGTTTCGGAGCGTTTCCAGTTCCTCAAGGGCCGCGGCGCTGGCTAGGGGTTTCCATTCGGGAAGTTCCACGGGCTTTTCCTCCCCAGCGGCGCGGCGAGGTTTGAGGAAGGTTTCCCTGGCGGGAGAGGCTTCGGCGGAAAGGGGCGTTTCTTCCGCCGGGCCGGCGGTGTCCGCCGCGATTTCCATGGACCGGGGGGGCGCGGGAGGGGGCGCTTCCTGGGGCCGGGTTTTAGGGGCGGACCAGTCCTCGCCGGGGGGGGAACGCCGCTGTTCAGGCAAAACCCTCCGGCTGTCCGGCGGTGAATACCGCCGCTCCTCTGAGGGCGAAAGCCTGGCCCCGGCGGGATCCATCCCGTTGTTAAAGAAAAACGCGTGGAGTATCAAAATACCCGCGGCTTCCAGAATGGCCGCGGTAATTACCAGCAGGCCCAGGCCCGGCCTTCCCAGGGAATCAAGAAAGTTCCACGCGTTCCTGCGGGTCTCGAAATCCTTGATAAAAGAAAATCCCGCGGCCAGGGTAAGAAAGGGAATGATGGTAGAGGAAAGGAGAAAGATGCTCCCCGGCTTGAACGCGGGATTGGCCAGCAGCCAGGCGGCCCAAAACAGGTAAAGGGGGATCATAAAGGCGAACATCCCGTACGCGCCGGAAAGAAGGTCCCCCGCCCGGCTGTTGACAAAGGCCCATCTGAAAAGGGAAGCGCCGATGGACAGGGTCAGCAAAATTCCCACCAGGACGAGGGTCAGGGCCCCCAGCAAAGAGGCCAGGCGTATCTGAAAATCGGGCCGGCTGAAAAAAGACTTGGCGTTAACAGGCAAAACATCCCCTCCGAATTTTGGATATTCTTTTGTTACCTAGGTTATCGGCAGGTTAGGGGGCGGGACTTATTTAAAAATACCGGAAACCACATCATGCATCGACATGCCATAGTAAAGGTACCCATAGGCGGCGGCGGCGGCCATGACCCGTTTGCCGTAATTCCGGGTTTCGGTGATGTCGATGGTTTCGATGAAGATATCTTCCGGCAGGGAGGGGGCGGCCCGGCGAAGCCTGAGTATGCGGCTGGGCCCCCCATTGTAGGCCAGCAGGGCCAGCATGGGGCTTCCCAGCCGGTCGGTCAGGCTTTTAAGGTAGACCGCCCCCAGTTGGACGTTGATCTCCGGGTTAGTCAGATCGATGTTTCCCCCGGTATAGTCCGGGCCGCCCCTTCGTTTTATCATCCCCGCCACTTCTTTGGCGGTAAAGGGCATAAGCTGGGCCAGCCCAATGGCTCCGGCGTGGGAGGCGATGCTGGGGGTAAAGGCGCTTTCGGTCCGGATAAGGCCAAAGAAAACCTGGGGGTGAAGCCCGTTCGCCAGGGCGTGTTTTTCGATTAAATGGGTAAAGGGCTTGGGATAGTACAGTTCCAGATCGGCGGTTTCCATTTCATACCCGTCCCGGCGCATATACATTCCCACTATCTGTATCGATTCCAGATAGCGTCCCGCGCCGGCGAAGGTTTTTGCCAGGGTCCGCAGTTCCTGATTGGTATAGCGATCCGCGTCTTTTCGCAGATAGGGCATAGCGTAGGAGGCGGCCCCGAAGTCAAAAAACTTCGCGTAAAATTCCAGTTCCGCCCCATTGGGCAGGTCCCCCGAACGCTGCCGGGGGGCGACGCGGGTTCCCGGGGTGAGGGTTTTTCCCAAATACGAGGCGGCCAGGGCCCGGTAGTAAAACGAGGCGTTTCCTTCCCGGTAGGCGATGGTAAAGTAATCCCCGGCGCTCATCCCCCCGCCGGACGCGTACCCCAGGGACACGGCCCGGCCCATGAGGTACGCGTACTTGGCGATGGTGGCCCCGTCTTTGCCTTTTCGGATTTGGGCAAAAACATCCCCCAGGTCGCCCCATTTCTTTTCCGTTACCAGGTAGCAGGCAAGCCTGTCCAGAATGTCGTAAAACTCATCGTCCACATGCCAGCGGGAAGCGTAGGTTTTTACCAGGGCGGCGGTATTTTCGGGTTTTTCCGTAAAGGTGGAACTGAGGATGTACCATACGCAGGAATCTTCCTGAACGGGATTGGGGGCCAGGGCCAGGGCCCTGGTAAAAAGCTCCGCCGCTTCCCCGTGCCTGCCCTGCTGACGCCGGATCCGGGCGGCGTAAAAGAGCAGGCTGTACCGGGCCTCCCTAAGCTCCGCCGCGCTTAGTTCCGGGGCGGGGCTGTTTTTCCCCGTCCTGAGGGCGCTTTCCCAGCCGGTAAGCAGCTTAAAGCCCTCTTCCCGCCGGGAGGAAATTCCCATGTAGGACCGGCCTATGTCATTGAGCAGCGCGGGGCGGCGGAACAGCAGGCCGGGCTGGATCTGGCGGACGTTCTCAAAATGGAGCAGGGCCGCCGTATAGGCCTCTTCCGCTACGGCAAGCCGCCCCGCCCCGGCGGTTTTTTCCACCCCGGGAAGGCTGTTCCCGTAACGCCGGAGCAGTTCACCGTAGGCCCAGCGGTAGGCCGGGGAGGCGGCGTCCCTGGCGGCGGAGCCAAGGAGAAAATCCCCGGATTCCGGGGAAAGCGGGGAGCCCGGTTCCCGCCGCGAAATATCCGAAAGGAAGCGGAAGGCCCTGTCCCAGGGGTCCTGGTTTTCCGGTTTTGGGTTGTCCTGGAAAAAACGGAACGCCTCTTGATGGCGATCCAGAACGTACAGAGCCGCCCCCCTCAGGGTGATCAGTTCTTCCCCCTCGGGGGGTTTGGGTTTTTGCGGCAGCCGGAGGATCCGCTCCGCCAGGTCCCGGTCCTTAATTTCCGCCAGCAGGGGGATCAGTTTACGGGCCGCCTCTTTTTTTACCTTGAGGACCGGGCTGCCCAGGGCCGCCTCAAAAAGGTAGGTGGAACGGACCTTGTCCCCCGCCGCCTCGGTTAAAA
This sequence comes from Treponema sp., assembly GCA_031257195.1. Classification (GTDB taxonomy): domain Bacteria; phylum Spirochaetota; class Spirochaetia; order Treponematales; family Breznakiellaceae; genus JAIRPD01. The sequence goes on along the minus strand of JAIRPD010000102.1, from coordinate 7,043 downwards.
GCCCGGCGTAAAAAGGGGCCGAGGGGTTAAGCCGGGAAAGTTCCTTTACCTTGGGGGCTTCGGCGCTTAGGATAAAGCCGATATCCCCCTCTTTCAGTTTATCCGCCGCCTCCCCCGGGGAGATTCCCAGCACGGCGCTGGCCCCGCAGGAACTGAGAGAAAGGGTGGAAAAGAGGAAGGTAAAGAAGGCCCTGGATAAGATCCGGCGGGAATAGTTCATTAAACCGGGCGGGGACAGGATAAAACCGGAAGGGGGGATAACCAGCCTCCGGTATAAGCGCCGGCGGCCGCGGAAACGGGCGGCGGGGCGGACTCTTCTTCCGCTGGCGCGCCGGTTCCCTTTCTAAGCAGAAAAAACCATGCGCCCAGGCCAAGCGCGATCAGGACAAGCCCGGCGATAATAACCGCCGGCCAGGGAAATTTCCGTTTTTTGGCCCTCCCGGCGGACAGGGCTTGTTCATCATCCTCCCCATCCATGTCAAAATCCGGGTATTCATTCTGATCCTCTTCAAAGGATTTCAGATGAATGCTCAGGTGATGCTCATTGGAGGGGTTTCCCAAATCCGCCGCGCCGGCGGAAACCTCGCCATCGGCCGTGGAGCTGAGGATCAACTCAATAGAAGGCTCCCCCCTTGATTTAGGGCTGAGATTTTCCACTACTATGGTGCCAATATACATCGCGTCCGCCATGGTTTTGGAAGGGCTCTTGAAAAGGTCAATTTGGACGCTTTTTTGATTATCGTGAGCGGTGGTAAGGACCAGGCGCTTTCTGGCCGCCTGATTTTCTTCCAAAATGGAATAAAAGTCCCCATTGGCCTGTTTTATGCCGATAGCAGCCATTAATCCCGCTCCCCCACAAACAATGTACTACTGGTATTGAAAAAACCTAGCTCCACTATAAACAGGGAAAAGTCCCTTGTCAACGGTTTTTTACCATATATGACTGTACTATTGAAGAAGGTCCCGGTTTTTTCCGATACTTAAACCATGACTGGGTTGATTTCTATCCTCGCCGCGGGGCTCCTTTTAGGGCTGATCGCGCTGTTTGGCCTCTCGTTTATGGACCGCGCAAAAAAAGGCGGAAAAGGCGGAAAAAGGACCAAGAGCCGGGACGCTATTATCAAGGACGCGAGTAAAAAGCTTGCCCAGAACCCCCGGGATTACCGGGCCCTGCTTGCCATAGGGGATGTGTACTACCAGGAAGAAACCTGGGATCTCGCCTATTCAACCTACCAGGCATTGATCGAACTGGCCAACCCCCGTTCCACCGCGGAGGAATTCACGATCAACCAGCGCTGCGGGGTGGCGGCGATCAAACTCAACCAGTTTAACGAAGCCCACAAGGCCCTAAGCGCCGCCATGGTTATTGACGCCGATGACTTTGAGGTAAACTACAACCTGGGGGCCCTGGAGTTTCAGCGGAAGAACTATGAAAAAGCGATTCAGCATTTTCAAAGGGCCAAGCTCAAGGACCCCGAACACGCCGCCACGCTCCGGGGACTGGGACATTCGCTCTTCAAGATAAAAAAGTACAAAGAAGCCCTGTCCTTTATCCGCAGGGCCATAGACCTTGCCCCGGACGACAAAGAATCCCTTTACACCCTGGCGGAATGCTATTACGAGGCGAACCAGACCGAGCAGGCCATGAAGATCTTCAGCCACCTCCGGCCCGATCCGGTTATGGGACCCAGCGCGTGCCTCTTTTCCGGCACAATCAACATGGATCAGCGTCAGCCCGAAAAGGCCATTGAGGACTTTGAGATAGGGCTCCGGCACCAGAACATAAAGCCCGATGTCTTAATCGAGCTTAAGTACCAGCTTGCCACCGTGTACCTGGAACAGCGGGAAATAGGCAAAGCCGTCGCCCTCCTTAGGGATGTGCAGGACCTTGACCCTTCCTACAAAGACGTGGGTTCTCTTATAGGGCGCTACCAGGAACTGAACACCAACAGGAACCTCCAGATCTACCTCATGGCCCCCCAGGCGGATTTTATCGCCCTGTGCCGGAAAATCGTCATGGGGTATTATCAAAAAGCCAAGGTGAAAATCACCAACATCGCGGTTAACAAAAACGAGTGGGCGGACATTCTCGCGGAGATAAGCACCCCCAAGTGGTCCGAGGTAGTGATGTTCCGCTTTAACCGGGGCCAGGGCGCCGTGGGGGAACTGGTGGTCCGGGACTTCCATTCCCACATTAAAGAAGTAAACGCCGGTAAGGGAATCTGCGTAACCCCGGGAAACTTTTCCGATGAGGCCAAGCACTACACCGAGGCCCGGCTTATCGACCTGATCAGCAAGGACAAACTGGCCGCCATCCTGAACAACGTGGACGCCCGGGCCGCCAAAGCGGCGATAGCGGCCGGAAAAAAAGCGAGCTAACCCCCCTCCCGCTTTACCCCAGCACCCGCTCCCGGTAAGCCGCGCCAACCCGGCGAAGGCGTTGTTCCAGGCCCTCCTCCGGTTCGCCGTCCGTTAACGGCGGCGGGGAACGCCGCTTTAAGTCTATGGTAAACTGGTTCATGGAAAAATGCCGGTACAGGAAAAGGCTGTCCCGGAAAGCGGGATTGGCGGCGCAGAGTTCCTTGAGCCGCCCGGTGTAGGCCTCGAAAAGGCCGCCCTTTTTCATTTCGGAGTATCCGATTATCCACACGGGGACACCCGGAAAGCCGCCGGGGGAGGACCCGGCCAGAATTTGCCAGAATTCCAGCAGCAGCTCCGCCATGGTCCGCTGGGAAGAAACAACCGCGCCGGCGATCCGGGGGCCGCCCAGGCGGCACAGCGCTTTCAGTTCCGCCGTCCGGGGGGTGTGGATGGGGGTTTTGTTCAAAATAAGGACATGCCTGCGAAAATCTATACCCAGCTCCGGGTGATCCCTGAAAAACCTTTCCGCGATTTTACCCGAAGGCCCCACCAGATAGCGGCGGTTTTCCGCGGCCTGTTCCCGGCGGCCAGGGTTATCCGCGGCGAGGATCAGCTTTACCTCACTGTCCGGGGTATATTCGTCCAGCGCCAGGTTGTACAGCACCGGGGTATCCACGGTGTACGAAGGCCCGTCCCGCTGGTCCACCAGGCGCTGGATAAGGGCGGGAAGCTCCGGCAGGGCGGCGTTCAGGCCGTCCACCACGGCGCGGTAACGGCCGGCGGCCTGGCGGAAGGCGGCAAAGGCTGCTTTGGTCATGGGGAAACGGACCTGTCCGGAAACCGCTGTTTCCAAACAGCGCCCATCGTCAAAACCATCGTTTGATCCATCGTTACCTTTATGATCCCCGCGTGATATACCGTTTACGGCATACCCTTTGTATCGTTTTTATAGAGTAGATTAAAATTCCCCTTTTGTGTATAGTGGGGCATTCCATGGTAAAAACGCGGCCCGCGGGCCGTTTAAACGACAGGAGGCATGATGGCCAGAAGGGGAAAAATTGTCATTGACCGGGAACTATGCAAGGGCTGCTTTTTATGCGTCCGGGCCTGCCCGGTTAAGGTGCTGGGGGAAGACAGCGAGCCCAACTCTACCGGAACCTATCCGTCCAAGGCGCTGGAACCGGACAAATGCGTGGCCTGCGGCGGCTGCTACGAGGTCTGCCCGGACGTGTGCATTGAGGTCTACGACATCAGCGCCTAAAGAGGAGTAAACATGAACGACAAAGTATTGATGAAAGGAAACGACGCGATCGGCGAGGCGGCAATCCGGGCGGGCTGCGGGGCCTACTTTGGCTACCCCATTACCCCCCAGAATGAAATAACCGCCTACATGGCCAAAAACATGCTCGACCAGGGGCGGATCTTTATCCAGGCGGAAAGCGAGACGGCGGCGATTAACATGGTCTACGGCGCGTCCGCCGCGGGAGCCCGGGCCATGACCAGCTCTTCCAGCCCCGGCATAAGCCTTAAACAAGAGGGGATGAGCTACGCCGCGGGGGCGGACATTCCCCTGGTCCTGGTCAACGTGGTCCGGGGCGGGCCCGGTCTGGGGTCCATCGCCCCCTCCCAGGCGGACTACTTCCAGTCCACCCGGGGAGGCGGCCACGGAGACTACTACTGCCTGGTCCTGGCCCCCAAGAGCGTTCAGGAATGCGCCGACTTTACCTACCTGGCCTTTGACCTGGCGGACAAGTACCGTACCCCGGTGATCGTCCAGGCGGACGGGATGATAGGCCAAATGATGGAAGGGGTGATCCTGCCGCCGAAAAAGTCCCCCCAGGACCTGCCCCGGCGGGACTGGACCGTGGGGAACCAGGCCGGGCGGGAACCCCGGCATATCACCTCGATACATCTGGTTCCCCAGGAACTGGAGGACATAACCAGGGAGCGGTACCAGCGCTACGAACACATCAAGGCGGCGGAAACCCGCTACGAGTACCTGGGTCCCGGCGGGGGCGCGAACCTGGCGGGGGCGGCGGAAACGGAAATCACCCTGGCGGCCTACGGAACCAGCGCCCGGGTCTGCCTGGGGGCAAAGCAGCTGGCGGAAAAGGCGGGGATCAAAGCGGGACTATTCCGGCCCATCACCCTTTGGCCCTTTCCCTACAAGGCCCTGGGGGAAATCGCCGCCCAGGGTAAGCCCATTCTTACCGTGGAGATGAGCCTGGGCCAGCTGGTGGAGGACGTAAAACTCTCTCTGCTGGAGGCCCCCCCGTCCTCGCCCCGGCCGGCGATTCACCTGCTGGGACATTCCGGGGGGGTGATCCCCACGGAAGAAGAAGTTTTTGAAACCATAAAAAGGATACTAGGAAAATGAAGAAACTCTACGGATACCCGGAAAGCCTGCGCAAGGTTTCCACCAAGTACTGCGGCGGCTGCGGACACGGGGTGATCCACCGGATCATCACCCAGGTAATCGACGAAATGGGCCTGCGGGAAAGGGCGATCATCACCAACCCCGTGGGCTGCGCCATCTGGGCGGACCTGTACTTTAACTTCGACTCGGTGCAGCCCCCCCACGGCAGAACCCCCGCCGCGGCCACCGGCGTTAAGCGGGTCCTGCCGGATCACCTGGTGATCTGCTACCAGGGAGACGGGGACATGGCCGCCATCGGCACGGCGGAGATGATCCACGCCGCCAACCGGGGCGAGCGGTTCACCACGATCTTTGTGAACAACGCCATCTACGGCATGACCGGCGGCCAGATGGCCCCCACCACCCTGGTGGGGCAAAAGGCCGCCACCGCCCCCCGGGGACGGGACCCGGACGCCGCCGGCATGGGCTACCCCATCCGGGTGGGGGAGCTTTTGGCCCAGCTGGAGGGAAGCCGCTACATCGCGCGGGGGGCGGTAAACAACGCCGCCAACATCCGCAAAACCCGGGGGTACATCAAAAAAGCCTTCCAGGCCCAGATGGCGGGCCAGGGCTTTACCATGGTAGAGGTCCTTTCCCCCTGCCCCACCAACTGGGGCATGGAACCCCTTAAAGCCGTGGAGTGGCTGGAACAGAACATGATCGGCGTTTTCCCCCTGGGGGAGATTAAAGACACCCTGGGGGCGGGGGCGGAAGCGAAACCGGGGGTGGCGGCGTGACGGAAAAATCCTTTTTTGCCGGTTTCGGCGGCCAGGGGATCATCTCCCTGGGACAGATTTGGGTGTACTGCGCCATGAAAGAGGGGAAGAACGTTACCTTCTTCCCGTTCTACGGCGCCGAAAAGCGGGGGGGCATCGCCCGGGCCAGCGTGATTGTCTCGGACGGGGAGATAGCCAGCCCCCTGGTGAGCGCCGCCGACTCGGCGCTGGTGATGAACAGCGACTCCCTGGGTCCCTGCGAGGCGGCGCTGAAAGAGGGGGGCCTCCTGGTGGTGAACGCCTCGCTGGTTAAGGAAGCGCCGAAGCGGGGGGGTCTGCGGGTGGTGAAGGTGGAGGCCACCGCCCTGGCGGAGGGCCTGGGCAACGCGCGGTTTGCCAACATGGCGGCCCTGGGGGCCATGGCCAGGCTGACCGGGGCTCTGGCTCTGACGGACATTGAGGGGATCCTGGGGAGTTTCTTTTCCCCGGACAAGCACAGGTTTATCCCCCAAAACGTGGAGGCTATCCGGGCGGGGTTTAACGCCGTGTAACCGGGCGGATTGCCCGCGGCGCGGGAATGGGGTATTTTTTAGTCAGGAGGCTGATGATGGGCGAAGTACAACCGGCGTATCCCAGGGGGCTGGACTTTGAGCAGGTCTGGGCGGGGCTGGAGAAGACCCGGCTGTTTGTTGAGGGAATGGTCCGGCGGCAGGAAGAGTCCGACCGTCAACTGAAGGAAATGGTCCGGGAAACGGATCGTCAACTAAAAGAAATGGTCCAGGAAACGGACCGTCAACTGAAGGAAACGGACCGGCACCTGAAGGAAACGGATGAGCGGCTTTCGAAGCAGCTGGGTAAGCTTGGCGGCCGGCTGGGGGAAATGATTGAGTATATGGTCAAGCCTAATCTGATAGAAAAATTTCGTGAGTTGGGGTTTGTTTTTACCAAGGTGTATCAAGAGACCGAGATAAAGGACAAACAGAACAATATTGTCGCGGAAGTGGACTTTACGATGGAGGACGGCGACAAGGTGATGATTGTGGAGGTGAAATCCAAGCCTTCGGTGGGGGATGTGAAGGACCATTTGGCGCGGATGGAGAAGGTGCGGCTTCACGCGGATTTGCACGGGGACGGGCGGAGGTATCTTGGGGCTGTGGCGGGGATGGTGATGAACGAGAACGCGCGGGATTTTGCTTTGCGGAATGGTTTTTATGTGATTGAGCCTTCGGGTGATACGTTTACTGTTATTGTGCCGCGGGGGGCGTATCGTCCCCGGGAATGGTAGTCTTCTCCTCCCCCCCAGGGGAGCGCTTCCCCGGGGAGAGGCTGCCGGGAACAGATGGACAACGGGGTTTCTGGGGTTGAGGGCTTTCGTGGGGTGGGTAAACAGGCCGCCTGGTGAGGCCCTTTTACTTTTTTTGTGGGTTGCCATGATGTTCCTGGTCCCCCCCAGGGGAGCGCTTCCCCGGGGAGAGGCTGCCGGGAACAGATGGACAACGGGGTTTCTGGGGTTAGGGCTTTCGCGGGGTGGTGAATGGGGCCGCCGCGTG
>JAIRPD010000100.1 GCA_031257195.1 Treponema sp. | reverse complement strand
CCCGAAGCCCGCTCCGTTCTCTCCGCGGGACGGGAACTCTGGAAGTATTACCACGCGAAAATCAAGAACAACAAAACCGCAAGCGTCAACGCCTCGTTTTACGACATCCGCGAATTCTTTCAGGGGCGCAAGGAAAGCGGAACCATGAACACAAAGTCCGCCGATGAAACCTACACCGCGCTCATCAAAACCCTGCGGGACGCGCACAAGGCGCTGGCGGAAAAGATAGCGCCCAAGGTCTACGAATACGGCTTTTTGCGGGAGTAGAGAAAATTATCCCCAAATCCCATAATATAAGGGATTCGAGGATAATACCTAAACTATACTGAACTCATTCTACCCGGAACCAACCCGCCGGGGCTTTTTACCCCACCCGTTCCCCCCGGAACCAAACGACCGGTGCTTTGAGCCCCAATCGTTCTGCTTTCTATAGAACCCGTTCTATCCTGAACAGAACGATTGAGGCCTTCACCCGAACCCGTTCTATTCCGCATAGAACCATCGGGGCTTTTTACCCCGCTCGTTTCCCTCTCCCCCAAACCGGTTCCCTTCCGCGCCGAACCGCCGGGGCTTTTTGCCTCGACCGTTCCCCCCGGAACCAAACGACCGGTGCTTTGAGCCCCAATCGTTCTGCTTTCTATAAAACCCGTTCTATCCTGAACAGAACGATTGAGGCCTTCACCCGAACCCGTTCTATCCCATATAGAACCATCGGGGCTTTTTACCCCACCCGTTCCCTTCCGCGCCGAACCGGCGGGGCTTTGGACTCCGGCGGCGCGCCTTCCCGCCTACTCCGGCTCGCCGGCCTCCCGCTTCCCGCCCCGCCGGGGGAAGCGGGTCGTGAGTTCCTCGCGGATGGCCTTCGCGCCGGGCGCGTCCTGGGCCGCCGCCATCTTGACGGACTTGTGGAGGTTCTGGCGGGCAAAATCGCGGGCTTTTTCCACAAAGGCGAGGGTCTTGGCCCCCCATTTTGGGCGTTTCCCGGCGTTCCTCCGGGGTCAGGGCCGGCATAGAGGGGGCGAACGTCCTATGGGTAGTGGGCGCGGAGAACCCCCTTGCGCGGATTTCCGCTGTGTGCTATGTTAAAACTACTATTTTTATTTTTATGATGGGGGTTTTCATGGCTCAAACAGCGGTAAAAGAGGAAATCACCTTTCCTGCTGAACTAGTGTCCTTTATTGACGAATGGAAGGTTAAACCGGGCAGTCTTATCATGATCCTGCACAAGACCCAGGAAACCTTTGGGTATATTTCCCGGCCGGCGGCGGAAAAGCTCGCTCAGCTTACGGGGATTCCCCTGGCGCGGATCTACGGGGTGATCACCTTTTACCACTTTTTCAAGACCACCAAGCCGGGCAAGTACAAGATTTCCGTGTGCCTCGGTACGGCCTGCTACCTTAAGGGCGGCCAGGACTTGATTGAGGAAACCCGGAACATCCTGGGCCTGACCCCGGAGGGCGTTACCGATGACGGTCTTTTTTCCGTGGACCCGGTGCGCTGTGTGGGCTGCTGCGGCCTGGCGCCGGTGATTGTGGTGGGGCCCGATACCTACGGCAAACTTACCAAGGATATGCTGCCGGGGATTATCGCCAAGTACAAGAACGGATAGCGGTACCGGGTAAACCGGGACCCGGAAACCCCGCGGAACGGCGGGGCGTTTTTGGGCCCCGGGCCGGGGAGTTGAGGGCGACGCCGCCAAGGGGGCGGTTGACGAGTGCATTTTACTTTAACTGATTTGGTGGCGGATATAACCCAGAACGGCGCCGAATCGGGGGCGGCGCTGATGGAGCTGGAAATTCGGGAAACCCTGGTGAACGCCGGGGGCCAAACCGGGGAATTCCGGTTCATCGCCAGGGACAATGGCAAGGGGATGAGCGCCGCCGACCTGGACCGGGCGGTGGACCCCTTTGTAACCGACGGGGTTAAGCATCCCGGCCGGCGGGTGGGACTGGGGATTCCCTTCCTGATCCAGACCGCCCTCCAGTCCGGGGGCGGCTGGAAGATCCGCTCGGCCCGGGCCGGGGAGCCCGCCGCGGTCCGGGGGTCGGAACCCGCCGGGGCCGGGGAAGAGGCGGTGGGGGCGGGGGGCGCCGTTTGCGGCACCACCACGGAGGCCTGGTTCGACCTGGCCAATGTGGATACCCCCCCGCTGGGGGATATACCGGGGCTTTTCCGGTCCGTCCTCCTCTTTGAGGGGCCCGGGGAGATAGTCCTTAAGCGGAGCCGGACCGGGGGCGGGGCGGCGAATCCCAACGGCCGGAAGGCCGGGGGAGGGTTCCCCTCCCTTGACTACGAGGTGAGGAAAACGGAGCTGGAGGAGGCCCTGGACGGCCTGAGGGACGCCAGTTCCCTGGTTTTGCTGAGTAAGTACCTCCGGTCCCTGGAAGGGGGAGAGGACGCGTAGGCAAAGGTGATGTTAGCGGCGGCAGCGCCGCTTAATTTAAGGGTGTCCGGTAACACGGGGTGCTGCCGGGCGCCGTAACTTCAGCGGCGATGCCGCCGACTAATGAGGAGTGAACTATGGCAATGACATTGGAAGAGCTTCGCAAGCTCAGGGAAAACAAGAAGACGGACATCCAACGGCGGGAAGCGGAAGGCAAGGACATCCAGATTATCGTTGGCATGGGAACCTGCGGGATCGCCGCGGGGGCCAAGGGGACGCTGGACGCTTTTATCAACGCCCTGGATGAGAACAAGCTTGTGGATCGGGTGATTGTCCGCCAAACCGGATGTATGGGCCTGTGCCACTCGGAGCCCACGGTGGAGGTGATCTCCCCTGATATGCCCAGCGTAATCTACGGCAGGGTGGACACGGCGGCGGCCAAGGAGATTGTCCAAAAGCATATCCTGGGCCACGAGCTGCTGGATAACCACATCCTCAACCGGCCTGCGGCGGATATTCTTAAATCTTAAAGTAGGAGAAAACGATGGCATTTAACCATTTTATCCTGTGCTGCGGCGGTACGGCCTGCGAGTCAAACAAGGGACGGGAGATCTACGAGGAGCTTATCAAGGAAGCGGTGGCCCATAATGTTACCCACGAGGTGCAGATTGTACAAACCGGCTGTTTCGGTTTCTGCGAGCGGGGTCCTATTGTCAAGGTGCTGCCGGAAGAATCCTTCTATGTGGACGTTAAACCCGAAGACGCCAAGGAAATTATCGCCGAACAGGTAGTTAAGGGGCGGGAAGTCAAGCGGCTCCTCTACAAAGAGGATGACGCGAAGAAAACAGACACCGCCATCGAGGACATCCAGTTCTACCAGAAGCAGTTCCGGGTGGTCCTTCGCAACTGCGGCGTGATTGATCCGGAGAACATCGATGAGTACATTGCCCGGGAAGGCTACAGCGGTCTGGAAAAGGTCCTCTTTGAGTGGAACCCTGAACGGGTCATCGAGGAAGTAAAGACCAGCGGCCTCCGGGGCCGGGGCGGCGCCGGTTTTCCCACCTGGCTTAAGTGGGATCTGGCCCGTAAGGCCCAGGGGGATATAAAATACGTGATCTGCAACGCCGACGAGGGCGATCCCGGGGCCTATATGGACCGGTCCACCATCGAGGGGGATCCCCACTCGGTGATCGAGGGGATGATCACCGCCGGTAAGGCTATCGGCGCCAGCCAGGGGTATGTGTATATCCGCGCGGAATATCCCCTGGCCATCGAGCGGCTGCGGATCGCCCTTAAACAGGCCCAGGAATACGGCCTTTTGGGCAAAAACATCCTGGGATCGGGCTTTAACTTTGACATCGAGATACGCCTGGGCGCGGGGGCTTTTGTCTGCGGCGAGGAAACGGCGCTGATCAAGTCCGTGGAGGGCAACCGGGGTATGCCCGTGCCCAAGCCGCCTTTCCCGGCGAACAAGGGCCTGTGGCAGCGGCCCACGATCATCAACAACGTGGAAACCCTGGCCAATATCCCGGTGATCACCGCCAAGGGCGGGACCTGGCTGGCCAGGCTGGGTACGGAAAAATCCAAGGGTACCAAGGTTTTCGCCCTCACCGGCAAGGTGAAGAACTCCGGCCTGGTGGAAGTGCCCATGGGCACCACCCTGCGGGAAATCATCTTCGAGATCGGCGGCGGCATCAAGGACGGCAAGAAGTTCAAGGGCGTCCAGACCGGCGGTCCTTCGGGGGGTATCCTTACGGAAAAATCCCTGAATCTGCCCATCGACTTCGATACCCTGGCGGCCAACGGTTCCATGATGGGTTCCGGGGGCATGATCGTCATGGACGAGGATGACTGTGTGGTGGACGTGGCCCGGTTTTACATGGACTTCTGCGTGGACGAAAGCTGCGGCAAATGTTCCCCCTGCCGGATCGGGACTACCCAGATCCTCAATATCCTGGAAAAGGTCGCCAAAGGCAACGGCGAGGAAGAGGACCTGGGTAAGCTGGAAGCTATCGGCAAGGCCATGTCCAAGGCCAGCCTCTGCGCCCTGGGCCAGACGGCGCCGAATCCCACGATCTCCACCATCAAGAATTTCCGGGAAGAGTACATGGAACACATCCGGGACAAGAAGTGCCGTTCCGGCAAGTGTAAGAGCCTGGTGCGGTTCACCATTGACCCGGCCAAGTGTATAGGCTGCGGGGCCTGCGCCAGGAAATGTCCCGGCAACTGCATCGCCGCGGCCGATCCGGCCAAGTATCCCGACAAGAAAAAGCCGCCCTATGTCATCGATCAGGCGGCGTGTCTTAAGTGCGGCGAGTGCCTTAAGACCTGTAAATTCGGCGCGGTGTTAAAAGCCTAAGGAAGGAGCTATGATGATTAACCTTAAAATAAACGGTATTCCAGTTCAGGTTGAGGAGGGGATCACAATCCTGGAGGCGGCCAAAAAAGTAAACGTGAGAATCCCCACCCTGTGTTACAACCCCGATCTTCCGGCCTGGGCCTCCTGCGGGATCTGCATAGTCCGCATGGCCGGCAGCCCCAGAATGGTCCGGGCCTGTACCACTCCGGTAGACGGCGGCTTTGAGGGAAAAGAGATTATTACCCACGACGCGGAGATCATCGCCACCCGGCGGACCGTGCTGGAACTGATCCTTTCCAACCATCCCAACGACTGCCTTCAGTGTCCCCGGAACGGAAACTGCGAGCTGCAGGAACTGGCTGCGGAATTCGGTATCCGGGAATCGCCCTACCGAAAAGTCCTTAACGGTCTGCCCGTGGACGATTCTAACCCGGCCATTGTGCTGAACCCGGAAAAGTGCGTGCGCTGCGGGCGCTGCGTCAAGGTCTGCCAGGAAATGCAAAATGTCTGGGCCCTGGAATTCCTGGGCCGGGGCATCAAGGGCAAGATCGCCAGCGCCGCCGGGGCCCCCCTGGGGGAAAGCCCCTGTATCAAGTGCGGTCAATGCGCCGCCCACTGCCCGGTGGGGGCAATCTACGAGCGGGACGATACGGTCAAGGTTTGGGCGGCCCTGCAGGACCCCGATAGGCATACGGTGGTACAGATCGCCCCGGCGGTACGGGTTGCCCTCGCGGAAGAATTCGGCCGCGCGCCGGGACACATCGCCACCAGGAAGATCTACGCCGCCCTGCGCCGGCTGGGCTTTAACACGGTCTTTGACACCAACTTTTCCGCGGACCTGACGATCATGGAGGAGGGCACGGAACTGGTGAAACGCCTGACCGAAAAGGGAAGCGCCATTCCGCTGATCACCTCCTGCTGTCCGGCCTGGGTGGATTACATGGAGAAATACTACGCCGACATGATCCCCAACTTTTCCACGGCAAAATCGCCGCAGCAGATGATGGGGGCGATGATCAAGGCCTACTGGGCGGGCAAGGCCGGGCTGGACCCGAATAAGGTGTACTCGGTTTCGGTGATGCCCTGTACGGCGAAGAAATGGGAAACCAAGCGCAACGACGACATGAAGAGCGCCGGCGCGGGCTACGATGTGGATATTTCCATCACCACCCGGGAGCTGGCCCGGATGATCAAGCAGGCCGGCATCGATATTATGGCCCTGCCGGAGGAGGACGCCGACAACCCCCTGGGGCCCTACACCGGCGCGGGAACGATCTTCGGCGCCACCGGCGGCGTTATGGAGGCGGCGGTACGGAGCGCCTATTTCCTGGTAACCAAAAAAGAGCTGGGGGATGTGAACTTTAAGCCCGTCCGGGGTCTGGAGGGCGTTAAGGAAGCGGAGGTGGACTTCCGGAACGGGACCAAAATCCGTATCGCCGTGGCCCACCAGATGGGGAACATCGCCGCGGTGCTGGACCGGATCCGGGAAGCCCGGGACGCCGGTAAGGAAACGCCCTATCATTTTGTGGAGGTCATGGCGTGCCGGGGCGGCTGCATTGGCGGCGGCGGCCAGCCCTACGGCTGCACCGACGAAATCCGCGGCCAGCGCATGGCGGGGATATACCAGGACGACGAGCGGTGCCAGTACCGCTGTTCCCACCAGAATCCCTTTATTACCCAGGTGTACAAGGAATTCCTCGGCGAGCCTAACGGCCACAAGGCCCATGAGCTGCTGCACACCGCGTACACGGCCCGGGAACTGTACCTGAAATAGCGAACGCTTCGCCGCGTAACCGCCCCCGGTTATCCACACCGGGGGCGGTGTTTTATGGCGAGCCTTCACTTCGGGATGAATGGAATGGTACCGCTTGTGACGGCCGCCGGCGTTTAGCCCTTGACCGCCCCGGCGGTAAGCCCCAGAAGCACGGTCTTGGCCTTGTCGTTGCTGATAAAGATCAGGGGGAACCACAGATCGTTCCAAAAGGGAACCTGACGGATAAATTCGGTGAGGATGAAAATCGCCACCGGCACTCCCATGGCCACGTAAATAGGGATGAGGGACCAGATTGTGTTGAGCAGCCCCAGGGCCCGGATCAGTTCCAGGATTCTGATGGAGGCGATCTTGATGGGGAGCATCATTCCCGCGACGCGGATAAAGTACAGAGCCCGGGAGATTTTCCCCCGCCAGTTCGCCAGGGCGTAGGAGGCCAGGGAACTCACCAGGAGCAGGAGCGCCAGGGAAAGGATCACCACCAGCGACCAGAGAATTAACACCCCATGGGAAAAAACATTCCGGTTCTGCCATTTGAGTGAGCGGGCCATTTAATCCCTCCCCTGGGTGGCCCGGAGGGTGGGAATCACCCCCAGGCAAAGGACAAAAAAGGTGATCGCCGCGATGGCCGCGCCCATCCCCGGATCGGGGATTCCCACGGGGTGCTGCCCGGCTATACCCACCCGGTAAAAGAGGGTGCCGATCAGGTCCGTGGCGTAGTTGGGGGCGCCGTTCACGTTTTCCGTGGCGGATACCACGTCGAAGGCGTTGAAGTTGCTCACAAAGGTAAGAATCGCGATCATCCCCACCGCAGGCTTTATCAGGGGCAGCTTGATGCGCCAGAAAATCCGGGCGCCGCTGACCCCCTCGATGTTGGCGGCCTCGATGAAGTCGTCGCTGATGTTCCGCAGGGCCGCCACAAACATCATGGTGGGAATCCCTATCCATTGCCAGCAGGACACCAGGGACACGCAGACAAGAGCCGTGGCCTTGTCCCCCAGCCAGGGCCGGATCAGAAAGCCAAAGCCCAGCTTTTCCAGGAAAGGCCCGCTCCAGATGGGGTTAAGGAGCAGCTTCCAGAGATAGCCCGTAACCAGCACCGCCAGGGTAACGGGGATAAAGATGATGGTCTGGTAGATCACCCGGCCCTTCATCGTTTTGTTGGTTAACAGGGTGGCGAAGAAGATCCCCAGGCAGTTTTGGATCCCCATATGTACAAGGAAGAAGATCAACATATGCCCAAAGGCGGCCCAGTAACGCTGGGAATACTGTTCCTGGGTAAAGAGTTTTTTGTAGTTCGCGAGGCCTGTGAAGGTACGGCCCGTCCCCGCCGAACCGGTGTAAAGGCTTAGGCGGAGCGAGTCCAGCAGGGGTCAGGCCATGAAAACGATGTAGAAGATCAGGGCCGGGGCTAGATAGGGGAGCCAGCTTATCCCCCCTCCCGAACCGATTCGATTTTTCAGCTTCACCGGCATACCCGGCCCCTCCTTAAACGATGTGCCTAGCGGGACCGAATCTCCGCCGCCGCCGCTTCCATGGCGTCCGCCGCCTGCTGGGGAGTTTCCGCCCCCTTAATCACCTGGATCACCGCCTGGTTCATCGGGGAGTACAGGTCCAGGAATTTGGGCCACACAAAGCGGGCGTCCGTTTCCCTGCCATTGTTCAGGCCCAGGAACTCGTTGGCGTGGGCCTCCGCCAGTTTGATCGGGGCGCTGATCATGGGGAAGAAGCCCAGGGGCAGCGCTTCCGACGCCAGGGCGGCCCCTTCGGGGGAAGCGATCCAGGCCAGGAAGTCTTTGCATTCCTGGGGATACTTGGTCTTGGTGTTGTAGGTAATCGCCATATCAGGATGGAAGGTGATCGCCGCGGCCCTGCCTTGGGGGGGAGGCATGGCGAAGACTCCCCAGTCAAAGTTCGCGTCGGTGTAGACCCCCGCCGTCCAGGAGCCGTCCATGAACATCACCGCCTGCTGGGTGTTAAAGAGAGCCTGGGAATCGTTGTAGGTTACCGATTCGTAGCCCTTGGGCAAGTACTTGGCCACATCCGCCATGGCCTGGAAGGCGGCCGTAAAGTTGGCGTCGTTGAGCGGCTTCGCCCCCGTCTCGTACTGAACCCGGTCCTCCGGGCCTCCCACAAAGTTGGGAAGGATCCCCAGGAAGAAGCACTCCAGGATATCCCATTCCTCCGCCACCCCGTTAGCCAGGGGAGTATAGCCCTTGGAAGCCAGGGTTCCGCAGAGGGTCAGGAATTCCTCCCAGGTCTGGGGAATGGAAAGCCCCTCTTTCTGAAAGATGGTCTTGTTGTAGTACACCCCGTGGGATACCGCCGCGAAGGGCACGGCGAAGATCTTGCCGTCCGGCATCTGCCAGGGGGCCAGGCTTGAGGCGCTAAAGTTCTGCTTAACCCCGGGAATGTCGCCGCAGTCGGCGAAGTATCCGGCGTTGAACAGTTTCTGGCCTGGGGCGTAGGACCGGGCGTACATTAAATCGGGTCCCGTGCCGCTGCCCAGCTGAAGCCGCAGAGTGGCGTTGTAATCCGGCGGATTGGTGGGCCGGAACTGAATTTCCACGTTGGGTTTGATCTTGGCGTACTCCGCGAGCAGTTTGTTCACCTGGGCGGTATCGTCGATCCGCCAGGAACCCATGATCAGTACCACTTTTCCCCCGGCGCCGCCTTTACCGCCGCCGCAGGACAGAACCAGCGCCGCCGTCAGGGCCAGCGCCATCATCAGCGTAATCGCTTTTCTCATTGTTGTTTCCTTTCCTTCCTTAAAGTAAAGATATAACTTATATAGTACAGAACGAAATAAAAAACACAAGAGAATTACCGGGTTTACCGGGAGCGGCCCCGGGGGCCGGCGTTTTCCCCTTGTTTCAGAACCCGGGCGCGTATATAGTGGTTGACAGAGGAGCCCTTTCCAATCCCGGTTTTAAAAGCCTTGGTTTAGAGGGGGCCTTATTTTGTTTTTTTTTATGGAGGAAATCAATGAACGAAACGGTAATGTACGCCAGGTACAACCAGGCGGGAAACAAGGTAATCTACGACATCCTGGACAAGATGAGCAACGATGACCGGGAGAAGGACCGGGGGAGCTACTACAAGAGCCTTTCGGGCTTGTTCCGGCATGTGCTTGGGGGAACCCTGTTTTTCCTGGGGATGTTCAAGTCCGCGCTGGGGGCTAACGCCGGGGCGGTAAAGGCCCTGTCCGGCCTGGACGGCGCCGTCGTCCCCGAGGGGGTTTTGAGTGAGGCCCAGTGGAAGAGCCTGGCCGGGACCCTGGCCGCCGTCGACGCCGCTTATCTGGGTATGGCGGAGGCCTTGACCGGCGCGGACCTGGTCCGGCCCATAAAGATCGAATGGTACGGGGGAAATCCCCCGGAAGTGCCCCTGTCCTTTATGCTGAGCCAGCTGTTGGTCCACCATACCCATCACCGGGGCCAGATCTCTCAAATCCTGGATTCCCTGAAGATCGACAACGACTATTCGGGGATCGGCGTGGATCTTCTCCGTTAGCGCCCGGGAGGCTGAACCGGCGTGAAAATCCCGCCGTCTAAACCCGCGGGGCTTGGGGCGCGGCTGTTTCTTGTCCTTCTCGCGGGGGCGCTGCCGGCGGCGGGGCTTTGTTCCTGCCCCGCCGGGACGGCGGACTACTTTTGGGTGGATTACGCGGCGGTCCCCGAACCGGAACGGTCCTTCCTGGCCTCGGTTTTAACGGCCCCGGAACTGGAAAAGCTGGGCCTCCGCCTGGTGGAAGGAACCGGGGAAGGTCCGGCGCGAATCCCCCGGGGGGGGCTGATCACCGCCGGTTATCTGGCCGCCTGGAAAACCTGGGAGGAGTCGGGGGCGCCGGATTCCTCGCTTCCCCTGGAATCCCTGACCTTTGACCCCGGTTCCGGGGAGGGCTTTATCCCCCTTTTCCGGACCTGTATGGTTCCCCCGGGGGAGCCGGCGGAGGGAAAACGCGTTCTGAGCCTGGATGAGGCCCGCCGTTCCACCCTGATCCCCCTGAGGGACCTGGCCCCTCCTTTGGTGGCCCGTAAAGTGGAAGGGGTGGACGCCGCGGACCCGGCCTATCCCCTGGTTTTACTGGGAGGGCTTAGGCTTAGCCACTCGGCGGACGGGCCGGGGGGGAAGGGGCCCGGCGGGGCAGGACCGCCGGGGCGGCGGAAAAAATACGCCGCCCTGGGGGAGTATATCCGCGGGGCCCTGGAAAAGGCCGCCTCCACTCCGGGGGAAGGGCCGCCCCGCTTCGAGGTCCGGCCCCGGCTTTTCCGCGTCGCCCTGGGGGGGGACGCGGTGTTTTCCCGGGGGGTGCCGGAGCTGATCTTTTCCGGCTACCGGGGAAAGGCCGGGGACAGCGGCGTTTCTTCCCAGGGGAGCGCCCGCGCCGCCGGCGATCCCTACATCCCTCCCGAAGCGGGGCTTCAGGCCGTGTTGGGGGATACGGCGGAACTGGTTAAGGGGGCGGATCTGGCCCTGCTGAATCTGGAAGGGGTTGTCTCCGGCCGGGGCAGGGCCGTGGAAAAGACCTACGCGTTCCGCTTCGATCCCCGGACCGCCCCCTTCCTCAAGGCGGCGGGCTTTGACGCCGTCCTGCTGGCCAACAACCACGCCTTTGACTTTGGCCTTCCGGGGTTCCTCGATTCCCTGGAATACCTGGAAGCCGCGGGACTGGCCCCTTTAGGGGCGGGCCGCTCCGCCGCCGCCGCCGCCGCTCCCTTTACCGCCGGGGAACGGTCCTTCCCCGTCCAGGTCTTCGGTGTCGCCAGCTTCGGCCCGGAACGGAACGGCTGGGACGGCCGCTCCGCCGCCGCCGGCGGGGACCGCCCCGGACTGCTCCACGCCGGAAGGGGCGGGGCGGAGCTGATCAAACCCCAACTGCGGCGGGATGACAAAGGGGGGCTTGACATTGTATTCTTCCATGGGGGAGAGGAGTATACGGATCATCCCGGCCCGGCCACCCGGGCCCTCTATACGGGGCTTATCGAGGCCGGGGCGGACCTGGTGGTGGGCACCCATCCCCATGTGGAACAGGGCTTTGAGTGGGTCCGGGGAAAACCGGTGTTCTGGTCCCTGGGGGACTATGTGTTTGACGAGATGGGCGATACCCCCGGGGGAGACCGGGGGATCTTTGTGGTCCTCTCCTACGCCGGGGAAAAGCTCGTCTATCTGGAACCCTATCCCCTGTTTATGAACGGCCCCCGGACGGAAATTACCGGGGATGAGCGCCTTGAGCGCTTTTATCGGCTGACAAAAGAACTGGCGGGACGGGATGTACGATTTTGACACCATCATGGATCACCGGGGAACGGGTTCCCTCAAGTGGGATACGGTAAAGGAGGGGGTAATTCCCCTCTGGGTGGCGGACATGGATTTTCCCTGTCTGCCGGAACTGCGGGAAGCCCTGCGTAAGCGGGCGGACCATCCTTTCTACGGCTACCAGGCCGGGGGGGACTCCTATTACGAGGCGATCCGCTCCTGGTACGGGGAACGCCACGGTCTGGAACTGGACCGGACCCACATCCTTGCCGGGCCGGGAACGGTACTTTCCCTGGGAATCGCCGTTCGGGAGTTCAGCCGGGAAGGGGAGGGGGTGCTGCTCCTTACCCCCGTGTACACCCCCTTTTTTGAGGTGGTCCGGGAAAACCGGCGGCGGGTGGTGGATGTTCCTCTGGCGGCGGACCCGGCGGGCCGCTTTATTCTGGACATTGACAACATCGAGGAAGCCCTTGACCGGGCCGGGGCGGAAGGAATCCGGACTCCCCTGGCCCTGTTTTGTTCCCCCCACAACCCCGGCGGCCGGGTCTGGACCGGGGAAGAGATCGCCGCTTTCCTTGACCTTGTCCGGCGGCGGAATATGTTCGCGGCGGTGGATGAGATCCACGGCGATTTTGTGTACCCCGAGAACGCCGCCGGAAAACCCCAGCGCTTTGTTTCCGCCGCCTCCCTGCCCGAATTCCAGGACCGGACCCTGGTAATCTCCGGGGCCAACAAAAGCTTCAACCTGGGGGGGCTTCACATTTCCCACTTTGTGATTAAGGACGGCGCCCCGCGAAGGATCATCCAGGCCGCCCTCCACCGGGAAGCCCACCACCAGGGCGATGTTTTCGCGGAGCTGGCGGTGGAAACCGTTTACCGCCGCGGGGCCGCCTGGCTGGATGAAGTCCTCGACTACCTGCGGGAGAACATCCGGCGGGCCCTGGAGCGCCTGAACGGCATCCCCGGTATCCGGGCCTTCACCCCCGACGGCACCTACCTTATCTGGGCGGATGTCCGGGGCCTGGCGGAGCGGAGGGGCTGCCAAAACACGGCGGAACTTGTCCGGCGGCTGGAAGACGAGGCCGCCGTCAAGATCACCGCGGGGAGTATCTACGGACCCCCCGGGGAAGGCCGCGCGCGAATCAACGCCGCCGCTCCCCGCAAGCTCCTGCTGGAAGGGCTGCGGCGGCTGGAGGCGTGGGCGTAACCCCGCCCCCAGGGAGGGCGCGCGGGCTGGTTCTCCGCCAACGGCGGTCTCAACGGAATACCGCTGGAGGAACCAGGCGAACCAAAAACATTCCGTTACAGAATAGTATATTCCTAAATGATTTTTGTCAACGGCTGTAACGTATACTTAAATAGAGGAGGAACCGGGGGATGATGAGACATGGACGGACAGGCCATAAAAGCCGTTTTGGGGAAAACCATCAAAGCGCTGCGAACCCGCCGGGACTTTACCCAGGCCGTTTTAGCCGAAAAGGCGGATATTTCCATCATTTTCCTGAGCAGCATTGAGCGGGGGACCAAGTATCCCAAGCCGGACACGCTGGCGCGGATAGCCGGGGCCCTTGACGTAGAGGTTTTTGAGCTTTTTAAAGGGGATCTGGCGCCCTCCGACAGCAAGGCGATGATAAGCCAACTCTCCAAGGACATCACCCAAAAAATACATCTGGCGGTGGCGGAGATTTTCAAGCGGTACTTGGGCTAAAATCCGTATCAAAACACCCCGCCGCCAGGCGGCCGGCCAAAAAGACAAGTGAAGATGAAGCGCCGTTCCACCCAACCCCGCCGTTTCCGGCGGGAGCGCCGGGCGGCGGCCTTTTTTGAGGCCCCGGGCGTCTTTAGCGGTCCGCGAAAGGGCGGGCGTCCACCCAGGTTAGGCCCCGTTTGACCAGGCGGTAAAACTCCGCCCCCGGGGGGGCGCCGGGGCGGAGTTCCAGGATGGCGAAGGTATGGCCCGCGGCGCTCCTGGGGCGGCCTATGCTGCCGGGGTTCAGCAAGAACGGGGTCTCCCCTTCGGCGGGAACGCGGCGGGGGATGTGGGTGTGGCCAAAGAGGGCCGCCTCCGCCCCGGTGGCTTTGGCGGCGGCGGCGAGGGCTTCCAGGCCGTCCTCCACTCCATAGTGGTTACCGTGGGTCAGGAAGAGCCCGCGGCCCGCGATTTCCACCGTCCGG
This sequence comes from Treponema sp., assembly GCA_031257195.1. Classification (GTDB taxonomy): domain Bacteria; phylum Spirochaetota; class Spirochaetia; order Treponematales; family Breznakiellaceae; genus JAIRPD01. The sequence goes on along the minus strand of JAIRPD010000100.1, from coordinate 14,132 downwards.
ACGGCGGGGAGGGAAAGGTCATAGTCCCCATTGCCCCGGACGGCGTACCAGGGGAGGGAAAGGCCCGCCTCGGCGGCGGCCCTTTCCAGGTCCGCGGCGCCGTCCCCCAGGAAGACGCCGCCCGTCAGGGGGCCCCGCCAGGGACGCTGGGCCGCCCCGTCCTGCCGCGCCGCCCACCGGAGGGCCGCGGTTAGGGCCGGAAGGTTCCCATGGGAGTCGGAAATAACCAGTATCGCGGCGGCGTCCATCGTTCTTTTCTCTCTTAATAAAATACACCATATATGATAGACTGATAAGCTATGAAAGTGATAAGCGCCCTGTTTAGCATAGCCGGGAGTCTGGGGCTTTTCCTTTATGGGATGAAGGTAATGGGCGACGGCATCCAGCAGGCCGCGGGCGCCCGGATGCAGCGGGTCCTTTCTTTTATGACGGGGAACCGGCTCATGGCGGTGCTTACCGGCTTTGGGGTAACGGCGGTGATCCAGTCCTCGTCGGCCACCACGGTGATGGTGGTTTCCTTTGTGAACGCGGGCATCCTCACCCTTAAACAGGCCATTGGGGTGATCATGGGGGCCAATATCGGTACCACCATCACCGCCTGGATTGTGTCTTTGATCGGCTTTTCCCTTAAAATCGGCGTCCTGGCCCTGCCGGCGGTGGGGCTGGGTTTTCTGCTCTCCATGATCAAGTGGCGGCACAAGGACCTGGGGGTAACTATTCTGGGCTTCGGCCTTCTCTTTATGGGGCTGGACCTGCTAACCCGGTCGATGCCCAAGATCTCCGCCGAGACCCTGGCCTTTATCGGCTCCTTTTCCGGCCGCGGTTTCGCGTCCATCCTCCTGGGGGCGGGAATTGGGATGGGCATCACCCTGGTTATCCACTCCTCTTCGGCTTCCACGGCGATTTTCCTGACCATGGCTTACCAGAATATGATAAGCTACGAGATAGCCGCTTCCATGATCCTGGGGGCCAATATCGGGACCACCATAGACGCCGCCCTGGCTTCTATTGGGGGCCGGCCCGCGGCCCGGCAGGCGGCGCTGGTCCACGTGCTGTTTAACGTGATTGGCACGGCCTGGGCGCTGGTTTTTTTTAGGCCCCTGCTCCATCTGGTTGATCTTGTTACCCCGGGGCTTCCCGAGGGGGAGGGGGTTACCAATCACCTGGCCATGCTCCACACGGTGTTTAACACGATAAACACCCTGTTCTTTTTTCCCTTTGTGAACCAGTTCGCCGCCCTGGTAAGCCGGCTTATCCGGGACAAGGCCGGGCCGGTGATGACGCACTACCACATCAGCTACAGCGCCGGGCCCCTGCAGGACACGCCGGAACTCAACATTGTCCGGGCGGAAAAGGAAATGCGGGACATGGCGGGGATTGTTTCTTCCATGTACGGCCGGATAAGCGGGATCCTATCCACCTTGAAGGAAAGCCCCAACAAAGAGGCGGCCGTGGACCGGCTTACGGCGGAACTGCGGGACAAGGAGGCGTACGCCGACGAGATGCGGGAAGAGCTGACACAGTTTCTTATGGAGTGTACCCGGCAGCGCCTTAACTACCATTCCCAGCGGCGGATTTCCCGGCTCCTGCGGATCATCGCCGATCTGGAAAACATGACCGACGACTGTTATGGGCTGAGCCTCCTTTTGGAGCGGAGCGTTAAGAAGAACCAGATCTTCAAGGGCAAGGAGATGAGGGCCCTGGCTCCCTACGCCAGCCTGGTGGGGGAATTCCTGGACTTTGTCCAATCCCGGCTGGGAAGAAGGCTTATGGCGGAGGAAGCGGAACAGGCGGCCCACATTGAGGACCGGATCAACCAGGCCCGGAACAGGCTCCGCAAATACGGACGTAAGCGGATCGAGGCGGGGGAGAACATCAAGACCGAGCTTTTGTTTATCGACTTTGTCCGCCGCCTGGAACACCTGGGCGATTACTGTTACAGCATATCCGCCGCCTTGACCCGCCTGGAAGATTAGCGGGAACCCGGCGTAATACGCCATGTCAAGATAGTCCTCTTCATTATCATTATATTACTCTTCTTTTTTCTTGACTTGTACAAGTATATACGTTTATATACATTAACGTCTTTGAGGCGCAAATTATCCAGTGTAAAGGAGTTTATTATGGCCGTGGATCTTACCAAAATCAATGAGAAGAATGTTGGAAAACTTTTTGACCCCTCTGTTCTTCCCAAGAACAGCACAAAGGAAGAAATTATCGCGGGGGCAAAAGACGCAGTTAAATATAACACCCAGTCGTTTGTCGTGTCTTCTCCCTATTACCTTCCGGTAATCGTGCCTATCCTTAAGGGAACCGACATACATCCATGCAGTTGTATTGGGTTTCCCTTTGGCGCGACCACCGGTAAAACAAAAGCCGCGGAAACCGCGGAAGGAGTTAAGTTAGGCGCCACCGCTTTTGACTTTGTAATGAACATTGGCGCGCTGCAGGATGGTGATTTTAAGGTTGTTGAGCAGGAACTGAAGGAGTTCAAAGAGGCGGCGGCGGGTAATATCACCAAGGTTATCATGGACATCGAGTTTTTGACCGACCAGCAGATCAAAGACGGCACCAGAATGATTGTTGAGGCGGGAATTGATTACGCGAAAACTTCATCAGGTCAGTTCCAGGGTCCCACGCTGGAGCAGTTCATAGTGATGCGCGATGTCTGCAGGGGTACCAAAACAAAGACAAAAGTGGCGGGGGTTAAATTCCCCCGGCCGCAAAACGCATGGGTGTTCCTTATGGCCGGCGCTGACTTAATCGGTACCCGCGCCGCCGTTCCCATGATCGACGCGCTTCCTCAAATGAGGGAAATAGGCTTGGTTCCTCCCTACAGGGGCTAACGAGGAGGGTAAATTGGAATTTACTTTAATCGCTCCCAGCAAAACCATTTTTAAGGCGGGCGCTGTGGAGGAAATCGACAAACTAGTGGCGGGGTATGGCAGGCGGTTTTTAATAGTTATCGATCCCGTGTTTGAGAAAAACGGGACGCTGGCTATTGTAACCGCGGCCTTTGATAAATGTGGTATTGCGTACACTCCCTATTTGGGCGTGGTTGGAGAACCCGATATCTCCTATGTTGATGAATGTTCTCTTCAAGCTCAGGAGTTTAAGTGCGACGCTGTTCTTGCCATCGGCGGCGGAAGCTGCGTTGACGTGGGAAAAGCGGCCGCGGGGGTCATTACCAACGGCTTGCCGGTAAAGGATTATCTTGAGTATGTGGGCACAGGCCGGAAAGTTGAAAAGCCTCCCCTGCCACTTATAGCGGTTCCCACTACCGCGGGAACCGGGGCGGAGGTTACCAAACTTGCCGTTATTGGCTCGAAGAAAGAGAAATTCAAGCGCAGTATGCGGGACGATCAACTGGAAGCCAAACTGGTTATCATTGATCCCAAGCTTTGCGTGAGCGCGCCGCCTAAAGTGACCGCCATAGCGGGTATTGACGCGATGACTCACCTTATGGAGGCGTACGCCACATGGAAAGCCACTCCTATGACAAAAGCGCTTGCCCTGGCCGGTTTGGAACTCGCGGGAAAATATCTGCGCCGCGCCTATGATGACGGTTCGGATTTAGAGGCCCGGGAAGGCATGTGCATGGCTTCGTATCTGGGCGGATTCGCGTTTTCAAATTCCGGACTTGGGGCCGCGCACGGATTGGGTATGGCGATCAACGTGTACTACCCCGTACCGCATGGGCTTGGTGTGGGTATCACGCTGCCCTATGTAATGGAAATCAACGCCAATGACAACCCCATGCTTTATGACGAGGTTGGCAAAGTTTTCGCGGGGAAATCCTTTGACAAACCGGGGGAGGGCACAACGTTCGCCATTGATTTTATCAAAAAGCTCAACGCCCATATCGGTATTCCGGCGGATTTAAAGGAGCTGGGGACGGATAAGGAAACGGCTGTTTTGATGGGGGAGAAGTGTTTTGGGACAAGTATGACCGGAAACCCGGTTCAGCTTGACGCTAAAGCCTGGGGCGAGCTTTTCTTAAAGCTGATTTAAAGCCCCTTACAATGAGGAGTGAGCAATGGGGAAGTATATAGCGGCGATTGACGGCGGTACTACCGGGGTTAGGTGTCTTATCCTTGATTTAAAGGGGCGCGAGATTTGCAGCGCGTATAACGAGACCCCTACCCAGTACCCTAAGCCGGGATGGGTGGAACAAAACGCCGGGGATTTTATGGCCCTGGCGCTGAAATCCACAGCGGAGGCAATCAGGAAGGGCGGCGTAAACGCGGATGACATTGCCTGTATAAGTTTTACAAATCAACGTTCAACCTATGTGCCCGTGGACAGGGACGGAAATTTTCTGCATCCCATGTTTATTTGGCAGGATCTGCGCGGGGCCGAAATGTATCCGTGGATGGAAGAGCGCATGAAAAAGTACAACATGGATTGGGCCGAACTCTATAAAATATCGGGTTTTCCCAAGGGGGCTGTTTGGCCTTCCACCAAGGTGTATTGGTTTAAAAAGCACTTTCCTGACCGTTGGGAAAAAACGTACAAGGTGGTAACACCGCAGGCGCTTTTGATCAAGGCCTTTACATACGACAGCGAATGGTACGACGATGATACCGACGCGAATTGGTGGCAGATCTGCAACGCCGACACATTTGAGTATGATCCCAGGCTGGCGGAGATTTTTGAGGTTGACATCGCCAAATATCCCAAAAACTACAAGCCCGCCACGCGGGTTGGCGCGATTCCTAAAAAGGTCGCCGAAGCCACAGGGCTGAGGGAAGGCATGCCTGTTATCATGGGATCGGGAGATCAGCAGTGCGGGGCTATCGGCGTAGGCAACGCCACCGAAGGTCTCGCTTCCATCTGTCTTGGAACGGCGGGACTATGCATTGGGTATTCCAAAGATCCTGTGCGGCATCCTACCGCGGCCTGTCATGTCCTTGGGCATCCGGGTACGGGACATTACACCATGGAAGGCCACGCGAGCGCGGCGGCGTCATCGTTCCGGTGGGTAAAAAACACCATCAGCGATACGGAAATTTCCACCGCAAGGCTGCTTGACGATGATGTCTATAACGTGATCTCCCAAATCGCGGCGAGATCGCCGGTAGGCGCGAGGGGCATGGTGTATATGCCGTGGCTCGCGGGCGAGGCGTGTCCTTACTATGAGGACAAAGCGCGCGGAGCGTTTATAGGCATGACCTTCGCCCATACGAAAGCTGATCTGTACCGGGCGGCCATGGAAGGAATATGCTTTGAGATGCGCCAGATGCTTGAGGCTTTGAAGGCGGCAAACTTTAAGCCCTTTAAGCTTCTGCGGGTAACCGGCGGCGCGGCGCGGTCTTCGCTGTGGAATCAGATCCAGGCCGATATTTATGGCAGCCCCGTTGAAACCGTGGAAGTGGCCGAAGCTACAGCTTTAGGCGCGGCCATGTTGGGCGCGGTAGGCGTGGGAATCTACAAAGACATTCATGAGGCGATAGCCAACATGGTTCATGTGGAAAAACGATGGGATCCGATTCCTAAAAACGTGGAAATCTACAATGAACTGTTTGGGGTCTTTGAGGATGGTTTCAACTCGTTACGGGAAAAATTCTTCCCCGGCATCGTAAAGATCCAGAGCGGGTATTAGGATGGCAGGACAACTCAGCCGGGTTGTCTTGCCGAGGCCCGCGAAACGCTTTGTGGTTCGCGGGGTTAAAGAACAGACCGCGCCCTGAAAAGTTTTTTTAGGGCGCGGTTTTGAGTGGAAAAATAACTATTGAGGAGACTTTGATGGCAAAGTATTTTGTTTCAATAGACTTGGGAACCACGGGAACCAAGACCGTTGTTTTTGATGAAAAGGGCGGGATTGTGGGAAGTGGCAATTTTAACACGCCCACTTATTTTCCGGCGCCGGGACGGGTAGAACAAGACGCAAGTGAGGTTGTGGCTCTTCTCTACAACGCCACAAAAGCGGCGGTGGTTGATTCCGGTGTTTCGCCCAAAGACATCGCGGGGGTTTCTTTTTCTCATATGTGTTGCACCTTTGTTCCGGTTGACGAGGAGGGAAATTTCCTGCATCATATTATTTTGTGGAACGACTTTAGGGGAGCCGAGATGTTTCCCTTTATGCGGGAAAGGCTTAAATCCGCGAATATCACGGATCTTGAGGACTACAACTACACGGGGTATCCCTTTGGCCCCTTGGCCACAACCCCGAAGTTTTTGTGGATCAAGAGAAACATGCCGGAGGTTTATAACAAAACCTACAAATTTATAGGGATGCAGGCGCTGATGATCCGGGCTTTTACGGAAAACACAAAAGATTACTACGATGATCGGCCCGGTATCATCTACACCAAAATATCGGATGGTAACAAATTCAAGCTGGATCCCGAACGCGCCAAGCTGTACGACATCGACATCAACAAATATCCGGGCCGCAAGGATCCCGGCGAATTTGCGGGAAAGGTTACCGCCAAAGTGGCGGCCCTTACCGGTCTTTTGGAGGGTACGCCGGTATACGTAGGCGCGGGAGATCAGCGGTGCGCGGCGGTGGGCGCCGGGGTTGCCAAAGACGGGATGCTTTCCGGCGTACTGGGTACGGCGGGGGTTATTCACGCTTACAGCTCCAAACCTGTCAGACACGCGGAAGGTAAGATCTCCATTATGGGGCATGCGGGAACGGGTCATTGGCAGATTGAGGGAAGTTCCAACTCCGGGGCGAGCAGTCTCCGGTGGTACCGGGACGTTTTTAGCGGTACCGAGCTTTCTTACAGCCACCTGATGAAAACGGACATTTACAATGTTTTGACCGATCTGGCGAAGATGTCTCCGGTGGGTTCAAATGGTGTTATCTACACCCCCTGGCTCGGCGGGTGTGACTGCCCCAGGTTTGATGGCAGCGGACGGGCTACTTTTACCGGCTTGTCTTTCTCCCACACCAAAGCGGACATTTGCCGATCTGTTATGGAAGGCGCCTGTTATGAAATGAAGAGCATGATCGACGAGGCCGACAAGACCCTGGGTTACAAGACCGAGGTTATGCGGGCTGTGGGCGGCGGGGCAAGAAGCCGTTTTTGGAACCAGATTCAAGCCGATGTGTACAATAAGAAGATTGAAACCCTTAAGTGTGAAGAATCCACGGCCCTGGGCGCGGCGCTGTTCGCCGCCATTGGGGCGGGTACATACAAGGATGTACACGACGCCATAAACGGCATGGTCCAGGTGGATTACAGGCTTGAACCAATTCCTGAAAACGTCAAGAGGTATGAAAAGCTCTACAAGATCTATCGCGATATATACGAGGACCTTGCCAAGAGAGTTTTTCCCGCGATTAAAGAATTCCAAGATGAGTATTTTGGAAAGTAAACTTTGAGGAGGCAAAAATGTTGACTGTTGAACAGTACGCAAAGCATTTTGATTTGGCGTTTCTTGCGCCAAACGCCACGGAGGCGGAAGTAAGATCCGCCTGTCAAACCGCCGCCAAGTACAAGGTCAATTCCGTGAATGTAAATTCAACGTGGATTGAGGTTGTAAAACAGGAACTGGCGGGAACCGGGGTTGGACCCAGCGCCGTTATTGGATTTCCCTACGGGGCGTGCGTTTCCAAGGTAAAATATCTGGAGCTTGAGGAGATGGTCAAAGCTGGGTGTACCGCCTGCGATATGGTGGTTAACATCGGGGCGTTGAAGGACAAGAACTACGCTTTGGTAACCGGGGAAGTTAAAAGGTTTGTTGAGATTTGTGGAACCGGTTGTGACAGCAAACTGATTTTTGAGGTTGGTTTCCTTTCCGATGAGGACATTGCCGCGCTTACAAAAATTTGCTGTGAACAGGGTGTAACATATGTAAAAACCGCCACGGGATCCCAGGCTTTTCCTGACATAAAAGAGGTTATGATAATGAAGAACAATTTGTCGGGAAAAACCAAGATAAAAGTTTCTGGCGTTCCAAGGACTTTCGCGTTACCCGCCACATTGTATCTTTTTGATCACCTGGGGGTAAGCTTGGTAGGTACAAGGAGCGCCGGTACGCTGGTACAGCAGTACACGGAGTATTTGGAGCAGCTTAAGAAGTAAATAAACATATCCGGCGGCCCGGCTGGCCACCGGATATGTTCCGTGAAATACTCCATACCTGACGTTTTTTTGGGTGGAAGTTGTTTAAAAACTGGAGTTCTGAACAACTCTATTTAGAATGGCGGGATTTGTATGGGGTATATGATAAATCTGACCGGACAGACCGCGATTGTAACCGGCGGGGCCAGCGGTATAGGGCTGAAGGTTGCCCATTTTCTGGCCTCGACGGGGGTCCAGGTAGTGATAGGAGATCTGGCCGCGGGGTTTGACGTAAAGCGGCTACTGGATGGATTCAAAGAATACGATGGCCCCACCCCCATGTACGTATGCCGCGATATATCCACCGAAGAAGAGTGTAATGCCTTGGTGGCGGATGCCATGTCCAGTTTTGGCCGGGTCGACATTTTGGTGAATAACGCCGCCGTAATGGTCAGCGACGATTGGATAGAGTATTTTAAGACAAACACATTATCTTCGTATTGGATGAGTGTCGCGGTTTTTAATGACATGCGAAAACGCCGGTATGGCAGGATAGTGAACGTCTCCAGTTCCGCGGTTTTTTCCGGAGGCGGGGGCAGGGTGGAATATAACGCCACAAAAGGCGCCATGGACAGCCTAACCCGTTACCTCGCTAAACTTTATGCTTCTGAGGGTGTTACGGTGAACTCCGTGGCGGCTGGTCCTACCCTTACACCCTTAATGCGAAAGTACCACAGTGAGGAGGACTTCCGGGAACATTATCTGCCAACTATGCCCATTAATCGCCTACTGACACCAGAAGACGCGGCGGGGGTGGTTTTATTTTTATGTTCCCCCTTATCCAATACGGTCTGTGGTGAAATGATCCTCGCCGATGGGGGGCGGGTCAGGTTAAACCCCGCGTAAAAGGCGCGGGTTATTGCGAGGTCCTTTAAAAAACGGTATAGTGAATCGATCCGCCGGACGCTGACGCGGCCGGCCGGTTAGTACAATAACTCTTTTATAAGCGAGGTACGGGCCATGATAAAACTGGATTATACGTGCATAACCTGCAATTTGAACCAGGTAATCCGCTCAATGAGGCTGCTTGAATTCCCAAAGGACAAACAGGAACAAATATTGAAAGATATCCTCGCGTATTCAAGGGACATTGATTACTCGAAAAAAAACAACCTGGAGATCATCACCGACAGCTGGGAAATAGTGTGTAACCGGATCGGCAGGGAGGATCCCTACCGGGAAGTTAAAAACCATTACAATTTGGAAATTGAGAAAATGTCCGGTGATATAAAAAGGGCCATAGAAACCTCCGGCGATAAATTTGTTTCCGCCGTAAAGATGGCGATCCTGGGCAATTTAATCGATTTTGCCATAGAGTCCGATTTTGAGTGGGACGCGCTGACGCGGAAAATCGCCGGCGCGGAAAATATACAGTTCACGGTTGATGACAGCGGGAAACTGTATGAGGGGCTGAAAAAGGCCGAAACGCTGCTCTATATTGGCGACAACTGCGGCGAGATCGTTTTTGACAAAATATTTATCGAGGGTATTAAAAAAGAATTTCCCGGCGTCAGCGTGTCCTACGCGGCCAGGGGAAAGCCCATCGCGAATGATGTTACCATGGAAGACGCCCTGATGGTGGGGATGGATAAAATCGCCAGGGTGGTTGACAACGGGGATAGCGCGCTGGGGACCATCATGTACCGCGTGTCCGCGGAGTTTAAGAAAATGTTTGACGAGGCGGATATTATCATATCCAAGGGGCAGGCCAACTTTGAAAGCCTCTTTGATCTGGAACGGGGCGGCATATTCTTTTTGTTTATGGCGAAATGCGGGATTATAGCGAAGCTTCTTGGGGTCGATCCTTTGTCTATTCTCTGCCTTGAGAAGAAATAGAACCGGCCCGTTCCAGGATACCGTAAAGCCGGTCCAAATCTTCCATAGAATAGTACTCAATCTCGATACGGCCCTTCCGCAGATCACCGTTGATGACGGCCTTGGTGCCCAAAACCTCGATAAATTTTTCTTCCATGGCCTTGATCTGGGGATCCCGCCTGGCGGATTTTCCATCGGCCTCCGCCGCGCCCTTTCCGCCGCCCGCCGGGCCGCCGGCCTGTTTGGATGCCAGCTCCGCGGCTTGTTTTTCCGCGGCCCGGACGGACAGACCCCTGGCGGTAATGTTCTTAAAGAGCAGTTCCTGCTCCCCCCGTCCGGGCAGGGAAAGGATCGCCCGGGCGTGGCCGGCGCTGATACTCCCTTCTTCCAGGGCCTCCCGGATGGCGGCGGGCAGCTTGAGGAGCCGCAGGGCGTTGGCTACGGTGGTACGGTCCTTTCCCACCAGCTTCGCCGTCTCGTCCTGGGAAAGCCCTCTCGTTTCCATGAGGTTTTTGTAGGCGGCGGCCTCCTCAATGGGATTCAGGTCCGCGCGGTGGATGTTTTCCACCAGGGCAATTTCCAGCCGTCTTTGCGGGCTGACATTCCGGACAATGGCGGGTATGTAGCTTAGGCCCGCCATACGGGCCGCCCTGCTCCGCCGTTCCCCGGCGATGATTATATAGTTCCCTGCCTTGTCCTCCTCCACGATGATGGGCTGGATCACCCCCTGCTGCCTGATCGAGGCGGCCAGTCCCTCCAACTCCGCCTCCCCAAAGCGCTTCCGGGGCTGGCCGGGGTTGGCGGCAAGCCTGTCCAGGCTGATCAGTACTTCCCCGGAGGGACCCAGCGCCGCGCCGCCGTCCTGGTTCTTCGCCGGACCGGCGGACCTGGGGGCCGGGCCGCCTTCAGCCGCCGTTTTCGCGGATTTATTCTCCTCGTCCCCGGAAAGCAGGGCCCCCAGGCCTCTGCCGAGCCTGTTCTTAGCCACGGGCAATCACCTCCCCCGCGAGGCTTTGATAGGCCCTGCCGCCGGAACTGGCCGGATCGTAACGGGAAATGGGAATACCGTGGGAGGGGGCCTCGGAGATCCGCACATTCCGGGGGATAATTGTCTCGAATACCTTTTCCTGGAAATAGGCGCTCACCTCCCTAACCACATCCTGGGCCAGCCGGGTCCGTTGATCATACATGGTAAAAAAAATCCCCCCTATTTGAAGTTCCCTGTTAAGGTTTTTTTGTATCCGTTTAATGGTTTGCAGGAGCAGCGTAAGCCCCTCCAGGGCAAAATATTCGCACTGCATGGGGATCAGCGCCGCGTCCGCCGCCGCGAGGCCGTTCAGGGTCAGGACCCCCAGGGAGGGGGGGCAGTCAATCAGGATGTAATCATAGCGGTTCCGAACCGGGGACAGGGCCTTTTTAAGAAAGAAATCCCTGTTTTCCTGTTCCACCAGCTCCACCGCGGCGCCGGACAGGTCGATGGAAGAGGGAATCACCGAAAGATTCGCCACCGCCGTTTCCCGAATCACCGCGTCCAGCCCCGCCTGGCCGGAAATAAGCTCGTAAACCCCCGGCCTGGCCTTACTCACCCCCACCCCGCTGGAAAGGTTCGCCTGGGAATCAAAATCCACCAGGAGTACGGATTTTCCCGCCTCCGCCAGGTACGCCCCCAGGTTCACCGCCGAGGTGGTCTTGCCCACGCCCCCTTTTTGGTTTACAAACACAAAGACCCTGCCCATAAAGGGAGTATACCACAAAAACCGGTTTATTGCTATTGAATTCCTGGGGTTTAGGGTTTATTCTATAGGGCATGATCCCTGTTCGCCTGCTTGCCCTGGACGTGGACGATACCCTGCTCCGTTCAGACCTTTCCATATCTTTCCGGACCAGGAACGTTATCCGAAGGACCGAGGCCCGGGGTGTTACGGTGGTTCTGGCCTCAAGCCGGACCCCCGCGGCGTTGGAGCATTTTTCCACCCTCCTGGGGCTTCATAAGCGTTCCAGTTACCTGATCGCCAATAACGGCGCGGTGATAGAGGACTGCCAGTCCGGCGAGGTCATCCATGAGGTTAAGCTTTCTTCCTCCGCGGCGCTTTTGGTCTTTGACATGGCCGACGCCGAGGGTTTTGCCGTCCAGATCTACGATGACGATATCCTCTACATTTCCCGGCCCAACGAATTCGCCGAATATGACCAAAAAATCACCGGCCTCCGGCAGGTGGTGGTGGAGAATTTCCGTTCCATGGCCGCCGCGGGCTGCCATAAGATGCTGATCCCCGGGGACCCCATGCTCTTAACCCCCCTGGCCGGGCTCCTCGCCAACTACGCCGAGGGGGCGGCGATCCACAATACCAAGCCCTACCTGCTGGAAGTACGCCCCCCCGGCGTGGACAAGGGCAGCGCCCTGGCCCGGCTGGCGGAAAAGCTTTCTATCCCCCGGGAGGCGGTGCTGGCCGTGGGGGACTCGATGAACGATGAATCCATGCTCCGCTGGGCGGGTTACCCGGTGGCCATGGTCAACGCCGATGGCCGGATAAAGGAAATAGCCTCCCTGATTACGGAACGGTCCAACGATGAGGATGGGGTCGCGGAGCTGATAGAACGCTACATTTTAGGGGACGAAACCCTCACCGCCAGGACTGGAGGCTGACATGACGGAAAGCGGAGAGCATTCCCAGGAGAACATCCCCCTGAGTACCGTGGATTCCCCTTCGGTGGTGTTGGACCTGATCTATCAGCTTAAGGTTAAGGAAGTGATGACCACGGCGGTGATCTCCGCCAAAAAGACCGATACCCTGCGGCATATTCAGGCGGTTATGCGGGAAAATCACATCAGCGGTCTCCCCGTCACGGAGGACAGCCGGCTGCTGGGGCTGGTTTCCATCGATGATATTGTAAACGCCCTGGACAAGGGGTACATTGACGCCCCGGCGGAAGAAAAGATGACCCTCAACCCTATTGTGCTGGAAGACGATATGCCCCTGTCGTTCGCTATTTCCTACCTTAACAAATACAGCTACGGCCGGTATCCGGTGGTGAGTAAAAATCAGGAATTAGTGGGAATTTTAACCGCCAAGGACGTGATCGGTACGCTTTTGGTGGCAATGAACCGGGAGGTTCTTCGTTTGGAAAAGATCAGCCAGAAAAATGAGGGAAACGTGGGGTTTTCGGAACTGGAATTCGCCACCGCGAAATTCGACTTTGAATTAGCGGGCCGGGCCTCCACGGAAATCAAAAAGGCCCTTAAAAAGCATAACATAGACCCCCAGATTATCCGCCGGGTGGCTATTGCCAGCTATGAGCTGGAGATCAACCAGGTGGTCCATTCCCACGGGGGGACTATCAGCTGTTCTATCCAGCCCGATAAGGTGATAATCGTCGCCGCCGATACGGGGCCGGGCATAGGGGACGTGAACAAGGCTCTGCAGGAGGGGTGGTCCACGGCCACGGAAAGAGTCCGGGCCCTGGGTTTTGGCGCCGGTATGGGCTTGCCCAACACCAAGCGGGTCAGCGATGAGTTTACGATCAGTTCCAAGTCGGGGGAGGGAACCACGGTCAGGTCCGTGGTGTTTATCCATTCCCCCAAAGAAGAATCGGGGATTTCTCCCCTAACCTAGGGGTATAACCATGAGGAAACAGCCATGACTATCCGGGAAGCGGCGGCCCTGCTGGGGGCCGAAATTCTCCAGGACGACTTTGAGGACGCCCCCCTTACCGGGGCTTATACTTCGGACCTCCTTTCCGATGTGATGGCCAACGCCAAGGAGGGGGGGGCCTTGATCACGATCCAGGCCCACAAAAATACCGTGGCGGTGGCCACCCTGGTAAATGTTACGGTAATCGTTCTCTGTAACAACCGGCCTATCCAGGATGATATGCTGGAAGCCGCCAAAGATGAGGGGGTGGCGGTAATCCGTACCAGGGAAAACCAGTACACCGTTTCGGGAAAAATCTGGACGGCCTTAAAAAGTACTTGACATTTTTTTTAAACCCCGGTATTCTTAAATAGATATTCGGGGTTTTAAAGCGCCGGATTTTGGTGAAGTGATTATTCCCCTGTAGCTCAGCTGGCAGAGCAAGTGGCTGTTAACCACTGGGTCCGTGGTTCGAACCCGCGCGGGGGAGCTAGCTAATTCCTTATCCTGTAAGGAATTAACCGAATGGCGATTTTGGGTGTCTTTTGAAATTAGTGGCATCGTGCACGTATCGTGCATTTATCCTTTTGTGCGAAGGAGATGCTGCCTATGC
>JAIRPD010000093.1 GCA_031257195.1 Treponema sp. | reverse complement strand
TTTATGTCCATAAAAAGGTTGAGGTTGTGAAACCGGTGATACGAAGGATAGTACCACGAAGAGCCGCCATGGGGGTCCCGGTACAGGGCGTTCGTGTAGGTATAGGCTATCCATCCGTCCACATACTCGGACCGCGCCCGTTGGAGCATCACGTCAACGCCCCACACCCTGCCCTCCCCGTCAAACCAGAACACGGGGCGGGCGGGGCTTGGCGCGGGCTCGCTCGTAAAATCTATCCACGTCCGCGTATAGGCGCGGTCATAGACAAACTTGAAATAGCTTTCCACGGTAACGCTGAAATCAAAGGGCAGCTCCGCCTTTAGCGCGGCAATGCTTGTCCACGAACGGTTGAGCCGGGGGGATTCCGCGTTCCGCTCGTCCATGAAGGCCAGGGTTTTGTCCGCCGACGAAAAGAGACCCGTCCCCAGAACCAGGTTCAGGGCGTAGAGTGGGCCCAGGTCTTTAAGAAGCGTAAAATCCAGATTGAGCCGGGGATTTAGCGCGGGAGGGGCGGACACGGCGGAGGCGTTGTCGGGAAACAGGGACAGCCGGTCCAGCCGCAGCCCCAGCTCCGCGGCGAAACGGGGCCGGGTGTATTCCAGCAGGGCATAGGCGGAGGTGTTGAACGCGCGGCTGTGATTGTCCGTCCCCAGGTCAACCAGAAAACGCTGGGGATTGCCCCAGGCCCCCCAGCCGCCTGCGTAGCCCATTTCCCTGGCCTCCGCCTCGGTGCGGTAGATAAGGGCGCGGTAGACCTCTTCCCTAGTCCAGCGGGTGTACAGCTCCTGCAGCCCAAAGGCCGCGACAAACCCCTTTCCCAGGTCCCAGTCAAAATCCACCCTGCCCTGGACGCTGGCGTTGCCGTTCAGCATGGAAAGCTTCTGGTCGCCGGGGGCCCAGTCGTACAGCATCAGGCCGGCAACGTCCGTGCGGGAATACCCCGCCCCCAGGCCCGCCTTTAAGAGCATATTCCCCGCCGGACTGTAGCCGGCCTCCGCGTTCAAAAAGGAGAGCGCGCTTTTCCAGTGGAAACGCAGGTAATTCCTGTGGGCGGGGTTGTCGTTGCGCTCGTCCATCACCCCCATGCCGTCAAAGCCGGCGTAGCCGTTCACGGACAATTCCAGGTCGGTGGAAAAGCGGTAATACCCGGAAAACGCGCCGCTCCTGATGTAGGGGGCGGTATCCACGTAGCTCAAATCTTCCACATACTGTTTGAAGAACCAGATAAACGGGTCCCAGTAAGTAACCTTCCCCATGGCGGCAATTCCACCCTTCCCGCCCAGGGGGAAGAACAGATTCAGGTTGACCGCGCTGGTGGAAAGCCCCGCCTCGACTTCGACGCGCTCCCGCGAGGGGCGGCGGGAACCCACTTCCAGAAGCGCGGAGATCGTGTGGCCGTGGCGGGCCGAAAAAACCCCGTGGGAAAGCCGCATGTTTTCGACCATGTTGGGGTCGAAGATGGACACAATCCCCGCCCAGTGGTAGGGCTGGTCGATGTAAAAACCGTCCAGGACCGCCGTCAAATCCCCGGGCGCGCCGCCCCGGACGGAGGGCGGGGCGTTAAAGGAACCGGAGTACCCCACGCCGGGGAGAAGCTTGACCGCGGACATCGCGTCTTCGATGATCCCCGATTCCGCCGTCCGGGCGAGGGCGTCCTTGTCCATGCCCACCCCGCGCCCCGGCCTGGTCCCCGCGGAATACCCCGGCGGGGCGGTTACCACCAGCGCGTTTTCCAGGTAGAGTTCCACGGTGAGCCGGGTCTCCCCGGGCCTTACGGCGGCCTCCCGGCTTCCGTATCCCGGATAGGCTATCCGCAGGCGGACCGCCCTGTCGTCGGGGACGGGCAGCAGCGCCCGGCCCGCGGCGTCGCAGACGTATTCCGCGCCGTCCCAGGACCGCACCTGCGCCTCTCCCACCGGCAGGCCCAGGTCGCCGTCCACAACGGTCAACTCCAGCTCCCCGGCGGCGAGGAACGCGGCGGACAACAAAAAAATACCGGCGCAAGCGATACGGAACACGCGACCCATGGCAACCCCGTTTCGGAACAGCCTACCCTGTAAACCGCGTTTTCGCAGCCAAAAGCCGCGATACCCCGCCGCCCCCGCCCCGCCGTTATCAGCGCCGCGATCAAAGCCACCGGTACGCGGCATGTCTTCATTGCCGCCGCGCCCTGCCGGTCCCCGGGGGCGGGGCGGACTTACGCGATGATCACACTCACCACATTCGACCAGGGCCCCCGCTGGCCGGTCTCGTTTTCGTAGGCGCAGGCGTAGTCCACCACCTTGCCGTACTCGGATTCCGGGTACTGGTACTCCCTTACGGTCTTCGTCTGAAACACCGAGGGCAAATCCTCCGCGGGCGTAACCGGGCCGTCCGCGGACCGGATCTTCGCCCCAAAGGCCACGCCCTTCACCAGGTCCGGCTTTTGCCGGGTATCCCGCTCCGGGTTTATCGCCGTTACCCGGTGGCGGCGGGGCCCCGCGGGCGCGGCCTCCAGGTCGGGGGCCAGCGCGGGAACGGGATGAACCGTGCGGGTCTTGTCCTTGATGGGGATCGCGAGGTATATCCGGTCCTCGTCCTTCACCTGCTCCCAGTCCTCCCGCAAAAAGCGGTTTACCATAGAGCGGATAAGGTTTTTGGCCGCGGCCTTGGCGTCGTTTTTGGTTTTGGTTTGTATCGCCGTATGGGGAACGAGGGTGGATTCATAGGCCGGGTGCCAGTTGTCCCAGGCGGCCTCCAGTTTCGCGCACTCCCCGCTGGGGATGTGGGTCCACGTCGGGGTGGGGCCGGCGCATTTTTGTCCCAGGTACTCGACCAGGCGGTTAAAAAACACGTCAAATTCCGTGTCCGTTAAGTCCAGGTAGTCCTTCATGCTTTCGCTCCTTTCGCAGGTGATATACCCCCGGGCGTTTTCCATCGCCGCCCGTCCCGTCCCGGCCTGGGGCTGTCCGCTTCCGGCGGCCCCGCCGCCGAAGGCCGCGTTCAGGCTTCCCTTCACCGCGTCCGGGAAAGGGTTTGTTTTATCCGGGCGGCGGTACGCGCCGTCCGGGAGGCCGGATGTCATATCCGGGACCCCGCTTACCCTATCACTGGTTCCCGTTTACTCTACCCGGCCTCCCGGATGTCCCATCCGGCCTCCCGTTTACGCTATCCGGTCTCCCGGATGTCTTATCCGGCACCCCGGATGCCTTATCCGGGATCCCGTTTACTCCATCCGGCCTCCCGTTTGTCCCATCCGGCACCCCGGATGCCTTATCCGGTATCCCGTTTATTCCATCCGGTCTCCCGGATGCCTTATCCGGCCTCCCGTTTATACCATCCGGTATCCCGTTTACGCTATCCGGTATCCCGGATGTCTCGTCCGGTATCCCGTTTACGCTATCCGGTCTCCCGTTTGTCCCATCCGGCACCCCGGATGCCTCATCCGGTATCCCGTTTACTCCATCCGGTATCCCGGATGTCTTATCCGGTATCCCGTTTATTCCATCCGGGATCCCGTTTACGCTATCCGGTATCCCGTTTGTCCCGTCCGGCCCGCCGTTTGCCGCGTCCGTTCAGCCGGACGCCCCGCCCGGGAAACGGTCTGCCGTTTCCGCCCGCCCGCGTACGCCGCCCGGCCCGCCGGCCGCGCTATCCGCCCCGCGGCCCGCGCCCCCCGCCCAGCCGTTTACGCCGCCCGGGTTTCCGTTTGCCCCGCCCGGGCCTTCGCCCGCGCCCCCCGGAACGCCCCCGGCGGCGGGACCCGCAAGGGCGGGGGCGTTAGCGGATTCCCCCGGATTCCCCGTAGCGGTTTTCCCCCGCCACCTGACAGATCCGCCGGCCCATGTTTTCCAGGGGCACCTGCTCCATCACGTGGCCCATCTCCCAGGCTACCCGGGGCATACCGTAGACCACCGCGGTGGCCTCATCCTGCCCCAGGGTAACGCCCCCCTCTTTGTAGATGGTGCCCAGCTGCTGGGCGCCGTCCCGGCCCATGCCGGTCATAATCACCCCCAGCGCGTGGTTGGTGTAGGTCATGGCCACGGAGGCGAAAAGGACGTCCACCGAGGGCCGGTGGCCGCTTACCAGGGGAGCGTCGGAAAGGTGGAGTACGCCGGCGCCGTCCTTGCGCTCCACCTCGATGTGCTTGTTCCCCGGGGCGATGTAGGCCCAGCCGGGGGTAAGGATGTCACCCTCTTCCCCTTCCTTTACCTCGAGGGGACAGACGCGGTTCAGGCTCCGGGCGAACTCCAGGGTAAACCCCGCGGGCATGTGCTGAACCACCAGGATGGGCTGCTTGAGGTTTGGGTCCAGGTCGGCGAAGACTTTGCGCAGCGCGTCGGGGCCGCCGGTGGAAATGCCGATGGCGATAATCTCGATTTTGCCCGGCCGGCGGATCTGTACCGGGGGGAGGGCGGGTTCCCCGGAAGCCGCGGGGCCGCCAAACAGGCCGAAGGTGTGGGAAAAGAGGGGTTTTTTGCCCTCCCCCCCGGGCTGAGGCTTGTGGGTGTATTCCTCCGGGGCCAGGACCCGTTTTCCCTTGGTCCGGCGGTACTGGCCGCCGTACGCGATGAGCAGGCTGGTTAACTGGTCCGCCACGGTGTGGATGTCCGCGGAGATGGCCCCCGAGGGCTTGGTCACAAAATCGCTGGCCCCCAGGGAAAGGGCCTCCATGGTGATCGCCGCGCCCCGCTCCGCGACGGAAGAAAGGATAATCACCGGGATGTCGATGCCCTGCTTTTTCCGCTCCTTCAGGAATTCAATGCCGTTCATTTCGGGCATCTCCAGGTCCAGGCACACTACGTCGGGCATAACCCGGGGGATTTTCTGGAGGGCGAAAAACCCGTTCATGGCCTTTTCCGCGACCGCCAGGCCGGGGGTGGCCTCAATCATTCTGCCGATAAGGTTTCGCATTAAAGCGGAGTCGTCCACGATTAGAACGGATATTTCGTCAGCCACGGTTTTCCCCTAAATGTGTTTTCCATATAAAGTAGCCCATTGGGTTTTTATAAATTCAAATTTTGTGTTCATGCCAAAGAGGGATTCGGAATGGCCGATGAACAGAAAGGAATTGTTGGACATGGCCTCCCAAAAATGTTTCATCACCGCCGCCTGGGCGGCCTCGTCAAAGTAGATAATCACGTTTCTGCAGAACACAATATCCAGGCCCCGGTGGCCCGAATCGTTTTTAAGGTTATGGTAATCGAATCGTATTTTGGACATAATGTCCGCGTGGATTTTGTAGCCCCCCTCGACCTTGGTAAAGTACTTGGCCAGGTAAGCGCCGGGGATGCCGGTGATCCGCGAATCGGAATAAAAGCCCTCCTTGGCGGTCATCAGGCATTTAAGGCTGATGTCGCTGGCGATGATCTCGAACTTCCAGGGCGGGGGGAGGATTTCGCTGAGGAGCATGGCGATGGTGTAGGGCTCTTCCCCGGTGGAACAGCCGGCGCTCCACACTTTGATGGTAACGCCGCCGCCGGCTTTTTTAATTTTAAACAGTTCGGGGATAACGTAATGTTCCAGGGCGTCAAAGTGGGCCTGGTTCCGAAAAAACCGGGTTAGGTTGGTGGTGATCGAGTCCAGAAAGGCCTTGAGTTCTTCCTTGTCTTTGGAGATGGTGTTAAAGTACGCCTGAACCGAGGCGATTTCCTTGTTTCTGAGCCGGTCTTTAAGCCGGCTTTCCAAAATAGAGCGGTTGGTGGCGGTAAAGTGGATGCCGCTTTCGTTGTAGATGAGGGTTTTGTACGCGTTGAAATCGGCATCTGCCAAAAAGACATCGCTCATGTTCCTATCTTACGCTCTGGACCATCCCCTGTCAATTGGCTTATAGTTATACTACATGAATAAGTACATCTTTGTCTCCGGCGGTGTTTGTTCCAGCCTTGGAAAGGGCGTGGCGGCTTCTTCCATAGGGGCCTTGCTGGAGGGACGGGGGCTTAATGTCCGGATCATTAAGTGCGATCCCTATATCAACGTGGACGCGGGAACCATGAGTCCCTACCAGCACGGGGAGGTTTACGTTACCGACGACGGGGCGGAAACGGACCTGGACCTGGGGAACTACGCCCGTTTTACCCGGGGGGTCCTTTCCAAGGCCAACTCCATCACCACCGGCCAGGTATACGACGCGGTGATCCGCAAGGAACGGGAGGGCCGTTTTTTGGGCCGCTGCGTCCAGGTGATTCCCCATATCACCGATGAAATAAAAAGCCGCATCACGGCGGCGGCCAAGGAGGACCCCGACACGGATGTGGTGATCGTGGAAATCGGGGGCACCGTGGGGGATATTGAGTCGATTCCCTTTCTGGAAGCGGCCCGGCAGATGATCCACGAATGCGGCAGGAGCAACGCCCTTTCCGTCCATTTAACCCTTATCCCCGAGGTGGCCGGGGGGGAGCTGAAGACCAAGCCCACCCAGCATTCGGTGAAGGCCATGCAGGAAATGGGGATTCAGCCGGATATTCTGATCTGCCGGGCGCCGGCCATGCTGGACGAGGCTACCCGCCGGAAGATCGCCCAGTTTTGCAACGTGGAAACCGAGGCGGTCTTTACTTCCTATAACATCGAAACAATCATTTATGAGGTGCCCCTGGTATTTTCCAAACAGGGCCTCGATCTGGTGATCCTGAAAAAGATGGGGGTGGAAAGCCGGCACGCGGACCTGGACGCCTGGCATTCCATGATGGATCGCTTTAGGGCCCAAACGGGGACGGTCAGGATTGGAATCGCGGGCAAGTACATGGAACTCCACGACGCCTACAAATCGGTGTACGAGGCCCTGTCCCACGCCGGCCTCGCCTGCGGGGTTAAGGTGGAGCTGACGAAAATTGACACCACCCCCCTGGAAGATGGAAGCAGGGTAAAGGACATTCTGGGCGGCGGGAGCGGCGGGCCGCATGGAATCCTGGTTCCCGGCGGCTTTGGCCAGCGGGGTATTAACGGCATGGTAAACACCGCCCGCTGGGCCCGGGAAAACAAGGTTCCCTACTTTGGGATTTGCCTGGGAATGCAGGTTATGGTCATAGACTGGGCCCGGCATGTGCTGGGCTGGGAAGACGCGGATTCCACGGAATTTAACCAGGCCACCAGGCATCCCGTGGTAAGCCTGCTGGAAGAACAGGAAGACGTGGTTAACTACGGGGGAACCATGCGGCTGGGAAAGAGCGAGTCCGCGGCGGAACCGGGAACCCGGATTCTGGCGGCCTACGGGGTCCCCCGGATCTTTGAACGCCACCGGCACCGCTATGAATTTTCCAACGTTTACCGGGGGGAAATGAGCGGCGCGGGCCTTAAACTGGCGGCCTTTACCCCCGACGGCGCGCTGGTGGAATGTGTGGAATGGCCGGATCATCCCTGGGGAGTGGGGGTTCAGTTCCACCCGGAATTCAAGTCCCGGCCCACGGAGGCGCATCCCCTTTTTCGGGATTTTGTCGCCGCGGCCAAGGAAAGGGCCCTGGCGGAAACATGATGAAACCCCCCCGGACTTTTAACCCCATCGCGGGGCTGCTTCTGTGCGTCCCCGGTTTTCTGGCTTTAGCCTGTTCCTTTGAGTACGAAACTCCCGGGGCGGCCAATCAAAATCCCGACATGATCTTCCAGGAGGCCGAATATGTCAGGATTACCAATGGAAACCCGGAAATCCGGGTAGAGGCGGAAGAAGTCCGGCGCTACGAGGCCCAGCACGCCATGGAACTGGACGAATTTTCCTTTCAACAGTTCAACGCCGCCCCCGTGGGGACGGTGGACATTCCCGCCGTAAACGCCCGGGGCAATGCGGGGACGGCGCGGATGGAAACGGATACGGGCAACTTTGCCATGAAAAAGGGGCTTCACATGGAAGTGGCTTCGGAGGAGATTACTATGGAGACCCCCGAGGTTTTCTGGAAAAACAAGGAGCGGATCCTCACCGCCCCCGGGGAATTGAACATTGTCCGCGAGGACGGAACCACCATGAAGGGTACGGGTTTTACCGCGGATATCCGGAGCAGGACCTGGGAATTTGAGTCGAAGGTGGCGGGAACCGTGGTGGACAAGGAAGAGGAGGATTCCGGGGAGGCCGCCGCGCCGGAGGAACCCCAATGAGAAAGGCGCCGCTTCTATGCGCGGCCCTTCTGGGCGCGGCGGCGGTCCTCTACGGGGATACCTTTACGTTCAAGGCGGACCACATGAACGGGGGCCGCGCCGCGGGCAAGGAACTGCTGGTATTAACGGGACACGCCCAGGTCCACTCCGACACTATCCTCCTCCGGGCGGATCGTATTGAAATACAGGGGAAAAACAACGAATTCATTGACTGCAGCGGCAACGTATGGGGCTTTGAGGAGGATAAAAACATCATCTTCCAAAGCGACAGGCTCCGCTATGACCGGACCCTTAAAATAGCCCGGCTGGAGGGGAATTCCACCCTGGAAGACCGGCAGAACGAGGTGGTGGCCAAGGGCCGCTTTATTGAGTATAACGACAAAACGGAAATAGCTGTTTTTCAGGTCGCCGTCCGGCTTTTTAAGGAAAACATCGTATGCCGTTCCGACTACGCGGTATACCGCCGGGGAGAAAAACTGCTGGATCTTTCCGGTTTTCCGGTGGTGTTTAAAAAAAGCGATGAATTCCGGGCGGAACGGATCCGGGTGGACCTGGATACGGAGGACGTTTCCATGGAGGGAACGGTTTCCGGTTCCATCAAGGGCGAGGAAGAATGACCGGCTTTCGTCCCCCCCCCGGTTCCGGCCCGGTACCCCCGAGTAACCCCCAGGGGGGCTTGTTAAACCGTACCATGCGGAACCGGGAAGAAAAAACCGAGCCGCCCCGGTCCGGCTCCCTCCCTCCCTTCCTTTCGATGGGCCGCCCGGAGCCCCAGGCCCTTAAACATCCCGAGGCGGAGCGGATTCACCTTGAGGTAAAGGGGCTCCACAAACGCTTTGGCCGGCGGGAAGTTGTCCGGGGGGTGGATTTTTCCATGCGGAACGGCGAGGTGGCGGGTCTCCTGGGGCCCAATGGGGCGGGAAAGACAACCATATTTTACATTGTTGTGGGTTTTCTAAAGCCCAGCGCGGGCCGGATTTTATTTAACGAGGTGGATATTACCAGGGACCCCATGTATAAACGGGCCCGGCGGGGTATTACCTACCTGCCCCAGGACGCGTCGGTATTCCGCAAGCTGACGGTGGAAAAAAACCTGTGGGCTATTCTGGAAACCCGGAGGGATCTGGACAAGCGGGGAAAGCTGGACAAGCTGGAACAGCTCCTGGATGAATTTGGCATTGAAAAAATCCGAAGGCAGTACGGCTACACCCTTTCCGGCGGCGAGCGTCGGCGTACCGAAATCGCCCGGGCCCTGGCCATGGATCCGAAATTTCTTCTGTTAGACGAGCCCTTCGCGGGGATCGATCCTAAAACGGTTTTTGAGCTTAAAATGATCATCACCCACCTGTCTTCCCAGGGCATAGGGATCGTTATTACCGATCACAATGTCCGGGACACCCTGGAGATCACCACCGAGGCCTTTATTATCAACGAGGGCGTCATTGTGGCCCAGGGCGACAAGGACTCCATCCTGGGCAACGCCATGGTACGGGAAGTGTACCTGGGCAATGAATTTAAGATGTAGCGGCTTAAACGGCCATTTTGTCTACGTGGCGGATGTTGTTCGTTTCCAGGATCTTGTTAAAAAAGGTGATGTACTTTTTATCGTGCCTGCGGATATGGCCGATAACCCACCATTTGGCGTAACTGGAGAACATAAGGAGATCCACGCTCCCCGTCTTTTTAAACCGGGTAAGGTAATCGATCACGGTCGCGACAAAATCCTCATGTTCTTTTTTATGCTCGATATACTCGAATAAATTAAATTTGGTTTCCAGCATAAGTTCTTCTTCGGTTTTAAAATGGGTGGTAACCAGTTCCACCGCCCCGTTTATCATCCGCCCAAAGTACGTGTTTTCCGCGTTGTCGTCCCCCACGCAGTGGGCAAAAAGATCCGTGGTCAACTCAAAAATCTTCTTGTGCTGATCGTTGATCTTTTTAACACCCTCGGCTAATTTTTCGGCGAACTCACTGGTTACGACTAGATTAACTGACCCGTCCATGCATCACTCTTTTTATAATGTATATAATATAGCCATTTCCGGCGGGGATTGTCAAGGCAAACGCTGCCCTACTCTGTATACAGTTTTCGCAGGCGCCCGGTGTTGGCCTTTAACTCCCGGCTCAAGTAACGGTCCAGACCGCCATAGGACTCCTCTATGACCTCCAGGGCGGTTAAAAGGTACTCCTCCCGGACAGACATATAGGGAACCATGTGGGGCTTGTCTTCGATGTGGGAAGCGTAGGTGGGGCGCAGATACTCCGCCGATTCAAGGTAATCTTTCATAATGGTCTTCCTGTCCGCCCCCAGGGCATGGAGGATCAGCGCCGAAGCCAGGCCGGTTCTGTCCTTTCCGGCGGTACAATGGTACAGCAGGGGCGTGTTGGAGGACTCCGCCAACAGGGCAAAAAGCTCCCGGTAGCGGGGAATGGCCTCCCTGGGCAGGGCGCCGTACAGTTTTACCATGTCCCGCACGGCCTTTTCCACGGTGGAGCTAAAAACCCACAGTTCCGAAGAAGATACCCCCATGAGGTTGCCCGCGTCAATGGGAAGTTCCACCGCCCTGATCACCGTGGCAAAACTTCCCTCGGGGGAACGGTTTTTTTCTTCTTCGGAGCGAAAATCCACCAGCACTTTGATGTTCCGCCCCTCCAGGCGCTTTTTATCCCCTTCGCTGAGCCCCCCCAATTCCGCGGCGCGGTACAGGAGCCCCCACTTTACCCGCCGGCCCCCCCGGCCGCCCGCGACAGGGTAGCCCCCCAGTTCCCGGACGTTAAGAGCCCCCTCAAGGGAAAGGAGCCGCTGTTTTCGCGCCCCAGGATTTGATTCACCGTCCCCGGAATTCACACACATTTACACTAGTATACTAAAAACCCCATCTTGAGTAAACCGAATACTCGTGCTTTAATGAGCCTATGAACGAAGAAGGTCTTAAAAAGCGTATACGCGTCCTTTTGGAGGAACTCCACACCAAGGCGGATCCGGTTCTTTTAAATCGCTGCCGGTCCATATTCCGGCGGGAGGTGTCTTTTTTCCGCCGTTCCTATATAGCCGCTTATCTTCTGCTCCTGGCCGAGGGGGAGACCGGCGGGGGCTCTTCGTCCATAAAAGCCGGCGGGAAGCCTTCCCGGAAGCGGCCTTCATCTCCGGAGACCCGCCAGGAAGGGGGAGGGGCTGATGGAAAAGGCCGCCGGGAGAGAAAGCGGGGCGAGGGGGATAAAAATCAGGGTCTAGAACCGAACCGTTCTTTAAGCGACGAGGAATCGGCCCGCCTTTTTATCAGCATTGGCCGGAACCGCAAGGTCTTTCCCCGGGAGATCCTGGCCCTGATAAACGCCGAGGCCCAGGTTGCCCGGGAAGACATAGGCGCTATCCGTATCCTGGACAACTTTTCCTTTATACAAGTCCGGACCGGCGCGGCGGAAACGGTGATTCAAGCTTTGAACGGCCACAGTTTCCGGGGCCGGACGTTAACGGTAAGCTACGCCCGCGGCCGCCGGGAGGGGGAAGAGGAAAGCGCCCCGGCGGCTCCCCCCGGACAGGCGGTTTCCGGGCAGTCCATTCAGGATGACGGCGCTTTTTCAGCGTCCTTAACAGAGGCGGAAACAGAGAAGGAGGTACATGATGACATCGGGAGTGATGATTGACCAGCTAAGGGTGGGCGGATTGGAAACCAACTGCTGGATCGTCCCCTTGGCCCGGGATTTTTCAGCCCCGGCCGGCGGCGCGGAAAGGCCGCTCCGGGGGGAGTGTATCCTGATCGATCCCGGGGATAACGGGGCCCAGATCCTGGCCCGGCTGGATAAGCTTTTGCTCCAGCCCCGGTATGTGGCCATAACCCACGCCCACTTTGACCATGTAACGGCCTTGCCGGAGATAGCCGCGGCCTACCCCGGGGCGGAGATCGCCATCCACCGTCTGGAGGCGGCTCAGCTGGGCTCCCAATCCCTGCCGGCGGCCTCGGTGCTCCTGGACGACGGGGATAAGCTGGGACCTTTCCAGATTCTCCACCTGCCCGGCCACAGTCCCGGGTCCATAGCCCTCTACTGGCCGGAGGAAAAGGTCCTCTTTAGCGGCGATACCCTTTTTGACGGCGACGTGGGCCGTTCGGATCTGCCCGGGGGCAGCGAGACGGCCCTTGCCCAAAGTCTGCGGCGGCTCTTTACCCTGGACGGGGATATTCAGGTCTACCCCGGTCACGGCCCGCTTACCACCATAGGCCGGGAAAAGGGACGCCATCTTTAAAGGCGCGCCTCATTTCTGCCGATCACCGAATCGACCAGAATTTTGAGGCCCGGGTCGAGGCTGTTGGCGGTTTCCCTGTCGGGGGCCTTGGCCTGTTTGTCCACATAGCTGAGGCCGTTTTTTTGCCTGATGACGGCCTCCCCCCCGGTTTCAGCCCCCGGCAGGGTCTCCAGTTCACCCCAGTTTCCGTCGCGGAAGGGCTGTACCAGGACTGCGCAGGAATCTTCCCTTAGCTCCTCCAATTCCCCGGGGGGGCTTGTTTCTTCGCCGTCCCCGTCGCCGGGGGAATGGCTTGTAACAGCGTCAAACCAGGAACGGGAAAAATTGAAGGGGGAAACAACTTCGATTTCCCTCTTTGGCGTCCCCTCTTCCTCGGCGGGGGGAAGGTCAAATTCGATTTGACTGGCCAGATCCCCCGAACTGGGTCGGGATACCCCCGAAAGAGACGCCGGGAGGGGGCTTGCCGGAACTTCCTTATCTTCGGGGGCTTCCAGTTCCTCAAATCCTTCCAGGCTTTCCGGCTCCTCCAATTCTTCCAGGACCTCCACCTCCTCCGGCTCCCCCGGATCTTCCGGTTCCCCCAATTCTTCCAGTTCCTCCAGGACTTCCGGCTCCTCCGGGGCCGGCGTCTCTTCCGGTACCGCGTCTTCCCTGGGGAACGCCCCGTCCCGGGCCGCCGCCGTTTCCCCGGAAACCGAGGGCGCGGCGGCCTGGGCGGACAGAACCAGCCGGTTGACCATACGCCGCAGTTCGTCTTCGTCAAGGGCAAACCCCGCCCCGCTCCCGCCGCCAATGGCGGCAAGAATCTCTTCCCAGGATCTGTCGATCTGGCTGTCGATGTCTCCCAGGAGGGCGGGATTGGGGGTCTTAATCCCCCGTTTTACCTCCCGGCGCACATCCTCCCGGCGTTGTTCCAGTTCCCGGCGTACATGGTCCCAGTCCATTTCCCCCTTGCGTTCGTAGTATTCCCGGATAAGGGAAAGCTGGAGCCCCTTAAGCCGGTTTTGAATCACCGTCAGCCTATCGGGCTTAAGATTAAAAAGCAGAAAAACCGAAAGGTATATCGTAATGAACGCGGCGGCCAGGAGGATCACTTTCATCGCCGGGGGAAAATGAAAAAGCCCCTCGTCCACCACCCGGCCAACCATTATCTCCTGGGTGGTCTTCGCGGATACCAGGGCCAGGGCCGCGGCGGTATTTCCCGAATCCAGAACGGTGGGGCCCTGGATCCTTTCCCGCCATACGGAACCGATGACCGGCGTAAAGGCATCTTTCCCCACCCGGGGCAGCCCCGAGACGATGCCCGGGGGGCTGGAAATCACGGAAAGATTATCCCCCACCTTGATCCGCCCCTCGACCACGAGCTTCTCCGCCACCGCCCGGATCGAAAGGGAGTACAGGGCCGTGCCCCGGTACACCTCCATGGAATCGTGGAAGGGAAAGGAAAAAACAAGGCGGTCGTTTGTTTGATCCAGGGTTATCCTGGGCTTTTCCCCGGAAAGAACCGCCAACTCCCGGTAGGGAACATAGGGGATAGATTCATCGTAGTTTTTGTAGGTAATGGACTGGCCGGTACGCTGCTCCACATCCGCGCTGTCCGTGGAAAAATGAAGCCGCAGGCCCCCGGCGTCCACAAACCGCACCGATTGAAGGCCCTGCTGGGTTTCCATGAGGGTTCCGTACAGCCGGCTCCGTTCAAGAATGTCATCCGCCGCCTGATCCGGGAGAAAACTCTTCTTTACCGGATCGTTCAGCATAACGCCGGCAAACAGGTCCGTTAGGCTGGCCAAAAAGTCCTGAACCACCCCGGCGTCCCGCTGAACCTCCCGGTTAAGGGATCGGGCGATGGCGGGATTGTAAAACCGGCTTTCTATAAGGTTAAAAAGGCCGGTAAAAGCCAAAACGGAAAAACCCGCCCCTAGCGCTGCCGAGATAAGAAGGCTGAAAGCGGCCTTTCGTGAAACGGTCACCGGTTTTTGTCCTGCAAAAAAATCATTCCCCCCTACCGGAGGTGAACCCCGGTATTCAGTATATAACAAAGGCCCGCAGTATGCCATACTAAAGGGGTGAAGGAACTACATTCCACCAGGGAGGAGCCGCCCAGGGTATTTCTGGCGGGGCTCCGGGGCGGCGCCCAGTCCAGGGAAGAGGCGGAAGCCCTGACCGCGGAATTGGCGGGGCTGGCGGAAACCCTGGGGCTTACCATCGCCGGTTCGGAGATTGTCCGCGTCCGGGAGCCAAACCCCCGGTATGGCGTGGGCAGCGGAAAGGCCCAGGAATTGACCGAAAAGGCCCTGGAGGCGGGGGCCCAGTGCATCGTCTTTGACCGGGAAATCAGCCCCTCCCAGCAGCGGAACTGGGAGGCCCTGAGCGGGATTTCCGCGGTGGACCGGCAGGAGCTGATCATCCGGATCTTCGCCTCCCGGGCCAGGACCAGGGAGGCGGAACTGCAGGCCGAACTGGCGGAACTGCTCTACGCCCTGCCCAGGCTTACCCACAAATACGTGGACCTGGCCCGCCAACGGGGAGGCCACCGGGGCGCCCGGGGGGCGGGGGAAACCCGCTTTGAAACCGATAAAAGACTTATCCGCGCCCGGATTGGGGAACTCCGGCGGGAAATTGAGGAGGTACGCCGCCGCCGGCAGGTGCGGCGGGGGCTGCGGGAAAGGCGGGAAACGCCGGTCTGCGCCCTGGTGGGTTACACCAACGCGGGAAAATCATCCCTTCACCGGGCGTTAACCGGATCGGACGCCCTGGTGGAGGACAAGCTCTTTGCCACCCTGGACCCCCTTTCCCGGAGGGTCAGCCGCCTGGTCAACGCTTCGGAGGGGGACGGCGCTTCCTCGGTCCGCAGGACGATCATCCTGAGCGACACCGTGGGCTTTATCCGGCGGCTGCCCCATCATCTGGTAGACGCCTTTCGCTCCACCCTGGAGGAGGCGGCCCAGGCGGATATCCTGATCCACGTTACGGACGCCGCCGATCCCGCCCGGAAGGAGCATGAGCGGACTGTCCTGGAGACGCTGGAGGAGCTGGGGGCGGGGAATATCCCCCTTATCCGGGCGCTGAACAAGGTTGATCTGCTGGCCGGGGAAGATTTGGACGCCCTGAAAGCGGAATACGCCGGGGAAACGGGAAGCGCCGGGACGGCGCTGGTTTCCGCCAAAAATAAAGAGGGCCTGGAAGCGCTTTGGAGTTTACTTGAAAAAAAGCTTACGTTTTAGCCCGCTTTGCCGATACTTTATTGAACAACTCTTTTAGCGGGGGAGGGAGATATGGCATATACCAACGCGTTATCCGCGTACAGAGAAACCAGGATACGGACCGCCAGTCAGGGGCAGCTTATCATCATGCTCTACGACGAGGCGGTGAAACAACTGGACAAGGGTCTGGAACTGATCGGCCTCAATGAATCGGGCAAAAGAGACCCTGCGAGGATCGAGGTTGTCGGCAAAGCGATAGTCAAAGCCCAGGACATTATCACCGAGCTTATGGTATCCCTGGATTTTGACCAGGGGGGGGATATAGCGAGAAACCTCTTTGCCCTCTATACCTGGTTTAACCGGGAACTTTTGGAGGCCCACATGGGCATGGACCTGGTCCGGATCACCGTGGTCAGGGACATGATCAACGACCTCCGCGGGGCGTGGACCCGCATAGCCGCCAAAACCAGCGCGGAAGGCCGCCCCTCCGCGGGCGTCAACATCGCGGGGTAGGGGATGACGGCGGCGCTTGCCAAACCGGCCGTTCCCGCCGGGGAGACGGGTCCCGCGGAAGTACAGCGGCGGACGGCTATCCTCCGGCGGTTCCGGGAACTCCTTTCCCAGCAGCGGGACCGTTTTCGGCGGTATCTGGAGGTGCTGGATAAACAGCGGGAAACCATCGAACGGGGAAGCGCCGACGACCTGATCGCCCATGTGGAACTGGAAGAAAAAATAGTCGGCGATATTTTTGCCATTCAGAAAGTGATTGATCCCATGGAAGATCTGTACCGGTCCGCTTTTCCTTTCCCGGATTCCGGGATTGGCCCGGGGAGTCTTTC
Source organism: Treponema sp. (assembly GCA_031257195.1). Taxonomy (GTDB): domain Bacteria; phylum Spirochaetota; class Spirochaetia; order Treponematales; family Breznakiellaceae; genus JAIRPD01. The sequence continues at coordinate 666 of JAIRPD010000093.1, read as the reverse complement.
CGCCCCGGCGGACATGGTCCTGTCCGGGGACGCGCGGGAACTTCCCGATCTGAGGCGGACCCTGGAGGACCTGAAGGCGGAAGCGGTGATCCGGTCGGGCCGCAACCGGGATCTGCTGGCCCGGCGTATGGAAGAAATCCGCCGGGAAATGAAAACCCTCCGGGCCAATCCCTACGCCATACACCACTCCGCCTACGGGGAGGTTAACCCTTCCCTGGTGGACATACAGGGTTAGCCGCCGCCCGCCCCGGGGGCGGGGCCTGCCCGGTACGGGCGGCTTTCGCGCGCGGGCCCGAGCGGGCGGATTCGCGTTAAAACGCCAAAGGCGTTTTAACGGCGCTGCCGTAGAGCCCCTCCCCTCCCCCGTCCGTTGCCGGGGGGACAGAACCGGAATTTCCCACTATACTGATATTGTACGGAGGAAGATATGCCTGCGATCAAGGTGATTCGTAAAACGGATAGTACGGCGGCGAAGAACGTCAAAAAGCCTGTTCAAAAAACGGCCAAAAAAGTAACATCCGGGGAACGGTGGGAGAATATAGAAAAGGGGTTTGAGCGGATTCAGAAAACTATCGACGAGGTTGCCGCCCAGCATAGAGAAACCGAGAAGGCCAGCAAAGACGCGTGGAAAGCTATATGGGAGATGCAGAGGAATATTGGCGGGAT
>JAIRPD010000057.1 GCA_031257195.1 Treponema sp. | reverse complement strand
ATCGGCGTGGGTTACGCTATCGGCGCGAGATTGAGCGCTTCCCAGTTTTTGACGCTCCTCGCGTTCTCCCCGCTTATGTGCCTTGCAGCGGGGTCTCTTGGCATTGTGTGCATAGGGTTTATCCAAAAAGCCTCGACCGCCGGCATCGTCATTATGATGTTGATGATGGCGCAGACTTTTCTTTCCGGCGCGTTAATTCCGGTAAATCATTCCACCGGCCTTATGGCGGTGGTAAGCCGCCTGATGCCGATGACCTACTGCATTGATTTTATGCGCGGCGTGTTTTACGCGGGGAGCGCGGCGGGCGCGGCAACGCTTCACGCGCCGGCGCTCAATCTGATTATCATCATCGCGTTTACCGCCGTGTTTTTGACGGCGGGAACCGCCGGTTTTGTGCGCGCGGAAAAGAACAAGTAAAAAAGGCAGTATGCTGGCCGGCGGGATACGAGAAGCGGTGAAAACGCGATACCTTGACGGTTTATCGCTGATCGGTTATGATAAAGATACCTTCATTTTAAGGAGCCGTTATAATCGCTATGACACGAGACAAGAAACGCCGGTGTTTTCCTGAATGGGGACGGCCGCCCTTTATGCGGGATGATACGCGAAATGGCCGTTTGCCTCTATCATGGCTGACATGGCTGAAACTTCCGGGAGAAAAAATTGATGGGTTCTATTCAGCGGCGTTTTGATCTTGTTGGGAACGCGCCCGATCCTTACGATCGTTTCACGAGAATCCTTTCCAATCCCTTAAAGGATTTTACGCCCTTTTTTCAATCAGAAGACGCCGTGATTTTTAACGGGGATTGTTTGGAGGTACTGCGATCTTTCCCGGAAAATTGTATTGACATGATTTTCGCCGATCCGCCGTATATGTTATCGAATGACGGATTTACCTGTCAAAATGGAAAAATGGTAAAGGTAAATAAAGGTGAATGGGATAAAAGTAACGGCTTTGAAAATGACATGATATTCCACAATGAATGGATCTCCTCCTGCCGGCGCGTGTTAAAACCGGAGGGAACAATATGGATCTCGGGAACATATCATAGTATCTACCAATGCGGTTACGCGCTGAGAAAAAGCGGGTTTCATTTTCTGAATGATATCGCGTGGTTTAAACCAAACGCCGCGCCTAATTTGAGCTGCCGTTTTTTTTGCGCCTCGCATGAAACAATTCTTTGGGCGCGTAAAGACAAAAAAGCGAAGCACACATTTAATTACAGGGAAATGAAAAACGGCGATTTCCCCGAGGATAAATTAAAAAAAGAAAACGCGCAGATGCGTTCTGTTTGGTCAATTTCAACCCCAAAGGACGGCGAAAAGGAGCTGGGAAAACATCCAACCCAAAAACCACTGGACTTGTTAAAACGGATTGTACTCGCGTCCACAAAGGAGAATGATATTGTTTTGGATCCCTTCTGCGGCGGAGGAACCACCGGCGTTGCCTGCGGGTATTTAGGCGGCAGATCCTTTGTCGGCATTGAGATAGATAAAAATTATTGTGATTTAGCGAAAAAGAGATTAGCCCGGGAAAAGGAATTTCACGCGGCAAACGGATATGCCAAAACAATCCGCCGCTGAGGCTTTTAACGCCCACCGTGAGCGTTTGTCGCGGTTTATCCGATCGCGGATACGCCGCCTGGAGGACGCGGAAGATATTTTACAGGAAGTGTTCTATCAGTTCACCCGGATGAATGAGCGGGCGGATCCGGTGGAACGGACATCGGCCTGGCTTTACCGGGCCGCCCGTAACAAAATCATCGACTTGAACAGAAAGAAAAAGGACGCGTCCTTTTCCGCCTCTTACGATGAGGAAGGGGACGAATATATTTTTGACGAGGTGGCGGATGTTTTGTACGGAACTGAAATAACGCCGGAGACGGAGGCGCTGCGCTCCCTTGTTCTGGGGAAAATACAAGCGGCCCTTGACGAACTGCCGGAAGAGCAGCGGGTGGTCTTTGAGCTTACCGAAATCGCGGGGCTTCCGGTAAAAGAAATAGCCGGGAAAACCGGTGTTCCCGTTAACACGCTGCTTTCACGAAAACACTACGCGGTAAAACGTTTGCGCCGCTCCCTCGCGGAATTGTACGCGGACGTTATGGGCGCGGCCGTTGATTCCGCCCGCGGCGGGCCGTTGGCGGCGGTTCCATGAATGGGCGGCCGGGTTACAGGGTTACCCGGAAAACGCTTCCCTGGCCGGCGAATTCCCCGGTTCCGGGGCTTTCCGCCGTGATTGTCCCGCCATGGGCGCGGACGATGGCGGCGGCGATGGTAAGACCAATCCCCGCCCCGCCGGTGCCGCGGCCGCGGGATTTGTCGGTGCGGTAAAACCGGTCAAAGATACGCGGCAGGTCGTCCTCGGGTATGCCAATGCCCGTGTCGGCGACGATAACTTCCCATCGGAAATTCCGGGACGGTCCGGGGTCAGGGGGGGGATGAGCGCGTTCCGCCTCTTTTATGGAGATGGTAACGCTCCCCGCGTCGGTGTATTTTATGGCGTTGGACAAGAGGTTGATAAAAACCTGTTTAAGCCGGTCGTAATCGGCGCGCAGGGGACTTTCCGCCAGGTTCAGGTGTATGGCGACGCCCTTTTCCAGGGCGGCGGCCTTGAATTGTTCCGCCGTCGCGCGCAGTAAAACCGCCAGGTCAAAGTCGGTTTTGGTTAACAGCGCCGGCGTTCCATAGGGGGCGCCGCTTTCCCATTCAAGGCTGGTTAGGGTGTTCAGATCACGCGCCAGTCCGGCCAGGCGCGTGATTTCCTCATGGCAGCTTTCAAGATGTTCCCTGTCGGGCTTGTACACGCCGTCAATCATGGCCTCGATGCCGCCCTGCAGACAGGCCAGGGGAGTACGCAGTTCGTGGGCTATATCGGAGGTGAGCCGCTTTTGGCGGCGTTCCCCCTCCTCAAGTTCCGCCGCCAGGCTGTTGATTGACCGGGCCAGTTCCGCCAGTTCCCTTGTGTGATACCCCTCATCGATCCGTATAACCGGCGGGGCCGCGGCCCTGTCTGGCGTTTCCTCCGCGGCTTCGGAACGTCCCGCCCATGGAACATGGGCTTGGGCGATCCGCCGGGCGGCCCCGGAGGCCTTGTTGACCGGCCGGGCTATGGCGCGGGAAAGGACAATTGAGATGACCACCGTAAAGAACGTCAGGAGTACCGTCGCGGTAATCAGCAGGCGGTTTATCGCGGCCAAAAACGCGGTTTCCGTTTCGCTGTAGAAAAAGGGGCCGTAGGTTTCGATGGTAACGGTCCCAACGGTTTTGGATAAACCGCTGATTCCGGCGGAAACCGGGTACCGCTCTTTCCGGAGCGCGCCGCTTACGCCAAAACGCCCCTCCATGCGTCCGGCGATGTCGTTTATCACCGTCATGCATTCCCGCATGTCACAGGCCCGCGCGTCCCATACCAGGTTTTCCCATTCATCTTCCACCGTTACGATATAGCCCTCGTGAACAAAGTACATCCCCATCGCCTCAATGGTCAGGGCGTCAAAGCCGCGGCTCAGGGGATTGTACTGATCCGCCACGGCCCGGACTATCTCCGCACTTTTTTGGGTGATATTGTTTTTTACCAGGGCGGTAAAGATAAGGCCGGTGAAGATGTTAACGATGATGGTTAACGCTGTCAGCGCGCCGCTGATAAAAAGGGCGTAGGTTAGGGCCAGCCGGTTTTGCAGGCTTATTTGGAATCCCCGTTTTTGAGGCCGCCGTTCCGTCGCTTCCGCTTCGCGTTCCATGCCTTCAGCCCTGGTTTGGGTCCCCGCCCACGCGGTAGCCCATGCCATAAACGGTGGCGATGTACCTGGGGGCCCTGGGATCGTCCCCTATTTTCGCCCGCAGCCGCTTGATATGGCTGTCCACGGAACGGTCAAAGCCGTCAAAATCATCCCCCTTAACGGCCTCAAGAATTTCGTCCCGGGTAAAGATTTTCGCCTGCCGGGACATGAGCAGGGTTAGGATATGGTACTCATCCCGGGTCAGGGCGATGATCTTTCCCCCGCGGCTGACGGCGCGGTTTTTTGTGTCCACCGTAAGATCGCCGTAAAAAAGGAAGCCGTCGTCCGTTTTCCCGCCGCCGTTTCGCCGCAGCGCCGCCTGAACCCGGGCCATAAGCTGCCGGGGACTAAAGGGCTTGGTAACGTAGTCGTCCGCCCCAATGGTAAGGCAGCGGATAACGCTTTCCTCATCGGCCTTGGCGGTGATCATGATGATGGGAACGTACGGGGAGGAACATGGCCCCCGCCGCGCGCGCTCGCAGAATTCCTCCCCGGAAAAGTCCGGAAGCATCAGATCGAGAAGTATAAGGGAAACCGGGTTCAGTGAATCGTGGTACCGCTCAAAAAGGGCCATGCCCTCACCGCCATTTTTGGCGCAGAGGGCGCGGCAGCCGCTCATCTCCAGGTAGGATTTTACCAGGCTAAGGATTTTAGGCTCGTCATCCACCACCAAAACGGTCTGTTTATCCTTCATGGGGGGAGTATACCACAGGATTGTGTCAAAAGTATGCCCAAAAGCCGCCCCCCCCCGGAAAGACACGGAAACTAAACCGCGGCTGCTGGCGGGCAAACCTGACAAAAAACAACGCCGGTAAAAAACAAAGGCCCGCCCGGCTTATGCCGGGGGGCCTTTACCCGCGGGACGCTGACAAAGCCGCCGGTCAGGTCGGCTTTGTCTGGTTGAGCGCCATCCCCTGGGGTACTAGTAATCCATTCCCATACCACCCATTCCGCCGCCGCCCGGCATGGGGGGATCCTTCTTTTCCGGGATGTCCGTGATGGCGCATTCCGTGGTCAGAAGCAGGCTGGCGATGGAGGCTGCGTTTTGCAGGGCCGAACGGGTAACCTTGGCGGGGTCGATAATACCGGCTTTAACCATGTCCACCCATTCCAGTTTGGCGGCGTCAAAACCCACGCCCTTCTTTTCCGTCTTGGCCTTGTCGGCGATAACCGCCCCGTCCAGGCCGGCGTTTTCGGCGATCTGCCGGATCGGCTCTTCCAGGGCCCGTTTAACGATTTTAAAGCCCACCTTCTCGTCGTCGGTAAGGCCGGCGGTATCCGCCTTGTCCAGGGCCAGGGAGGCCTGGATCAGGGCCAGCTCGCCGCCGGGGACAATGCCTTCCTCAATGGCGGCCCTGGTGGCGGAAAGGGCGTCCTCCACCCGGTGCTTTTTCTCTTTCAGCTCCACCTCGGTGGCGGCCCCAACGTTGATCACCGCCACGCCGCCCGCCAGTTTGGCCAGCCGTTCCTGGAGCTTTTCCCGGTCATAGTCGCTGGTGGTCTCCTCGATTTGGGCTTTAATCTGGGCGATCCGGTCCTGGATGTCCTTCTGTTTACCCGCCCCGTTGATAATCGTGGTGTTGTCCTTGTCGATCTTAACGGTCTTGGCCTTGCCCAACTGGGAAATCTCGGTGTTTTCCAGCTTAAGCCCCAGTTCCTCGCTGATAACCTCGCCCCCGGTAAGGATGGCGATGTCCTCCAGCATAGCCTTGCGGCGGTCCCCAAAGCCCGGGGCCTTAACCGCCACGGCCTTGAGAGTACCCCGGAGGCTGTTTACCACCAGGGTGGAAAGGGCCTCGCCGTCCACATCTTCGGCGATGATGAGCAGGGGCTTGCCGTTTTGAGCCACTTTTTCCAGCAGGGGAAGCATGTCTTTCATGCTGGAGATTTTTTTGTCATGGATCAGGATAAACACATCCTCATGGACAGCGGTCATGGTATCCCGGTCGGTAACAAAGTAAGCGCTGATGTAGCCCCGGTCGAACTGCATCCCCTCCACAAACTCAATGGTGGTGTCCATGGTTTTGGACTCTTCCACGGTAATGACCCCGTCCTTGCCCACCTTTTCCATAGCGTCGGCGATGGTATTGCCGATTTCGCTGTCGTTGTTGGCGGAGACCGAGGCCACATGGGAGATTTCTTCCTTGTCCTTGATGTCCTTGGAGTTCTTTTTGATCTCCTCCACCGCGATGTCCACCGCCTTGTCGATGCCCCGTTTCAGCTCGATGGGGGTCATCCCCGCGGCCACGGACTTGAGGCCCTCCTTGACCAGGGAATAGGCCAGCACGGTGGCGGTGGTGGTGCCATCCCCGGCCACGTCGTTGGTCTTGGTGGCCACTTCTTTCAGCAGCTGGGCCCCCATGTTTTCAAAGGGGTCGGCCAACTCCACTTCCTTGGCCACCGAAACGCCGTCCTTGGTAACCGTGGGGGCGCCGAATTTCTTGTCCAAAAGGACATTCCGCCCTTTGGGTCCCAGGGTAACCTTGACCGCCCGGGAGATCTGCTCAACTCCGGCAAGCAGCTTACGCCGGGCTTCTTCGTTGAACAATAACTGTTTCGCCATAGTTCATTTCTCCTCTTAAATAACCTACCTGAATCGGTATAATGTGTAAGGGTTTTTCCCAAATAGGGATTGTCTATAAGATAGCAAAAACTTTTAAAAAAAGTCAAGACAGAAGAGGCGTTCTTTTGAAAAAACCACGCGAAAAGCGCGTTTTTTCCGGCCCCGGAGGATTAAGGCCGCCGCCGGGCGGGAAAAATCCCCCCTTCCCCCGGGGACGGAGCTTTTCCTTGCGCCCCCAATCCGCTACACTAAGGCATGGCGCTTGACATCTACACCGACGGGGGCTGTTCGGGAAACCCCGGACCCGGCGGCTGGGCCTACGTGCTGGTCCAAAAGACCTTTCAGGGCGAGACGGTGGTGGCGGAGGAAAAGGGGGCGGAACCGGACACCACCAACAACCGCATGGAGCTTCTGGCGGTAATCTCCGCCCTCAAGGCCCTCAAAGCCGCCCGCCGCCTGCCAAGACAGGCGGTGGTTCATACCGATTCCCAGTATGTCCAAAAGGGGATCACCGGGTGGATCCACACCTGGAAGCGGAATTCCTGGCGGACCAGCGGCAAGCAGCCGGTGAAAAACCAGGACCTCTGGCGGGAACTGGACGCCCTCGCGGGGGACCTGTCCCTCACCTGGGAATGGGTAAAGGGCCACGCGGGAAACCTGTACAACGAGCGCTGCGACGCCCTTACCCAGGAGGCGATTAGGGGGCTCCTGCCCTGACCCCGCCG
>JAIRPD010000010.1 GCA_031257195.1 Treponema sp. | reverse complement strand
GGAGGATGTCCGCGCTGTCGTCGATGATCGCCGGGGTGTTGCCGGAGCCCACGCCGATGGCGGGCTTGCCGGAAGAATAGGCCGCCTTGACCATGCCCGGCCCGCCGGTGGCCAGGATGATGTCCGCCTCTTTCATCACCGTGTTGGTCATTTCAAGGCTTGGCTCGTCTATCCAGCCGATGATGCCGGCGGGCGCTCCGGCGGCCACCGCCGCGTCCAGCACGATCTTCGCCGCCGCGCAGGTGCAGCCCTTGGCACGGGGATGCGGCGAAATGATGATGCCGTTTCGGGTTTTCAGGCATATCAGCGCCTTGAAAATCGCCGTTGACGTGGGGTTGGTGGTGGGAATCACCGCCGCCACCAGGCCGATGGGCTCGGCAATGCGCGTAACGCCGTACACCGGGTCGTCCTCGATAACGCCGCAGGTTTTTTCGTCCCGGTAGGCGTTGTAGATATATTCCGAGGCGTAGAGGTTTTTGATCACCTTGTCCTCGACCACGCCCATGCCGGTTTCCGCCGCCGCCATTTTAGCCAGGGGAATCCGTTCCTTTGCCGCGGCCCGGGCCGCCGCGAAAAAGATGCGGTCCACCTGTTCCTGGCTGAACGCGGCGTACTCCCGCTGGGCCTTCCGGATACGGTCCAGCGCCCGTTTCAGGCTTTCCGGCTCCGTTACCGGCTCATGCTTGTTTTCTGTCATGGCTCACTCCTATACGATAAATAATTATCGATAATTATTTATCGTTATAAATATATCGAAATATAAGGAAACGTGTCAAGGGGATTTTAAGATTTTTGAGGAATTTTCAAAAAACCACAAAAAGACACTATATAAACGTATTGTGTTTTGAAAGACCCGTTGTGTTTACCGGAATTTCGCCGGATTACGCCCGATTGGGAAGCGAAAACCGGGGAAGGGCTGGAAGAACGGCAAGCTTTTAGGGCGCCCCTAAAGTCCCCGGTCTTCCGGAAAGCCCAGCATGATGTTCATGTTCTGTACCGCCGCGCCGGACGCCCCCTTGCCCAGGTTATCAAGCCGGGCGGTAAGCAGGACAATTTCTTCCGATCCGGCCACGCTGAGTTCCATCCTGTTGGAGCCGGCGTAGGCGTTGGAGGGGGAGTAACCGCTGGCGGGAGGCTCCGCCAGGTGTATAAAAACCGAGTTGGCGTAGTGTTTTTCCAGGACCGCCCGGATTTCCGTTTTTCCGCCCCGTATAAAGCCCCGGTGCAGGGGAATGATAATCTCCATGCCGCTGTAATAATCGCAGATCACCGGGGTAAAGGCCGGGGTAAAGGCCAGGCCCGCCTCGGCGATGATTTCAGGGATATGCTTGTGGGCCATGGCCATGCCATAGAGCCGGGGAGCGGCGTACTCCGCCGGACGGTCCGGGGCCTGGTACTCGGCGATGGCCCTTTTCCCCGCGCCGCTGTAGCCGGTTAAGGAGGTAATCGCCAGGGGGTAGTCCGCCGGGACCAGCCCCGCGGCGGTGAGGGGGGCCAGCAGGGCGATAACCCCCGTGGCGTGGCAGCCGGGGTTGGCCACGTAGCGGGCGCTTTGGATGGCCCTCCGCCGCGCCGCCGAAAGCTCGGGGAAACCGTAGACCCAGCCGGCGGCGGTTCTGTGAGCGGTGGACGCGTCTATCACCCGGACGGCGCCGCCCTTGTCAATGAGGGATACCGCCTCCCGGGCGGCTTCGTCGGGAAGGCAGAAAAACGCCAGATCCGCGGCGTTAAGGAATTTTTTTCGCTCCCCCGGATCCTTGCGTCCCGCCTCATCGATCAGCAAAAGCTCAATATCGTCCCTTTCGCCAAGCCGTTCGTAAATTTGAAGGCCCGTGGTACCCTCTTTTCCGTCAATATAAATTTTTGGTTTCATGGCGGGTTTGCTCTATAATACCGGGTAGAATCGCTCTTGTCAAACCCCGTTTTCTATGGGATACTTAAGGTATGTCGGATATGTTTCAAGGGGATATGGATCCGGAAATCGCCGCTCTTTTGGGAACCGGCGGCGCTGACGAAGCGGAATCCTTGAATGAGCCCTCCGGTTACGACGCCCTGTTTAACGAAGCCGGTGAGGGGGAGGAGGGCCAGGATGAGGAGGGCGCTGATTTAGGCGTCGAAAGTTTCCCTGAAGTAACCAAGCGTTTTGAGGCAAAGCCTCATCCGGCTTTTTCGGACCCCAATTATTATAAGACGGCCCTTTCCGGGGAGGGGGACATTTCCCAGCGGGTTCATAATTTATTACAGAAATATGTGGGTACCAAGGACCCCAAAGACAAGGGGGTTTTTCGCCAGCAGGTTACCACCGCTTACTGGGATTTTTTGGCCAGCGTGGCCCGCAAGGCGGCGGGAAAACTGCCGGAACCAAAGAGATTTTTGCTCCGTTTTAACCTGCTCCATCCCACGTTTCTTAACCAGGAACACCGGGATTTTTTCGCCAAAATGGTGGTGGAAAATGAGCTTAACCAGCCGGTTTACTACTTGGATGAGTGGTTTAAGGGCGTGGGAACCGGGGTTATACGGAATTCCGCCACCGACGAGGCAAAGACTTCCAATTCCGCCGCCAGCAAGTACCAGCAGCTTTTCGAAAAAGCCAGCGGCAAGCGGGACGGTTCCCGGAGCCTTCTTAAAGCGAAGGACGATGAGCGGATCGGCCTGGAACGAAACCTGACGGACCGGGTCCAGCGCGCCCTTGAACACTATCCCATGGACGGTCTTCCGGACGTTAAAGCCTGCTATACGGACGCGCAGAAAAAGATTTTCGCCGAAATACAGGAACTGATTAAAGGTCTTCTTAAAACCGACCGGGACCTGGATATGTACTTAAGGGATTACCGCCAGGCCGAGGAGGATGTGAAGACCCTGGAAGCCAAAATCGCGGAAGAAGGCGCCTCGGCCCAGGTTGACGTGGGAGCGGTGGATACGGAGTTTGGCACGATCCGGCAGATGGCCAAGATGACCGTGGGCCGCCAGGGAAACGGCTTTCCCGTCCTTAACGGCGAGTATTTTCGCAGCGGTCCCAATGATACGGGGTTTCGGGAAAATGTGATTTCCCTCCTGGCCAGAATTGAGGGCATAGACCCCGGGGCGTTTTGCCGTTCCTATAAAAACCGGACAAACCGTATCGCCCCCTACGTAATCCTTATCCCCAGTTACGGGGATCTGGGGGTATGCTGGGAACCTTTTGACCGTTTTAACAAGGCCACAAGCCGGGGCCGCATTGCCCTGCCCATGTACCCAAAAAATCTTTACATCGCCCTGCTTTCCGCGGTAGGGGATCTGCGCTGGCAGGTGGCCAAAGAAAAGGCCTCCTATTATTGGATGGAAGAGGGCCTGACGGGCAATTATTACCAATGGTTCCAGAAAATGAAATTTAAGGGCGATGTCAAAGAAGCCTTTATCGGTGATTATATTACATGGATGACCAAAGAAAGCGATGGTATCCAAAAGCTAGACAAGGAACTGCGAGGCACGTTCTGGCGTTACCTGCCCTTTGCCCAGCCGGTTAAAGAAAAGCTTAAGGACAGGAGTTTCGCTTACCAGGAACTGTACCAGCGGGATCTTAACCGGGCCATGTCTGACGGCTATTGATTGGAAAGCGGGGTATGGTCCCCGCCTGTTTTGCGGAGTCCCCGTTTTTTTAGGATTGTCTTTAGCGTCAGCTGGTATATTACAAACGAGAGGACCAGCGCTATAACAAAGAGTATAGGAAGGCCGATAAAGGCTTTTTCCGCCGGAATATGGGGACTGAGGAGCAGGCCGTAAAGGACAAGGAGAATCACAAGACAAAGCGCCGTTACCAGAATGTTAAAAGCCGTGGCGGCCAGCATGATCAACGCCAGTTTGAATTTGCTACGCATTCTTTGGACCTTCCTTTATAAACACCGAGACCAGCAGCAGAATCCCAAAGACCACCACACAGGAATCGGCCAGGTTAAAAGTGGGCCAGCGATCGAAACCAAGGAAACCGTAGAATTTTACGCTGATAAAGTCCACCACCCCGTCGGGACGGAGGACGCGGTCGGTCAGATTACCCAGCCCGCCACCCAGTATGCCCGCCAGGGACCAGCGCTGAAGGGTGGTAAATTCATCGGATTTAAAGTAGTAGCGGATTAAAAAGACCAGCACCCCCGCGGGAATAAGGACAAAAAGCAGGGGCTTTATCCATTCGGGAAGGTTATACCCCAGGCTAAAGGCTATGGCCTTGTTCCGTACGTGGATGATCTCCAGAAATCCGTTGCCAAATACATCTTTAATAAACGAATTTTGGGGCCAGTTTTTTACGATCACCGCCTTTGAAATTTGATCCGCCGCCACCGCCAGCGCGGTTAGGGTAAAGGGCCATAGTTTATTTTTCATGTTTCGCTCCTCTCCACTGGACTACAAGCCCGTGGGAATGTCAATAAATTCCGTGTCAATAGAAAGCTGAGCGGCGCATTCTTCCATTACCCCCCGGACCCCCCAGATCTCCGTGGAGTAGTGGCCCCCGGCCACCATGTTCAACCGGCCCTCCAGGGCTTGATGGTAGATTGTATGCCCCGCTTCCCCGGTAACGTAAAGGTCCACCCCTTCGTCTATGGCCTGGAGGGCCTCGCCGGAAGCGCCCCCGGAAATAACCGCGCAGCTTTCATTCAGGTTTTTGCCAAAGGGATACACCCCCAGGGGGGGACCTCCCTGGGGGGTTACCGCTTTAACGGCCTCGCTCAGGGTTAAGGGCTTTTTCAGCCTGCCCTTGTAGCCTATTTTTTTGCCGTGGTAAAGCCCAAAGGGCTCGGGGTTTTCAATGCCCAGCAGTTCCGCCAGGGCGGCGTTATTGCCTAACCGGGGATGCTGATCCAGGGGCAGATGGACCGCGTAGAGGGCTATGTTATGATCCAGCAGATATTTGATCCGCCGCCGGTGAGTTCCCGTTACCGCCAGGGGGGAACCCCAAAAAAGTCCGTGGTGGACAAAAAGCATATCTCCCCCCGCGGCGGCACAGCGCTGAAAACTTTCCAGGCAGGCGTCTACGGCAAAGACGATTTTACGGATTTCTGATCCATCGTTCTCAACCTGGAGTCCGTTCATGGAAGAATCGGCGGAACGGAAACCCTCTATATCCAGCAGGGATTTGAAAAACCCGTCCAGTTTAGCCGCGTCAAAACGGGCCGTCATGCCGGTTGTTCCCCCAGCCTCCGGGGGTAACGTATCGATCATGGATGGAGTATAGTCCGGCTGTCCTGATTATACCAGCCCCCCCCGGTTTCCAGATGGATGCCGCTGTTCAGGACGGTTGTTGTCAGGCGGCCTGTTTCCCCGGTCTCATTTTCCAGAATCATGGCGGCGAAATTCGTTATCAGCGCCGCCGTTAATTCCGGCCCCGCTTCCAGCCGCTGGGCCGGGGGGGCGTCGCCCCGGAAGAGGACGCTGTAAAGGGGGTAATACTGGGGGCTGCCGGAATAGTCAAACGGCCCCGCCCCGGGAACGGCGGCCAGCAAGGCGGCGCTTTGGGACGCGGCCAGGGTTTTGAGTACCGTTTCGTAACGGCCCGCGCGCTCCTGGATCACCCGGTCGGAAAGGAGGAACAACGCGGGGATCTTTGGACTGGGTATGATTCCTACGCGGGTGATCTTTTTGGACATCAGGCCCGCGGCAAAAGAAGAGATCCGCCTGAAAAAAGCGCTTACCGGATTTCCCGGCGGCGCCGGAAGCGGCGGCGGCGGTTCCCCCTCCAAAGAAGAGAGGATCGGGGCCTCCACGGCGGCGACGCCCCGGACTTCCCCGTGGGGGCTGATAAAGGCCTCGTCGCCGGCGAGGATAGTAATGGCCGCTCCTCCCGCGCCGTAACCGGCCAGAAAAACCGCGCCGGTGTCCGTCCCGGCAAGGGCGTCCTTAAGGTTCGTGGACAGCTCCTCCAGGAGGAACTCCGTATCCCGGCGGCGCCCCTCTTCCATGGCCCGGCCCTTTTCGTTGGCCGCCGCGTCGGTCAGGCCCCGGTTCAGGACCCGGATAAGCCGGTATAAACCGGGGATGGAAAGCCGGATCGGCATACCCTTCAGGTCAAAGGCGGGGGAGTCAAAACCCGGCCTGGAATAGGTAAGAACGGTAAATCCCCGGTTCCTGAGGGCGGCGCAGACCGCGTCGGCCACATAAAGGGAACCCGACACCGGGGGGATCAGGATCAGCAGGGGCCGCCCCGGAAGGGACTTCGCGGCGGTTTCGGCCTTCGCCGTTTCCGGGGCGGCGGCAAGGCCGTAGATCCGCGCGTTCAGCTCCACGTTTCGCGTCCGGTCCTGGAGGATCACGGTTTTTACCCCTTCGGTATTAAGCTCCAGGTTCATGGGAGGGCCGTAGTACAGGGTAACCCACAGGGTAAAGGCGAAAACCATTGCGGTAGAGAAGGTAAAGATCAGCCCCCGCTCATGGTAGGAATCGCTGTGAAGCCCGGAAAGCAGGGAAACCAGGTCCAGAAAATGGGTTAGGCTCATAAAGAGGGCAAAAAGCCCCAGGGGGATACATTCGGGCCGGAACCCATAGGCGGGGAAAAGGGCCGCCATAATGCCCAGGGCCAGAAAAGGGCAGGCTACCAGCCCGTCAAGGTTCCACAAACCCCGTACCAGGGGCCTGATCAGGGGCAGAAACAGCAAAAGGGCGGCGAATACCTCAAGAATTCTTAATTCCATTTATGGCTTTATTATAATATGTCAGGCACCTTGCGTGAAGTATCCAAATTTGGTATACTATAAAATATTCAAGTCTTATTCTAAGGAAGAATAAATGGCCGTAGCCCATGAATTGGTGGTTGACGAGGCGAAAATAAAAAAGGCTGTCCAGTCGGGCATACCTTTGACCATAACCACTTTTACCCTTCCACACGAGATAGAAGTGTATGTGGAACAGGTTTTAACGATTTTTCTTAGGCAGGTGAACCAGGAAAAGCTTAAAGACTATGTGGTGTACTGTGTCCAGGAACTGGCGGTAAACGCCAAAAAAGCCAATACCAAACGGGTGTACTTTACCGAGCGGGGCCTGGATCTGGCCAACCCCGATGACTACAAGCTGGGGATGTCCACTTTTAAGGACGATACCCTGAACGATATAGGGCATTACCTGCGGCTTCAAAAGGACAAGGGCCTCTACATAAAGCTTGTTTTCCAGGTTAGGAAAAATGTTATCTACATTGAAATCAAGAACAATATCGCCATCACCAAAATAGAACTGGTCCGGATTCATGACAAGCTGGCCCGTTCCCGGCAGTACAATAACCTGGAAGACGCCCTCTCCCAGGTGCTGGACGATTCGGAGGGGGCCGGCCTGGGGCTGGTAATCCTGGTGCTGATGCTCAAAAAAATGGGCCTGGACGAGGACTGTTTTGACATTACGGGGACGGAAAACGAGACCATTGCCCGGATCATCATTCCCCTGGAAAAAACCAGGCTGGAAAGCCTTACGGATTTGGCCAAAACGGTTGTGGATAACGTCAACTCCCTGCCCCAGTTTCCGGAAAATATCACCCACATCCAGAGGATGATAGACGACCCCAAATCGGAGATGGCCGATATAGCCAGGCAAATATCCATGGATCCCGCCATGGTGGCGGGGCTGCTTAAAATCGTTAATTCCGCCCAGTATATGCTGGTTAAAAAAGTGGATAATATCTCCGAGGCGGTTAGAATTGTGGGTATCCGGGGGGTCAGGAACCTGCTCTACTCCTATGGAACCCAGAAACTGCTGGGGGACGAAACCAGCGAAAAGCGGGTCCTTTGGGAACATTCCTACAAAACAGCTTTTTACGCCTACAACCTGGTTAGGAATTTTAAAAAGGATCACAACCTGCTGGACGATGTCTATGTGGGGGGTATACTTCACGATATGGGGAAGATTATTTTTGCCAACATACACCCGGACTTGCTGGCAAAGATAAAGCTCTTCTGTTCCGAAAAAAATATGCCCACCTCCACGCTCGAAGACCTTTCCGCCGGGATGGACCACGCCGAAATAGGCGGCATGGTGGCGGAAAAATGGAACTTTCCCGAACATTTGGTCCACGTTATTCAGTACCACCATGATCCCCTTTCCGCCGCCCCGGAGGAACGGGATGTGATTTTTACGGTATACCTGGCCAATATGCTCTGTGAATACGAGATGGGGAACATCGACTTTGACCAGTTTGAGCCCCAGGTGCTTGATAACTTTGGAATTGGTTCAAAAAAACAACTGGAAGACCTTTTAGAAAACTTTTCCTCCGGGTTTAAACGGGAAGGGTAGCGGGATTAAGCGCCGTCCGGCCCGGCGCGCGTGATTTTGGGCGCGGCCCCGGGCGGAACGTTACCGTGTCCAGAGCCCCAGGCCCGGGTCGCGGATAAAGTAGTAGGGCTCCCCATTGGGCGTTACCCTCCAGCCCGCGGCCGGTTTAACGTCTTCCCCCGGGCGGACGCGGGCCAGGTCTTCCAGCCCGTAACGTCCCAGGGCCTCTTCCAGGCTGTTCCACCGGTAGCCCGCACCCTCAATATCCGCCCGGCCCAGCAGCGGGACGCCGCCGGCCGCGCCGCCCGGCGTACAGTAGGTTACGGTAAAACGGTTTTCGCTGGAGCCGTGGATCAGGTGGGCGGCGGCGCTGAGGTTGGCGGCCAGTCCCCCCGGCTGTCCGCGGCTTTCCTCCACGGCTTGCCGTATGGCCGCCGTCCCCCGGTAACCATGACGGCGGATCAGGGCGTCCAGGCGGGGGTCTTCCCCAAAACAGTCCAGCCCCGGCGCCAGGATCACCAATTCCCCCCCGTCCGCCATGGCCCGGCGGGTCCGGTAAACGGCCTTGTTGCCCAGCCAGGTACTGCGATATTCCGCGGGATCAAGCCAAACCACGGCCCTTTGAACGCCGGGGAAGCCTCCGGCCCCGCCCTCCCGGACCGCCGCCGGGGCGGGGCCAATCCGTTCTATGTTGATTTTCGCCGCCAGGGCGGCGGCGTCCTCAAAACACTTCCTGCCAAATCCACAAAAGAGACCCCGGACCCGGTCAGCGTAATCCACCACGGTCAAAACCCACAGGATGGGGGGCAGCCGGGGACCGTACCGGCGCAGGGCCTCATCAAAGAGGGACCGGACCGGGTTTTCCGTCCGTCCCATAAGGCGTTCCAGGCCGTAGAGGGCCCCCAGCCAGTGGCTTTTGTGGATCGCCTCCGCTCCCCCGGTCCCGATAAAGATATTTTTGGCGTGGTTGGCCATGCCGGCGATTTCGTGGGGAACCACCTGACCTATGGAGATAATGAGCGAAAAAGGAACGGCGGCGCCCGCCGGGCCGGAGAGACCGTCCCGAAGGAGTCGGTTTACCTGAACGGGCCAATCGGTGTAAAAGGGTGATTCGCCCCTCCGCCGCGGGACCTGGCTGTTTTCACCGTCCTTAAAAGCCGCCTCCACCCAGTCCGCCGGGAGCCGTCCCAGTTCCACCGTATCTTCCCGCCAGCGGTGGGGAAGGAACCGCTCCGGCGGGCAACGAGGGAACATCAAGGCGATTTCCGCGGGCAGAAGGGGCCGGTGGGTTCCCAGGGCGGGCATGATCGCGCCTAAACGCCAGCCGGTATTTGGGTTTGACCTCCGGGTCAAATCCAAATACCGGCAGACCGCGGCGGTAAGGAGGCCGGCCCGGGAATGGATCCGGGTTATGTCCGGCGGAAGGATCAGTACCGGGCCGGGGGCGGGAGGCGGCGCGTGTAACCCCGCCGCCATCCCGGAGGTAAACAGGTTTTCCAGCGTCCGGCTCAATTCCCGGTCAAGGTCCGCGCCGCTGAGTGGAGACGGTTCTTTCATAATCCCTGGGACCCCCTCATCACTGTACCCTATTTACCCAACCAGGGAAAAGCGCCGGGCCCGAATTCTTGACATCCCCATCCCGTTTAGTAAAAATAGGAGAATGCCCTGTATTGAAACAAACATCCCCTTTTCCAGGGCCTTTCGCGGCCTGGGAAAAAACTTCATAGGCTGTTTGACCCTGAACCACGGAATCTTCTTTCTGCTTTCCGGGTGTATCACCTATGGGTTTATCCGGGGAGGATTAGACTGGCTGTGGTATCAAATGGCCTACGGAAACAGGACCCTGGCGCGGCTGGGGATGGCCTCAAACCTGGTGGGCTACTGCGTTCCCGCGCTTTTTCCGGCCCTCAGCTACGCCGCCGGAATCGCCGCGAAAAAGAAAAAATGGCAAACCCTGGGAATCGCCATAACGCAGGCCGCGCTTATCGCGTGCGTGGTAAAGCCTGTTTTATCGGCCCTTACCGGGCGGAAACAGGCCGGTATTTATGATTTAGACCCCAGCCCCAGCGACTACAGCGGCGATTTTTCCTTTGGGTTTCTCAACCGGGGGTTCATCGACGGCTGGCCCAGCGGCCATACCATGCACGCCATGGCCGCGATGGTGATCCTTTCGGAACTAAGCGAAAAGAAACGGGTCGCCATCCCCGCCTATCTCTACGCGGCGGCCATGATCGCCGGCATGGCCTTTTGCGATCACTGGGTCTCCGACAACATCGCGGGGGCCATGATGGGCTACGCCATTGGGAAAACGGTGGCGAAAAGCTTTAAACCGCCGGTTATTGCGGACCGGTGTCTTCCTCGTTAAAGAAGGCCGCCATGGGGTTGTTGACCATCAGGATCGGCTGATGGGTGGCGTCCAGGGTATCCCTCCAGAGGTTTCCCTCCGGGTCCACCCGCTTGCGCTGGGAAACCACCGCCTTGATGGGCAGGTGGACAAATTCGTTGTTGACAAGCCCGATAACACACTTGGTTTTTCCCGCCATGGCGGCGTGGGCCGCGGCGTTGCCCAGCCGCTCGCAATAAATGGAGTCGCTGGAATTCGCCCGGGCGGACCGGATCTGGTAGCTGGGATCGATGTACTTAAGGTTGATCTCAACGCCCTTATCGTCGAAGTACTCGGTAATCCGGTCCCGGATATAGGTGCCCACATCGGCCATTTTAAGGTTGCCCCCCGCGTCGGTTTTTACTTCCTTCACAAGCTGATCCTGCAAAGCCCCCTCGGCGACGATGATCACGGCGTGCTTGGACTTGTTAAGCCGGTCTTCCAGGTGGTGGAGGAAACCGTTGGGCCCGTCCAGCTCAAAGGGAATTTCCGGGATAAGGCAGAAGTTCACCTCGTGGCTTGCCATGGCGGTATGGGCGGCGATAAAGCCCGAGTCCCGGCCCATGACCTTTACCAGGCCAATGCCGTTGATCTGGGAATGGGCCTCCATGTGGGCGGCGGTAACCACCTCCACCGCCTTGTCCACGGCGGTATCAAAGCCAAAGGACCGCTGGATAAACGAAAAATCGTTATCCACCGTTTTGGGAATCCCAATATTGGCGACCTTAAGCTTCCGCCGGCCAATCTCCTCGGCGATATCCAGGGCCCCCCGCTGGGTTCCGTCCCCCCCTATGGTAAAGAGCATGTTGAGGTTAAGCTGTTCCACGGTGTCCACGATTTTATTCACCTCCTTGCCGCCCCCCCGGGCGCTGCCCAGGAAAGTACCGCCAATCTTATGAATATCGTCCACCATCTCGGGGGTCAGCTCCTTGGTGCCAAACCGGTATTCGGGAAGAAACCCCTTGTAACCGTAGCGGACGCCGGTAATACGGCGCACCCCGTAGCGGTACCACAGGCAGCGGATAATAGCCCGAATCACGTCGTTGATCCCCGGGCAAAGGCCGCCGCAGCTTACGATCCCCGCGTGAACATGCTGGGGGCTAAAGTAGATCATCTCCCGGGGACCCGCGGCCTCAAAGACCTGCTTCCGCTCCACCGGGTCCTGCTTGCCCAGCCTAACCTCCGTTTCCAGGCGGATAAATTCATCATCGGTTACATAGTTGGCGATAAAATCCCCGTGAACCTTGGACATGCTGATGGGAGATTTGATATTGCACTTTCCCAGATTCTCAATGGTAAAATCGTACGTCATGGTTCCGCTCCTTATGGGTTACCCTCTGGGGGAAGTATAGACCTTCCGGCGGGGGCGCGCAAGGGGGGCCCCGCCGCCGCGGAC
>JAIRPD010000023.1 GCA_031257195.1 Treponema sp. | reverse complement strand
AACGGCTGGAGAGCTTGCCGATCCGCTGGTCGGTGGCCTTCATCTGCTCGCCGGTGGCTTTTATCTGCTCATCGATGGCTTTCCTCCGCTCTTCGGCGGCCTTCCGCTGCTCTTCGGCGTCTTTCCTCTGTTCTTCAATGGCTTTCCGCTGCTCATCGGCGGCCTTCCGCTGTTCTTCAATGGCTTTCCGCTGCTCTTCGGCGTCTTTCCTCCGCTCTTCGGCGTCTTTCCTCTGCTCATCGGAGGCTTTCATTTGGCTTTCCCTCAGTTCCCTGATGCTCTCCCTGAGTTCCCTCATGCCCTGGGCGTTTTCCTGAACGATCGCCCAGACTTCCTCGAAGGTGAGGCCGCCGCCTATGGTTTGCGCTGTTTTCATCCTTGGCTCCTGTACTAGGGTTCTTGAACATAACTAATATACTGGATTTTCCCCCCGGAGGAAAGCCGCGGGGCGGCGGCGCAAATCCCCCGGGGCCTATAGCCGCCCCTGGGGGTACGGACAACGCTATTGTTTTTTGGCCCCCTTTGGGATAACGTGATACCGGAATGATTGACTTTAAGGAACCCTGGAAGTTCCGCGTCGCCGCCTGCCTTAACGCCCTCCTGGAAGAGGCGGGGCTTCCCGGCGCGGTGGACGCCGCCCAGGTAACGGCGGAGCTTCCCCCCCGGCCCGAAATGGGGGACATCGGCTTTCCCATGTTCGGGTACGCCAAAGCGCTCCGAAAGGGGCCGCCCCAGATAGCCGCCGCCGTGGCCCAAAGGCTGGCCGGGCTGGAAGGTTTAACGGACCCCGGCGCGGGGGAAGCCGCCGGGACCGCCGCCGCGGAGGGGCCTTATGTGAATATCCGCCTGGACCGGGGCGGGGCCGCCGCCGCGATTCTGGCGGATACGCTGCCTTTGAATGGCCCCGCGGACGGCAAGGCGCTGGGCCGGCCCGGAACCCTTGCTGGCTCCCGGATCATGGTGGAATTCTCCAGCCCCAACACCAACAAGCCGCTCCACCTGGGGCACCTGCGTAACGACATTCTGGGGGAAAGTGTTTCCCGGATCCTCGCCGCCTGCGGGGCAAAGGTCCGCAAGGTGTGCGTCATCAACGATCGGGGGATCCATATCTGTAAATCCATGCTGACCTACCGGGAAGAGGGGGGCGGCAGGACCCCCGAATCCGAGGGGGTTAAGGGCGATCACTTTGTCGGCGGCTGGTATGTGGCCTTTAACCGGCGGCTTAAGGAAGAAACGGAGGAATTGGTCCGGACCCGGGGCCTTTCCCCGGAGGAGGCCGAGGCCGCCGCCCCCGTTTTGGGCCGGGCTCAGGAACTGCTCCGGCTCTGGGAGGCGGGGGACCGGGAGACGGCGGCCCTCTGGAAGAAGATGAACGCCTGGGCCATTGAGGGGATGAAGGCCACCTACCGGCGTACCGGGGTTTCCTTTGATCAGTACTACTTTGAGAGTGAAACCTATCTTAAAGGAAAGGAAGAAATTCTCCGGGGCCTGGAGAAGGGGGTCTTTTACCGGGCGGACGACGGGGCGATTGTGGCTGATTTGGAGCGGGAAAAGCTGGACAAGAAGGTTCTCCTCCGCTCCGACGGCACGTCGATCTACATCACCCAGGACATAGGGCTGGCGGTGTACCGGAACCGGGACTGGCCTTTTGACCGGCTGGTTTATGTGGTGGGTTCCGAACAGCAATATCACTTTAAGGCGCTGTTTACGATCCTCGAAAAGCTGGGTTTTCCCTGGGCGAAAAACCTGTACCACCTGTCCTACGGTATGGTGAACCTGCCGGAGGGCAAGATGAAAAGCCGGGAAGGTACGGTGGTGGACGCCGACGATCTGCTGGACAGTCTTCGGGATATGGCCCTGGAGGAAATCCGGGACAAGGACCGGGAAGAGGCGGTGGGAGACCCGGTGGAAACGGCGGAGAAAATCGCCCTGGGGGCGCTGCATTACTTCCTGCTTTCCGTGTCTCCCTCCAAGGACATGCTGTTTGACCCCAAGGAAAGCCTTTCGTTTAACGGCAACACCGGCCCTTACTTACAGTACATGGGGGCGCGGATTTCTTCCACGCTCCGCAAAGCGGCGGCCGGGGCGGAAGACCCGGCAGCCGGCGGGGGAAAAACCGCGAACCCCGGGGAAACCGGGCATCCCGCCCGCGCCGGACACTTCCTTCTTACCGGCGACAGCGAATGGGAGCTCCTGAAAGTCCTGGCGGACTACGACGGGACGGTAGCCGCCGCCGCCGCGAACCTGGATCCCTCCCTGCTGGGGGCGTATCTGTACAGCCTTTCCAAAGCCTTCAGCCGCTTTTACCACGATTGCCCCATCCTCCAGGCGGAAACTCCCGCCCTCCGGGCCGCCCGGCTGGACCTGGCCGCGGCGGTACTCCGGGTTCTCAAGGACGCCCTGGACCTGGTGTGCATCCCCTTCCTGGAAAGCATGTAACGCCCGCCCCGGCGGGTCCCCGCGGCGGACGGCGATATTGATACTCGCGCTTTTCTATAGTAAACTCAAGCCATTATCCGGCGAACCGCCGGATAACGCCGGCATACCACCGGCACCGCGTAAAAAAGGATCGGGACTGTATATGAAGATCTGGGTAAAACTCCTCATTGGCTCGGTTCTGGGAACCACGCTGGGCTTTCTGCTTCCCTATGATCATGGGGGAGTTCTTTCCGTCTTCGCCTGGCTTGAGCGGATGGCCGTTCAAATTGGGCGGTACACGGCGGTACCGCTGCTGTTTTTCTCGCTGATCATCGCGATTTACGAACTGCGGCAGGACCGGGAGTTCTGGCCCCTGATAGGCCGAAGCCTTTTACTTATGCTGGGAGGCGCTGTTTTGATCGTCGCCTCCGGGATTCTGGTAACGCTGCTCTTTCGTCCGGCCCGCATTCCCATCCTTATCGAGGAACAGTTCGAGGTAGCTTCCCTTACCGCCGCGGAGATGCTGCTGGAACTCTTCCCTTCCAACCTGTTTACCGCCCTGGTTAATACCGGATTGTACCTTTTTCCCGCGTGGGTGCTGGCTTTTTTCCTGGCCCTGGGGCTCGGGCTCGACCGCGGGTACTCCAAGCCGCTCCTCTCCCTGGGCGATTCCCTTTCCCGGGTGTTCTATCACATCGCTTCCTTCTTTTCAGAAATCCTGGCCCTGGTGATTATTGTCCTCGCGGCCTACTGGGCTGTCCGGTATCACGCCGCCCTGCGGGCGGATGTCTTCCGGGATCTTATCCTTCTCCTGGGGATCTTCGGCGCGGTCCTGGCCTTTGGGATTTTTCCCCTTATCCTCCTTATTATCCGGCCCAAGCACAATCCCTGGACAGCGCTTTACGGCGCGCTGGGACCGGCTCTGGCGGCTTTCTTCTCCGGGGATATGAACTTCACCCTGCCGGTATTGTTCCAGCATGTCAAGGAAAACCTGGGAGTCCGGCGGCGATCCAACGCCGTTACGGTAAGTCTTTTTTCCATATTCAGCCGGGCGGGAAGCGCGATGGTCGCGGCTTCCGCCTTTATCGTCATCATCAAATCCTATTCCAGCCTGGACATTCATTTTTCCGACGCCCTTTCCATAGGAATTAAAACCTTCCTCATTTCATTTCTCCTGGGGGGGCATCCGGGAAACGCCGCCTACACCGCGCTTGCGGCGCTGTGCATGGATTACGGCAAGGGATTCGAGGCGGGATACTTGATTCTTAAACCTATCGCCTTCTATCTTGTCGCGGTGGGAGCCTGCCTGGATGTCATCTTCTGCGCCTACGCTTCCTATATAGTGGGAAAATGGGGCAAATTCCAGGAAGATAAGGACCCGCGCTACTTTATCTAGCCGCCGCCGGGGGCTTTCCGCCGGGGAAAACCCCGCCTCCGGTCCAAATCCCCTTGATCCCGCCCGGGATAGTTTGATACCCTGGAAACGCGGCGCCGGAAACGGCCCGGTACATCCGGCGGGTCCCTTTTTTTACCGTCCCCCGGGGAGGAAACACATGAAGAACAAGATTGGTATGGCGGTCTTTACCGGAATCCTGCTGGTATTCGCGGCGGGGGAAGCGTCCGGGGATATTTTTTCCCGGACCTTTAACCCCGAATATCCCATCTATGGGTTTAACCGTATCGGCTATCAAAAATCCCCCACCGCCGCCGCCCTCACCCGGCGGGAGAATTTTGTTACCGCGCCGGACACCGCGGTCATCCTGGAGGAGGCGGTGAACGCCAAAAACGGTAAATACAAAATAAAGCTGGTCCTGCGAAGGGGACTTACCCGGACAGCCGCCCTGGATATGGTCCTTCAAAGCGATACCGTCACGGGACTCAACTATATTACCCGTCTGGATTTTCACGATTTCACCGCGGACCCCCAGAAGAACGTGGAGATCGACTGGAACGACCGAGAATCCCGGCTGGATGATATTATAAAACTCTTTGGGGAACTGATGATCCGCTTTTATAACCCCGCCGCTCTGACTTCTTAACCAATAAATTACCCCGTTCATCCTTTGATCGCTCCAAAAAGACGGGTGGCCTTTTCAAAACTCCTGGAGTTTTTTTAAAAACTCCTCGATATTTTGGAAAAACTCCGTATATTTTCGCGGAAATCCTTGACAAACAGTCTCCGGGATCGTATCATCAGGTAATATATCCCTTAGGAGGCGTTGGATGGCCATAAAACTTAAAAAGGTTCAGCGGAGCAACCCGCAGAATAAAGCCGTGATCAAGTGGTACTTAACCCAGGAGACGGCGGGAACGGTGGGGCTGCGTGAAATCGCGAAGGAAATCGAGGGACGTTCGGCGCTTTCCCTGGGGGATGTGCAGAGCGTTCTTTCCAATTTAATGGAAGTGATGCCCCTGTTTTTACGGCTTGGGCAGAGCGTTAAACTGGAAGGTTTCGGCGCTTTCCGGCTTTCGGTAACCAGCGAGGGCGCCGCGACGGCGGATGAGTTGAACGCCCATCATGTAAAGGCGGCGCGGTTGATGTTTTTGCCCAGCCGGGAACTGAAACGGAGCCTGGGGGATATTTCCTACGAAATCGCGCCGTAAACCGCGCCCCGCGGGGGGCCCAAAAGGCGTATGAATGACGGACAAAGGGCGCTTCCCATGAAAACCCTGGACGAGGGGCTGGCCCAAATTTACGCCTCCGCCGGAGGGGCGGCGTCCCTCCCTGGATCCCCGCCGGACAAGGCGCGAGAACTTCTTGGTAAATATATAGAAGAAATTGAGCGTTTTAACCCGGCGTACAAGCTGGTGAAAGTCCAAAACCGGGAAGAACTGGTGATCCGGCATATTCTGGATTCCCTGGCCCCTTTGCGGTACATCGCGCCCCTGCTGCGCTCTTCCCCCGACGCTCTTCCTCCTTCCCTGGCCGACCTTGGTTCCGGGGCGGGGCTTCCCGGTATTCCTTTGGCGGTTTGTCTGCCGGAAACGCGGGTAACGTTGATCGAACGGATGGGCCGGCGGGCGGGTTTTTTGCGGAACGCCGCCGCCGCGCTGGGTCTTTCCAACGTCCTGGTGGACGAGGTGGAAGCGGAAAGGGCCGCGCCGGGACGTTTCGGGGTTCTGGTTTTCCGGGCCTTCCATCCCCTGGAGCCGGGGCGGCTTAAGAATCTGTTCCGGCTCCTCGCGCCGGGAGGATACCTGGCGGCTTACAAGGGCCGGAAGGACAAGGTGGAGGCGGAACTGGCCGCGGCGGGAATCGCCCCCGGCCCGGCGGTGGAGATCATCCCTCTGGAAACGCCTTTCCTCAAGGAAGAACGGCATCTGGCGCTGATTCGTTCCGGTCTTCCTTGACCGCGCCGCCGCCGGGCTTGTCCTCCAGGGCGGGGGACCAAGCCGTTTCGCGGATACACCGCCCCGTCCCGGAAGGCGGCGGGGCCGCCTCCGCCGGAAATACGGCGGGCTTCCGCGATCAGCCCCGGGCCTTTTCTTCCCGTACCCTTGCGATAAACTGATCGATAAGGAATTCCGTGTCCCGGGGGCCCGGGCATCCTTCGGGGTGGAACTGTACCGCCCGGAAGGGGCCGTGGGCGCAGCGGATTCCCTCGAGGGTGCCGTCGTTGCCGTTGACAAACCAAGGTTCCCAGCCCGCGGGAAGGGTTTCGCCCCGCACGGCGTAGCCATGGTTTTGGCTGGTAATGTAACAACGCCCCGGTTCCCCCCCGGGACCCAGTTCAACGCAGGGCTGATTCTGGCCCCGGTGTCCATAGGGAAGCTTGTACGTGTCCGCCCCCGCCGCCAGGGCCATGATTTGGTTGCCCAAACAAATGCCAAAGACCGGTTTTTTTAGGCCAAAGGCCTTGCGGACCGCGGCGATGGTCCTGCCGCAGTCCTTGGGGTCCCCGGGGCCGTTGGAAAGGAAAATCCCGTCAAAGGCGGCGCCGGAGAGATCGTGGTTCCAGGGAAGGCGGATAATGGTTACCCCCCGGGCCAAAAGACAGCGGAGGATGTTGGCCTTGGCCCCGCAGTCCACCAGGGCGACGGTAAGCCCCGCCCCGGCGGGGGTTCCGCCGGGCTCGATGACTCCGGGCTCCCGGGGGGATACCTCCGCCACCGGGTGGGGAACGCGCCCCGAGTCCAGGGTTACATCCCGGCTTCCCTCCACCAGGATTTTCCCCATCATTACCCCCTGTTCCCGCAGCCGGATGGTGAGCGCCCGGGTGTCCACGCCCCAGAGGCCGGGGACATTGTCCTTTTCCAGCCAGGCGGTGAGGGTGGAGCCGCAGGCGAAATGGCTGGGTTCCTCGCAGGCCTCGGAAACCACAAAGCCCGCAACCTGGATCCGGGGGGACTCGAAGTGAACCGGCAGGCCCGCCCCGTCAAAAAACGGTTCCCCCCCCTTGGTGAGGGGCGCCCCGTAGTTTCCCGTTAGGGGGTAAGTGGAAACGAGGATTTGTCCCCGGTAGCTGGGGTCCGTCAGGGACTGGGGATAGCCGGTCATTCCCGTGGTAAAGACCACTTCCCCCGCCTGGGACCGGGCCTTGCCAAAGGACCAGCCCGCGTATTCGGAACCGTCTTCCAGGACCAGCTTTGCCCGCCGCGCCCGCTTTGTCTCTTCACCGCTGGTGGCCATGATGGTCAGGATACTCAGGAAATGAAACGAAGGTCAAGGCGCAATCCGCCACAGGCGGATTGCGGTAGAGTTTTGCCTTGGGCAAAACTCCGTGCCATGGACGCCCTGGGATGGACGCGGCGCAATCGGCTTTACCGATTGCGCCTGGGGTTTTCGCCGGGCGAAAACCCCAGGCGGAAAGCTTGCGGGGAAGGACCGCCATGGATGGCGGCTGTTTGTCTGTGTGGAGTTTTCGGCAAAGCGAAAACTCCAAGCCCAAAATCCGCAAGGACGCGGATTTTGGTCGGTTTCTATAAACCCTTCAATGGCTGTATACTACCGCTATACGTTAGGTGGGCGCGGCGCACGGGACAGTGTACACCCCCAGGGGACGTATCCATATCCCGCGGGGGTTCCCCGCCGTGTTAAAGGGGACCCCCTTCACGCCGGAAGGGACCCCCGCCGGCCGCGATGGCCCTCAAAGCCGCCGGGTGGGAACTCCCCCCCCCCCGGCGGCTTTGACCGAATGGTAGGACCGAATCCAGGCCGCCGTAAGAAACCGGACGGTTTCCTTATTGGAACCCGCGGGGGTTTAAACAAGGAACCCGAACGGGTTCCAACAAAGAAACCGCTTGGTTTCCAATAAGGAACCCGCGCGGGTTCTAACAAAGAAACGAGGGGTAAACCGTGAACACAAACCTGTTGAACGTCGTCAAGCGAATAATCGCGGATAACGGCGAGGCGGTCCTTACCGACCCTGCGCGGCTGAAGGCGTTTTTCGGCGACCTCGCCAAAGACGAGCCCAAGCCCCCGCGAACCGCCTTTGGCCGCTGTATTGAGGAAGGCGCGTATAACGCGCTGAAAACCGCGCCGGACGCCGCGGGGCGGGCGGAACGCAAAACCGCCATCGCCCCCGGAGGGTACGGGATGAGCACGGCCTTGACCCGGTATTGTGCGCCGAGGCGCTGGATATTCTGGAGGCGGCGCTGTACGGCGTACAATTCACCCCGCCGCCACCCCAACAACCACCTCCTACGCCGCCAAAGCCGGTGGAAGTACCGCCGGACACGCCGCCGCCAGGAGCGATACCGGCGATAACACTATTTGTCTTGTGGTCTATGAACGCGGCCGAAAAGGAACGGGAACGACTGGAAGCCGCGAATATGGTCCGCGTAAATGGCGGAACCTTCACCATGGGCAGTCCCCTTTCCGAGCCGGACAGGTGGGATGACGAGGTACAGCGCAATGTTACGGTACGTTCGTTTTACCTGGGGAAGTACGAGGTAACCCAGCGGGAGTGGCGGGAAGTAATGGGGAATAACCCAAGCGCTTTTAAGGGGGACGATCTGCCGGTGGAGAACGTAAGCTGGTATGACGCGGTGGAATATTGCGACAAACTGAGCGAGCTGGAAGGATTGACCCCGGCGTACACGATAGACAAGACCCGGAAGGATCCGAATAACCGGGATGAGTATGACGACATGAAATGGACGGTAACCTGGAACTGGAACGCCAACGGGTACCGGCTGCCCGCGGAGGCGGAGTGGGAATACGCCTGCCGGGCGGGGACAACCGCGCCGTTCAACACGGGGAACAACATCACTACAGAGCAGGCGAACTATAACGGGAACTACCCGTATAACGGCAACCCCAAAGGGGTATACCAGGAAAAGCCGGCGCCGGTGGGGAGTTACGCCCCCAACGCCTGGGGTTTGTACGACACGCATGGGAATGTATGGGAATGGTGCTGGGACTGGTATGGGAAATACCCGAGGGGGGCGCGGACGGACCCCACGGGGGCGGTCTCTGGCGCCTACCGCGTACTACGGGGCGGGTCGTTGAGCGACTACGCCCAGTACACGCGTTCCGCGTTCCGGGGCGGTATCAACCCGTCGAACCGGATCAACAATTTTGGCTTCCGGCTGGCGCGCTCACCATAAACGCCCGCGGCGTTTATGGTGTTTGAGTATCCGCGGGCGAGCCCACAGGTGATTGAAGGATACCGGCGGCATTAGGTAAAAGGGAGTATATGAATACGAGTTTTGTCCGCGTCAATCGTAACCAAAGCGCCCTGTTCAATCTTGGCGGCCGGCTGCCGCGGGGCGGACACAACCACGGCGGCGGCGCTTTCGCGCTTTTTTTCCTTGACAAAGCGGGAAAGTGGGTACAGAATTCTATCTTCCACGCTGATTTTTTAGCGTGAATCCAGCAATTTTAGGGGGAAAGAATGGCAAACATTATTGGAAGTCCTTCCCGGTACATCCAGGGGAAGGGAGAACTGGCGAACATCGCCGCGCACGCGGCCAACCTGGGCCGGAAAAAGATTTTCGCCCTGGTCAGCAAGTCGGGAAAGGGCAGGGTAGAGGGCGTTCTTACCGAAAGCGCCAAAAAGGCCGGCAGCTCCGTGGTTTTCGAGATATTCAATGGTGAATGCTCGGCCAGCGAAATCAAGCGGGTGTACAACGCGCTCCAGGCTTCGGGGGCGGATATAATCGCCGGCATCGGCGGCGGCAAAATCCTGGACACCGCCAAATCCGCGGCGGAGGACGCGGGCCTTCCCATCCTCATCGCCCCGACCATCGCCTCCACCGACGCCCCCTGTTCGGCGCTTTCGGTGATCTACACCGACGCGGGGGTGTTCGAAAGCTACCGGTTCCTTAAGCAGAATCCCAACATCGTGCTGGTGGACACCGGCGTCGTGGCCGCGGCCCCGGTCCGGCTGCTCGTTTCCGGCATGGGCGACGCGCTGGCCACCTACTTCGAGGCCCGCTCCTGCCAGCAGAAGGAGGCGGGAAACTGTGTGGGCGGCAAAACCACCCTCACCGCCCAGGCTATCGCCCGGCTGTGCTACGACACCCTGATCCGGGACGGCAAGAAAGCCGCCACGGCCCTTACCCGGGGTGGCTGCACCCGGGCGGTGGAAAACATCATCGAGGCCAACACCTATCTTTCGGGCATCGGCTTTGAAAGCGGCGGCCTCGCGGCGGCCCACGCCGTCCACAACGGCCTTACCGCCCTGCCCGCGACCCACGCCTTCTACCACGGCGAAAAAGTCGCCTTCGGCACCATCGTTCACCTGGTCCTGGAAAACGCGCCCACCCCGGAACTGGAGGAGGTCCTGACCTTCTGTACCGATGTGGGGCTGCCCATCACCCTGGGGGACCTGAACGTCAAAAACCCCTCCGCCGCGGACCTCCGCAAGGTCGCCGAGATGACCGCTGTCCCGGGTGAAACCATCCACAACATGCCCTTCACCGTTACGCCGGAAACCGTCTATGACGCCATCCTGGGCGCCGACGCCATCGGCGAACGCTGGAAGGCCTCGCGGGGCCGGTAGGGGGCCCCGGTTACCCTGAACCGCCCGG
Source organism: Treponema sp. (assembly GCA_031257195.1). Taxonomy (GTDB): domain Bacteria; phylum Spirochaetota; class Spirochaetia; order Treponematales; family Breznakiellaceae; genus JAIRPD01. The sequence continues at coordinate 17,755 of JAIRPD010000023.1, read as the reverse complement.
GAACCTTCCGTTTCCGGGCGGTCCTTTCTCCGCCCCCCGGCGGCGGTCAATAGCATTTGAGCGCGATCCGCGCTAAGCTGTAACCGGGAGATACTGATGAAACAAAAAACGACCCTTGTTGCCTTACTGCTGGGCGCCGGACTTTTGTTTGCCGCCGCCCTGTCCGCCCAGGAAGCCCCCTTTCCGGTCCCCGACCCGCCCGCCGCGCCCCCTCCGCCCCCCCGCGCCCCCCCGGCCCCGGCGCAGCCCCCGCCCGCCCCCCCGCCCGCCGCGCCCCCTCCAGCGCGGCCCCAGTTCTCGCCGCCGCCGGTAACGTCCAACGCCCTGCAGAACTTTCGCATTGGCCGGGACCTGGAAACGCGGAACCGCCTGGAGGAAGCCAACGTCTACTATACGGAAGCGGTCCGGATCTGCATGGAAGAGCTGAGCCAGAACAACGCCAACCTGAACACCTACGAAACCCTCACCCTCACCCTGCTCCGGCAAAAAAGGTATACGGAGGTGATAAACTTTGGCTCCCGGGCGCTGGAGATCAACTCCGCCCACTACCCCGTGATGGAAACCATGGGGGAGGCCTACTTTTACCTGAACAACTACGAGCGCTCCCTAACGATGATGCGGCGCTACGTTAACTACATACCCCGGGGAGGCCGGGCGTCCACGGCCTATTTCTTTATGGGCGAGATCTACCGCAACCAGGGAAAATTCTTCCACGCGGACATCGCCTACACCACGGCGGTAACCCTGGAAGGGGGCATATCCCTGTGGTGGTTCCGCCTGGGCGCCGTCAGGGAATCCGCCGGCGACTACGCCTCCGCCATCGAGGCCTACGAGAAAACCCTCAGCCTCAGCCCCGGCTACCGGGAAGCCGCCGAGGCCCTGGAACGAACCCGGCGGCTTAACACCGCCGCCCGGAGAAACCAGGGCTGATCCGCGCCCCCGGATCAGGCCGATCCAGACCCCTTGGATCAGGGCGATCCAAACCCCTTGGATCGGGCTATCCAAGACCCTTGGATCAGGCTATCCAGACCCCTTGGATCTCCACGATCCCTGGGGACGGCCTGCCCCAGGATGGCCGGCAGCCTGGGATTATCCATTCCCCCCGGGGCCGCCGCGCGCGGCGAAACGTCCTATAGGTGTGAGTACGGATACCGGACTTGCGGCGGCGGGGGAATCGCGGTATACTGACACTATACCCTGGCGCGCCCCGCGTTCCGCGCGGCGGCCCCGGAAGGAGGATGACCCGTGATAAGCCTGTTTGTGAGCCGCCGCCCCAGGACCGGGATGGATACCGCCGGAGTATCGTTAGGTAAAAAAGCTGAACCAAATGAAAATCACTATTACCCCCCCCCCCTCATGGGCGCGGCGTAAAAGGACCTAGGCGCCATGCTTTTGTCCATCGTCGTTCCCTGTTACAACGAAGAAGCCGCGGTTCCCCTCTTTTACGCGGAAACCGCCCGGGTGCTGGAAGGGTGCGCGGCTAAAGACAGCAGTTTCACCGCGGAACTGGTCTTTGTGGATGACGGTTCCGCCGACTCCAGCGCCGCCGTCCTTAAAGACCTGGCCGCCAGGGACGGGCGGGTCCGGTATATCATCTTTTCCCGGAACTTCGGGAAAGAGGCGGCCATGCTGGCGGGCCTGCGGGAAGCCCGGGGGGACGCGGTGGTGATGCTTGACGCGGACCTGCAGCATCCCCCGTCGCTGATTCCCCTGCTCTTGCCGGCGGTGGCCTCCGGAGAGTTCGACTGCGCCGGGACCAAACGGACCAGGAAGGGGGATTCTCCCCTGCGGACGTTCTTCAGCCGCCTCTTTTACCGGCTGATGGCCAGAATCACCGACATAGAGATGATCGACGGCGCGGGGGATTTCCGGCTGATGAGCCGCCCCTATGTGGACGCCCTGTTGTCCCTCAACGAGCGAAGCCGGTTTTCCAAGGGCTTTTACCCCTGGATTGGGTTCAGGACAATCTGGTTTGAGTACGAAAACGCGGAGCGGGCGGCGGGGCGGACCAAGTGGTCTTTTTGGAAGCTCTTCCAGTACTCCCTGGACGGGATCACCGCCTTTTCGACCAAGCCCCTGGCCCTGGCCTCTATTCTGGGGGTGCTGCTGTTTTTCATTTCCCTCATCGTCATCCTTTGGATCGTGGTATACCGGCTGATTACCCTGAACACCCCTCATCCCTGGACCCCCGACGGCTGGGCCTCCACCGCCTGCATAGTCCTCTTTTGCGGGGGCATCCAGCTCTTTACCACCGGGATTCTGGGGCAGTACCTGGCAAAGACCTATACCGAGGTAAAACAGCGGCCCCACTATGTGATCCGGGAGAGGAGCTAGGCGTGGAAGCGGGGGGGGAAAAGCGGTTTATCCTGAACGCCGACGACTGCGGCCTGTCCGAGGCCCGGAACCGGGCGATCCTGGAGGGCTATCGGGGCGGGCTGTTAAAAAGCGCCAGCCTCTGCGTCAACGGCGAAGCCTTCGAGGCCGCCCTGCGGGATATCCTGCCCGCCTGTCCCGGCCTGGGCTGGGGGATACACCTGAACATTGTCGAGGGACGGGCCCTGGTTCAACAGGGAGAGGGGGGCCGGCGGTCCCGGCTGATCAATAGGGAGGGGGACTTTAACCGGGGGTTCCTGTCCATCCTCCTTAACTCGGGGAGCGGGGCTTTTTTGCGGGATGTGGAACGGGAGTTCCGGGCCCAGATAGAAAAGGGGGCCGCCGGCCTGAAGCGGGGGGGCCGCGTCATCGATCACCTGGATTCCCACGTGCATGTCCACGGGATTCCCGCCCTCTTTACGCTTACCCTGCGGCTGGCCCGGGAGTACGGGATTCCCTGTGTCCGGACCCAGTACGAAAAGCCCTACGCCGTTCCCCGCCGTCTAAAGCCCCTCCGCCCCGCCCGGATGGTGAATCTGCTCAAGGTTGCCATCCTGAACACCCTGAGCGGGGGAAACAAAAGGGCCGCCCGGGCGGCGGGGCTTACCACCAACGACTACCTTATCGGTGTGGGGTATACGGGGTTCATGGACGAGGCCGCGGTGGAATACGGCCTCCGGGCGCTGGCCGGTCCGGTTCCCGGGGGGAAGGGCCTGCTGGTGGAGGCCCTGATTCACCCCGGCGCGGAGGGGCGCCCCAGCGAATACGGCTTGACCCAAAGCGCGGCCCTGGCGGAGAAGGTCCGGGCCCTGGGGTTTCGGGTGGGCCGCTATGGGGAGGCGGGCGATGGAAGCGCCTAAGGTTCCGGCGGCGGGGCGGAAAAGGTTCGCCGCCCTGTGGGTGGGGCTCCTTTCCCTGGCGGGGATTGGCTGTTCCCTGCTGGTCCTGTACCTTCCGGTGCGGCGGTGGATCATCCGCCTGGCGGAGGAATACCTGATCCACCGGAAGGTAAACTTCTACGATGACTGGATAAACACCCTGGCCGCCTGGGGCAGGAGCGCCATCGCCCTGATCCTGGCGGTTGACTTTTTTGTCCTTACCCAAAAGGGGAGGACCCTGTTCAGGGAGATCCGGGGGGAAATGAGGGACTGCCTGGGGGAAATTGACCGCCGGGCCCTGGTAAAGCCCTTTTTGCTGATCGCCGGCGTTTACCTGCTGGCTTTGACCAGCCTTATCCGGGCGGATTATCTCTACGCCGATGACGTGGGCCGGGCCTTTAGGGGGTACCATGGCTGGAACGGCTGGAGCCGGCATCTGCCGGAATTTGTTTCCACCCTTCTCCACGCCGACAACAACCTGGCGGACATTTCCCCCCTGCCGCAGATTCTGGCGGTCCTGCTCTGCGCGGGCGGCGGCGTCCTCCTAACCCTGGTCCTTGGCGGCGGGATCGCCTGGGCGCCCCTCCTGGCGGCGCTTCCCCTGGGGCTGTCGCCGTACTTCCTGGAATGTCTTTCCTACAAGTTCGACGCCCCCTATATGGCCCTGGCGGTCCTGGCGGGGATAGTCCCCTTCCTCTTTGTGAAGGCGAAGCGGGCCTTTGTTTTCGCTTCGGTCGCGGGCCTGCTGATCATGTGTGTAAGCTACCAGGCCGCGTCGGGGGTGTACGCGCTGATCGCCGCGATACTGCTCTTTAACGACTGGAACCGGGGGCGGAAAACAAACCGGGAGCTGGTTTCCTTTGCCCTCCGCGCGGCGTTGTCCTACGCCGCCGCCCTCATCCTCTTCCGGCTGATTTTTATGGTGGCCGGCACCACCGGCCACGGTACATCCACCGCCGCGCTGACCCCGGCCCGGCTTATCCCCGGCGTACTGCGCAACCTGGCGCGCTACGCTTCCACGATTAACCAGGACTTTGGCCTTGCCTGGAAGGCGGGCTCCGTCCTTGTCTGCCTGCTGTTTGTGGTGAACGCCATACAACAATCGGCCCGGCGGGGGGTTCTTCGGTTTGTTGTTCCCCCCCTGGCGCTGGTCCTGTTCTTTGCCCTTTCCTACGGCGCGTACCTCGCGCTGGAAAGCCCCCTCTACGCCCCCCGGTCCCTGCTGGGCTTTGGGGTACTGCTCGCCGCGGCCGGCGTTTGCCTGGTCTCTTCCCCGGGGAAAAAAGCGGCCTTCCTGTGCGTGATGGCCCTGAACTGGTGTTTCTTTGTTTTTGCCCTTTCCTACGGCAACGCCCTGGCGGATCAAAAGCGCTACAACGACTTTAGGGTACAGCGCCTGCTGAGCGATCTAAGCATCCTCTTTCCCTACCGGACCGCTTCCAGCATGGCCGTTCACCTTGAAAACACCACGGGCTTTGGTCCCTTTACGGAGAATATCGCCCGGCACTACCCGGTGATCAAGCGGATCATCCCCGGCAGCCGTCACTACCATACGTACCGGTACCTCAACGACTACTTTCATTGGCGGGAGGGAGAACCCTGGGACGGCGGGTCCCTCGATCTGCCGGTGGTGCTTGACACCTACTACCACACCATCAAAAGCGATGGAACCCACATCAGCGTGGTCTTTAAGGACCCTTGATTGGAAAACGGGAGCCATACCCCGGGGAAGCGCCGAATAACGCCGCCGGGCGTAGGAAGCGCCGCCTTAACCGGGGTTTCGCGGTTTTCCCCGGGGAACGGGAACGATCATCCGGCCCCGGCCTGCCGTTCCGCGGCCATGTCCAGTGAGCGCCGCCAGGCCGCCTCCACCGCGGAGATCACCGTCCCCCGAAAGGCGTTCCGTTCCAGGACGGCGATTCCCTCGATGGTGGTTCCCCCGGGGGAAGCCACCAGGTCTTTAAGCGCCCCCGGGTGTTTCCCCGTTTCCAGCACCATGGCCGCCGTTCCCAGGACGGTTTGGGCGGCGTAGCGCAGAGCCTTGTCCCGGGGGAGCCCCGCCAGCACCCCCCCGTCCGCCAGGGCCTCAATGAACTGGCAGACAAAGGCGGGGCCCGAGCCGGAAAGGCCCGTTGCCGCGTCCAGGAGCGGTTCCTCCACCTGGTCCACCATCCCCGCCCCCCCCAGAATCCGCTCCAGCGCCGCCAGCCGGGAGGCCCCCACCGCGGGGGAAGCGGCCAGGGCGATAAGCCCCCGGGAAACCTGGGCCGGGGTGTTGGGCATAATCCGTACCACCGGCGGCAGGTCTCCCGCGGGAACGGCGGGGGCCTTCCCCGCGCCGCTTATCACAGCCTGAATCCGGGCGATAGACCAGCCCGCCGCCATGGATACCAGCACCGGCGGCCCGGCTCCGGCCTTTCCCCGGGGCGCTTCCCCCAGGGCGGGGGCGATTTCCGCCAGCACCCCCGGCAGCGCCTGGGGTTTAACCGCCAAAAAGACCCACTCCGAGGCCCGAGCCGCTTCCAGGTTGGAGGCGCGGACCCCGGCCCCCAGGGCCTTGGCCGCCGCCCGGGCTTTGGAGAGGTTAACGTCGGTAAAAATGATATTCCCGCCCCCCGCGGCGGAGGCGGCGCCCTTCATCAAGGCCGTACCCATGGCCCCCGCCCCTATGCAGGCAATGAGGACTTTCGCGTCCGCGGTGTTCTTCATGGGCCTAGTATAGCATCAAAAAAAAAGGCTTGACAGGCCCCGGCGCCGTGGTATACTCAAAGGGCAGTAAGGGGCGCCATGAACATTTTTGAAATGCGGTTAAAGATTTACTTCGGTTCCGGTTCGCTCTCCGCCCTGGAGGAGATTCAAAGCCAGAAAGTAATGGTGATCACCGATCCCTTTATGGTCAGTTCCGGCATTGTCAACCGGGTCCTGGAACGCCTGCGGACGGGGGTTTCCTACGCGGTATTCTCGAATATTGAGCAGGACCCCTCCATAGAAACGGTGGCGGCGGGGCTCAAGGTGATGCTGGAGGAACGGCCCGGCGCGGTGGTCGCCCTGGGGGGCGGTTCGGCGCTGGACGCCGCGAAGGCCATGCTGTACTTCTACGTCCGGGAAAAGCGTCAAAAGCCGGTACTCTACGCCATCCCCACCACCAGTGGAACCGGCTCGGAGGCGACCAACTACGCCGTGATCACCGACCGGCAGCGGGACGTAAAGATCGCCCTAAGCGATCCCCTGATGATGCCCGACTACGCCGTGCTGGACGCCGAATTCACCCGGACCCTGCCCAAGGACGTGATCGCCAACACCGGGATGGACGTGATCACCCACGCGATTGAGGCCTATGTGTCCCGGCAATCCATGGCCTGCACGGACATGTACGCCCGGGAGGCCGCCCGGGTGGCCTTCCTCAACCTGATCCCCCTTTACAAGGACGTGTCCAACGACAAATACCGGGAGCAGATGTTTGTGGCCTCCACCAACGCGGGCATCGCCTTTAACAGCGCCGGCCTGGGGCTTAACCACGCCATCGCCCACACCATCGGGGAGCGCTACCACATCCCCCATGGAAGGGCCAACAGCATTGTCCTCCCCTACGTGGTCTCCTTTAACTCCGGGCTGTGGCGCCACCAGCCCCATATCCCGGTCATCGGCAAGTACGCCGAGCTGGCCCGCCACCTGGGAATGTACATCCTCAACGACGAGCAGACCTGCGTTACCTTTATCAGCTACCTGCGGCACTTCAACCGGACCTTCGGCATACCCCTGGGTTTAAACAACATGGGGGTTGATTTTTCGGAATTCGCCGCCAGCCTGGAGGAGCTGACGGCAAAGGTCTTCGCGGACCGGACCTACCCCACCAATCCCGTGGACATTTCCAAAGAAGACCTGAAGCTGCTCCTGCTGGATATCTACAACGGCTCCGTCCGAACCTGAGCGGACCTTCCAGAACACCCCCATCGCCGCTTGTAATCCCCCCGGGGATCTGTTCAGGCTCCCGGCTGTCTTGGGGCAGGGCTGCTCCAGGGGTCTTGGATCAGCTTGATCCTGGGGTCTTGGATCAGTCCGATCCAGGGGTCCGGGATCAGCCTGATCCAGGGATCGTGGATCAGCTTGATCCGGGGGCGCGATCCGGCGGGGGCGGGTTAGGGCAGGAAGGCTGTTCCGCTCTGGGCGCCCGCCGCCAGGGCTTCCAGCGCCCGCTTTCGGCCGCCGTGGGCGAGGATCAGGGGAATGCCGTAGGACAGCGCCTGTTCGGCGGCGTCCAGCTTGGTCACAATGCCCCCGGTGCCAAAGTCGCTGGCCCCCGCGGTGTTTACCGAAGAACGGGCCGCCGCGATGTCCCGGACCTCGCTGACCAGAACGGCGGCGGGGTTTTCCTTGGGGTTCTGGCTGTAGAGGCCGTCGATGTCGCTGAACAGGACCAGCAGGTCCGCGCTCCAGAGGATCGCGGACTGGGCCGCCAGGGTGTCATTATCCCCAATCTTGATCTCCTCCACGCTCACCGAATCGTTTTCGTTGATGATGGGGACGATCCCCTCGTCCACCAGGGTAAAGAGGGTGTTCCGGGTGTTGAGGGTCCGGGTGTGGTCCCCAAAGTCATCCCGGGTAAGGAGGATCTGGGCGATGTGGATACCCTGGGGGGCAAAGGCCCGTTCCCAGGCGTTCATCAGCTTAACCTGCCCCACGGCGCACAGGGCCTGACGGTAGTGGATGTCCCGTTTCCGGGCCCACCGGTCCATGGCGGAAAGCCCCGCCACCTGCGCCCCGGAGGAAACGATGACAATCTGCCGGCCCTGGCCAATCAGGGCCGCCGCCTGTTCGGCGAATTCCCCCAGCAAGGGGCCGTTGATCTTCCCGTCCGCCCCGGCCAGGGTGTTGGAACCAAACTTGAAGACGATCTTGCGGGCCTTCGCGAACAGGCGGGGTATGACATCGCTCATGATCTGCCATAACCATATACCGGGTGGTGGTTTTTGTTCAATCCATAGGCTATGCTTAGCTATAACATCATGATCAATCTGGACTATCTGATTACCGGGGCCCGGATTATCGATCCCGAAAGCGGGGCGGATTTTTACGGCGCCGCGGCCGTCGCGGGGGATAAAATCGCCGCCCTGTACCCGGGGGACGCCCCCGCCGTAAAGGCCGCGCGGGTCATCGACGCCGCCGGCGGCCTCCTGGTTCCGGGGTTTATCGACCCCCACGCCCATACGGACAACAGCCAGGCCTGCGCCGAAAAGCTCCTGGCCATGGGGGTAACCTCGGCGTACAGCGGAAACTGCGGCATGAGCCCCCCGGACCTGGGGGCCTTTTTTGCCGGCTTTGAGGAGCGGGGCTACCCGGTAAACCAGGCGGAACAGGCGGGGCAGTCAACCCTGCGGAGGGCCGCGGGGCAGGAAGACGCGTACGCCCCGGCCTCCCCCGCCCAGATCAGGAAGATGAAGGACCTGGCCCGGGAGGCTTTTGACGCGGGAGCCGCGGGCCTGTCCTTTGGACTGGAGTACAACCCGGGGACGGAGCCGGAGGAACTGCGGGCGCTGGCGGACTGCGCCTTTGCCGCGGGAAAGGCGGTGTCGATCCACGCCCGGGCCTCAACGCCGGAGGCGTCCATCCTGGAGGCCCTTGAGCTGTGCCGGGGGGGCGGCCGGGTGATCATCTCCCACCTGGTGTACATGTATTCCGGCGACGGGCTCAAGCGGGTCCTGGAGCTGATCGCCGGCTACCGGGCCCGGGGGGCGGATGTTTGGGCGGACAGCGGCATGTACACGGCCTTTTCCACCCTCGCGGGGAGCGCCGTCTTTGACAAGGTAAACTTTGCCCGCAATAACTTTAACGTCAACTTGATTCTGGCCGCCACGGGCAAGTACGCCGGACAGTACCTGGACACGAAGAAATTCCAGGACATCCTGGAACACTTTCCCGGGGACAGCCTGATCTACGATCTTGGCGGACCGGAGGATGTCCTGACCGCCTATTCCCTTCCGGAGGTGATGGTCTCCACCGACTGCATGGGGTATCCGCCGGGCCAGGGCCATCCCCAGGGGGCGGCCACGTACCCCCTTTTTTTCCGGTCCCTGGTGAAAGAGGGGGCCGGCCTGTCCCTGCTGGACGCCCTGCGCCGCTGTACCTCGATCCCCGCGAAGGCGCTGGGGTATACGGACCGGGGCCGCGTTGCCCCCGGCGCGTACGCCGACCTGGTTGTCCTTGACTGGGAACGCCTGCGGGAGCGGGCGGACTTTCCCAACCGGGGCGATCCCGGCGCCGCCCCCGAGGGGGTGCGGCATGTGTTTGTCAACGGTCAACTGGCGGTGGAAGACGAAAGGCGCGTCCCCGGGGTTCTGGCCGGCCGGCGGCTGTAGGCCGGCTAGACGCGCCCCATCCGGCGCCGGGCTTCTTCCGGGGAAAGACCCTTGCGCCGGGCCCAGCGCTCAAGCTGATCCGGGGCGATTTCCCCGGCGCTGAAGTAACGGGCTTCCGGGTGGGCAAAGTACATGCCGCATAGTGAGGAGGGGGGGATGATCATCGCCGACTCGCTTAAGGCCAGGCCGATCCGTTCCCGGGCTTCCAGCAGGGCAAAGGCGGTCTCTTTGTCCCGGTGGTCCGGGCAGGCGGGATACCCAAAGGCGGGGCGGATGCCCCTGTTCGCGCCGCCGGTATCGCCGCCATCGCCGGAGGGCCACAATTCGCTTCGTACCTTTTCGTGGAGTTCCTCCGCGAAGGCCTCGGCCAGGCAGTTCGTCAGGGTCGCGGCCAGCAGCGCGCCGTAGCCGCCGCTTTCCGCCGGTCCGGCGGCGGCGTTTTCCGGCCCGGTAAATTCCGCCGTCAGGGCAAAGAGCCCCAGCCAGTCCTGGAGGGGCCTTTCGTTCCGGTCCTTCCAGCCTTTTTTAACCCACTGGTCATACCGGTCCCGGGGAAGGACAAAGTCCGCCAGGCAGAGGTTGGGCGCGCCCGCGGGCTTTTTTTCCTGGTTTCGCGGGAAGCAAAAGCGGGCCCGCTCGGGGCCGGGGCCGTTGGCGCCGGGGTCCGGGGGGGTCGCGGCCTCTTCCGGCGGGCGTTGGTAGAGCACAATATCCTCGTTTTCCGAAAGGGCGGGAAAGAAGCCCACCATGGCCCGGAGGGAAAGAGACCCCGCCCGCTGTTTCAGCGCCTCTTCGGCGTCGGCGATAAGCCGCCGCCTTTCTTCGGCGTTTCCCGTACTGCCGGTTTTGGGGTTCATGTCCCAGGAGCGGCAGAAAGAATCCCAGTCTATCCGGGCGATAACCTTTTCCGCCGGGTAGGAATCGTAGGGGATAAGGCCGGGATGTTTGGGCTGGGGAAGGGCGGCGGCCTCCCAGTCAATGGCGGGCCGGTTGGCCCGGGCCTCTTCCAGGCTCAGGAAGATCCGCCTTTCCGTGATTTGCCCGTGGGTTCGCCGGGCCTCCGCGTATTCGGCCTCAAGTTTTTCCAGAAAGGCCGCCCTGCGCCGGGGGGAAAGGAGGGCCCCCAGCGCCGGGGGGGTTTGGCCGGCGTCCCGAAGGTAGACCACCGGCCCCGAATAGGCCGGGGCGATCCGCAGGGCCGTATGGGCGGCGCTGGCGGCGGCCCCCCCAATAAGGAGCGGGATGGTCAGGCCGCTCCTTTCCATTTCCTCCGCCACCCGGACCATCTCGTCCAGGGAGGGGCTGATAAGGCCGGAAAGGCCAACGCCGGCGGCGTTGGTTTCCTTTACCGCCGCCAGGATCTTTTCCGCGGGGACCATCACCCCCAGGTCTATCACCTCGTAGCCGTTACAGCCCAGGATCACCGCCAGGATATTTTTGCCTATGTCGTGGACATCGCCCTTGACGGTGGCCAGGGCGATTTTACCACCGCCGGCCGCCGGAACCCCCTTGCCGGAGGCCGGATCCATGAGGGGCTCCAGGGCCGCCGCGGCTTTTTTTATCACCCTGGCGCCGCGGATCACCTGGGGAAGGAACATCTTCCCCTCCCCAAAACGGCGGCCCACCTCCTCCATGCCCCGCGTCAGGGGACCCTCAATGATCTCAAGACAGGAACGGCCCTCCTGGTGGTACAGCGCGAGGACATCTTCCGCTATGTACCGGTCGATTCCCTTTACCAGGGAATGAACCACCCGCTCCTCCAGGGGAAGGAGCCGCCACTGGTCCGCGGCCTCGCCGGGCTTTTCCCCGGTACCGCCGCCGGAGTTGGCCTCCTTGAGGGCGGCGGCCAGGAGCCGGTCGGCGCGGCTTCCCCCGGTTTCGCCGTCCGGCTCGTCCCGGCAGAGGATCGCGTCTTCCGCCGCCTTCCAGAGGCCGCCGGGGATTTCCTCCGGGGACCGGAGGCCCGCGGGGTTGAGGATCGCCATGGAGAGCCCCGCCGCCGCGGCGTGTTTCAAAAACGCGGCGTGAAGGGCGGCCCGGATTTCTCCGCTGCCCCGGAAACTAAAGGAAAGGTTGGAGATCCCCCCGGAAATATGGGCCCCGGGGCAGTGTTCCCGGATCCAGGCGCAGGCGCTGATAAAGTCCAGGGCGTAACGGTCATGTTCCGCCATGCCGGTGGCGATGGTCAGTACGTTGGGATCAAAGACAATGTCCTCCGCCGGAAAACCCGCCTCCGTAAGCAGCCGGTAGGAGCGGCGGGCTGTTTCCACCTTCCGTTCATAGGTGAGGGCCTGGCCTTCCTCGTCAAAAAGCATCACCACCGCGGCGGCGCCGTAACGGCGGATCAGGGCGGCCCGGCGCAGAAATTCACCCTCCCCCTCTTTAAGACTGATCGAGTTGACCAGGCCCTTACCCTGCAGGCATTTCAGGGCCGCCTCCAGGGTTTCCCAGCGGGAACTGTCGGGCATTACCGGAACCCGGGCAATCTCCGGGTCCGAAAGGGCCAGGTTGAGAAAGCGGACCATGGATTCTTTGCTTTCCAGGAGAGCGTCGTCCATGCAGACATCGATGATCCGGGCCCCGGCGGCAATCGTATCCCGGGCCAGGTCCGCCGCCTCTTCCCAGCCGCCCCTTTGGATCAGCCGGAGAAACTTCGCGCTCCCCGCCACATTGGTCCGTTCCCCAATATTGATAAACCCCTCGTCCAGATCCAGCGGCTCCAGCCCGGCGAGGAAACTTTTCCCCGTTGAGCCCCGGGGCCCCGGAACCGCGGGCAAAGACCGGGGGGCGTAACGTTTTGCCGTCTCCGCGATGGCGGCGATGTGGGCGGGGGTGGTGCCGCAGCAGCCCCCCAGGATGTTCACCAGCCCCTGGTCCAGGAATTTTCGCGCGTGGAAAACGGTTTCCTCCGGCCCCTCCAGGTAGCGGCCAAACCGGTCCGGCAGCCCCGCGTTAGGGTGGCAGCTTACCAGGAAGGGGGTAAAGGCGGCCAGCGCCTTCAGGTGGGGGAGGATCTTTTCCGCCCCCAGGGAACAGTTAAGTCCCAGGGAAAAGGGATCGCCGTGGGCGGCGGAAACGGCGAAGGCTTCCACGGTTTGGCCCGCCAGGAGCCGTCCCGACGCGCCGGAAATAGTGGCGGAGATCATCAGGGGAATATCCGCGCCCCGTTCTTCCCGAAGCCGGAGGATCGCCGCGATGGCCGCCTTGGCGTTAAGGGTGTCGAAACAGGTTTCCAGCAGGAGCAGATCGACCCCCCCGTCCAACAAACCCCGGGCGTTGTCGTAGTAGGCCGCTTCCAGTTCATCCCAGGTAACGCTCCGCCGGCCCGGATCATCCATATCCGGGGAGATGCTCCCGCTTTTGGAGGTGGGTCCCAAGCTGCCCGCGGCAAACCGGGGCTTTTCCGGCGTGGAATAGCCCTTCGCCGCCTTCCGGGCCAGCTCCCCCGCCGCCCGGCTGATGTCGTAGGCCCGGCCGGCCAGGCCGTAATCCACCAGGGAAACGGCGTTGGCGTTGAAGCTGCAGCTGGTAACAATATCCGCCCCCGCTTCCAGGTAGGCTTCGTGGATGGAGCCGATCAGTTCCGGCATGGTGAGGCAGAGCGCGTCGTTGCAGCCCAAAAGCGGCGTCCCGTGGGCGGCGAATTCCTTTCCCCGGTAATCCCCCTCGGAAAGGTTCCGGGCCAGGATCATGGAACCCATGGCGCCGTCGAGGATCAGAATCCGTTTCCGGGCCAGGTGGTCAAGTTCGTCACGGCTGGTCATAGAATGTTTCAACCCACCTTGAATTTAGCGATTTCCCCCGAAAGGGTGTTGATGCTGCTCTTGTTTTCCCCGGTCAGTTCATTCACCGCCGTTACGGCGGCGTTGATATGCTCCGCCCCGGCGGCCATTTCGTTCATCCCGTTGGTGATTTCGCCGGTGATCCCCGATAAATGAGCGTTTTCCCGAAGTACCTTCTGGCTCCGTTCGGCCATCAGCGCCGACCCCCGTTTGACCTGGCCGGTGATACTGTTGAGGCCGTTTATCGTTTCCAGCACCTGGCGGCTCCCCGCTTCCTGTTTTTCCATGATGGAGTGGATGTTCTGCTCCTGGGCGGAAACGGTCTTGATTTCCTGTTCAATCGTTTCAAAGCGTTCCAAAACCACCCCCGCGGACCGGGTAATTGAGTCTATGGAAGCCTTGATCTTCTTGAGCATCTCCGCCGTGGTTTTGGACTGGGCCGAGGAGGATTCGGCCAGCTTGCGGATCTCCCCGGCCACCACGGCGAAACCCTTGCCCGCTTCCCCGGCGTGGGCCGCCTCGATGGCGGCGTTCATGGAAAGGAGGTTCGTCTGGCTGGCGATGTTTTCCATTACCGAGTTGATCTCCAAAAGCCCCTCCGATTCCCGGGCAATCTCCTTGATATCCGCGGAAACCTTCTGCAGATCCGAGCGGCCCGTTTCGGCGGACCCCGCCAGGGCCATCACGCTTTCCGTGTTTTGAGTTAAGGTTTCCACCGCGGCGTGTATGTTTTTGAGCATTTCCTCAATCGCTTCGGAGGATTTGGCCACATGATCCGATTGGATGGTGATATGCTGGTCCAGTTCGCGGATTTCCGCGATGATCTTTTCCACCGAGTCCCCCATCTCCATAACCCCCGCCGCCTGCTTTTCCGTCTGCCCCCTCATGTTCCTGATATTGGCGGCGATCTGGTTGATCGCCGCGGCGGTCTGTCCCATGTGGGCCGCGAGTTCCTCGCCCACGTTCTTTAGGGAAAAACCCTGGTTCCGGATTACCATCACCAGGTTCTTCATTTTATCCGAGGTATTTCGGAAGGACTGGGACATTTCCCCCATTTCATCCCGCTTGTGTAAAAGTTCCCCCGGGGGTTCCGGGGAAAAATCACCCGCGGCGAAAGAGAAGAGGAGGGCGTTAAAAAAACCCAGCGGCCGCAGCAGGCGGTTTACCAGAAAGACGGTGAACACCGTAAAGAGAAGCAGCGCGGTAAAAACCGCCGCCAGGGAAAGAATGTTAAGCCGGACGCTTTCCCCCACCAGGCTTTGAACCGGCGCCTCGATGAGCCGGTAGGTGGTAAAGTAGTCCGTGGTGTCCAGATCGAGGAAGAGGACGTACCGTATACCGCCGTTTTCCCCGCTGTTCATCACCGGGTAGTAAAGCCGGGCCTCGTTCCCGTTCAGGGTAAGCTGGACATTGGAAGGGTCCTGAAAAAGCTCCGCCACCTCCGGCGATTCGGGCCCCAGGGTTGTTCCCTTGGTGAACACCGCCGTTTGGCCGGAAACGGCGTTTTCCGTTAAGGCCAGGAGGGTAGAGTCAAAGAGGTTCAAGGACTTGATACCGTTTTCGGCGTTGACAAATTCCTGAAGCTGGAGTTCTATGGCGTTGGCGTTCAGGGCCGATTCCAGAATACCCCGGCCATCCAGGCGGGGAATGGCGGTAAACTTAAAGATTTCCCCCGTTTCCACCTTGATCTTCATGCTGGAGGGAAGGTAGTCCGATTCACCGGTTACCAGCATCCGGTAACCCTCCCAGATGTCGAAGAGGGAAACCCCCGCCGCCCCCGGCTCGGTACTGAGGGTAAAGACCCCGTTGCTGTTCCCCAGGTAAAGATCCGACATCCCCGTTTCCTCCCGCAGCCGTTCCAGGTCGGAGAGGGTTAGGGTCCCCCCGCTAAGGCCGTCCGCCTCCCGGAGCAATTTGGCCGCGTTGAGCATGGTATGGTCTATTTCCGTTTCCATGGTAACCACATAATGGCCAATATTCTCCGCCAGCTCCAGAACCCGTTGTTTTACGTTCGCTTCTATGTAGTTGTTCAAGTCCGTGAGCATAGCCTCGCCCCGCCGCCGGATCATGGAGGCGCTGAAAGCCATGGTCAGGGCCAGAATGCAGGAAACCACCACGATCATCACGCTCAGGGAAGTGATTATCTTCGCTTTAACTTTCATTATTTACCCCCAGGCGCCAGGCCCGAACCCCGTTCATTCGCCGTGGGATTTACTACCCCGCCCTTTAGGGCGGTTAAAAAATGTAACGCTAAAGTTACATGGTAGTAAACCCCACGGTACAAACCATTTCCTATTCGAACGACAGATTTTTCTTGGAAAAATCTGATACCCCGTCCTTCAGGGCGGGGTAGTTCATTCGCCGCGGGGTTTACCACCCCGCCCCGCTTCATCGCTTTTTGTGTCAAAAGGGAACCGCCCGGCGTAAGCGATTGTGCCGCCGCGTCCCTCCGCCAGGATGAGGGCAGTATAGCACAGGAGCCCCGGACGCGCAATCCGCCCGGCAAAGGGACCCTACCGCCCTGACCGCCGGTAGGCCTCGGGGCCGGACACGTAGAGATTGCCGCCCCGGCGGTCGATAACCGCCGTTACCGGGAAGTCCCGCACGGTCAGGCGGCGGACGGCTTCGGGACCCAGGTCCTCGAAGGCGATAACCTCCGCCGCCGTAACGGCGCGGGCGAGCAGGGCGCCGGCCCCGCCGATGGCGGCAAAGTACACCGCCCCGGCCTTGACCATGGCGGCGATCACTTCCTCCGAGCGGGCGCCCTTGCCAATCATGCCCCGCAGTCCCAGGGAGAGGAGCCGGGGAGTGTAGGCGTCCACCCGGCCGCTGGTGGTGGGACCAGCGGAGCCGATAACCGCCCCGGGCGGGGCGGGGGAGGGCCCGCAGTAGTAGATAACGGCGTCTTCCAGGGGGAAGGGGAGCGGGCGGCCCGCGTCCAGCGCTTCCACCAGGCGCCGGTGGGCCGCGTCCCGGGCGGTGTAGATCTCCCCGGAGAGATAAACCACATCCCCCGCGGCGATACCGGCGGCCTTTTCCCGGGTCAGGGGAAGGGTGATACGGTGCTCCATCAGATTTCCTCCCGGGCGTGGCGGGCCGCGTGGCAGTTAAGGTTCACCGCGCAGGGCAGACCCGCGATGTGGGTAGGCATAACCTCGATTGCCACCGCCAGGGCCGTCGCCGCGCCGCCAAAACCCTGGGGACCGGTCCCCAGGGCGTTGATCCGTTTAAGCAGCCTCCGTTCCAGGTCCCGGTAATAGGGCGCGGGGTTTTCCCGGTTCAGGGGGCGCAGCAGGGCCTTCTTGGCCAGCAGGGCCGCCTTGTCAAAGACACCGCCGATTCCCACGCCCACCACCACAGGCGGGCAGGGGTTGGACCCCGCTTCTTTCACCACGGAAACCACAAAATCGACAACCCCCTCTTCCCCGTCGGAGGGACGGAGCATCTTGATTTGGCTCATGTTTTCGCTGCCAAAACCCTTGGGGGCCACGGTGATGGTAAGCCGGGAACCGGGAACAACGTCGATATACGTCATGGCGGGGGTATTATCCCCGGTATTCACCCTGTTCAAAGGGTCGGCCACCATGGAGTTCCGCAAAAAGCCTTCGGCGTAACCCCGCCGTACCCCCTCGTTCACCGCGGCGTACAGGTCCCCCTCAATATGAAGGTCCGCGCCGATTTCCAGAAACACGCAGGCCGCGCCCGTATCCTGGCACAGGGGAACCCCCTGTTCCCCGGCCAGCTCGAAGTTACTGATAATCTTGTCCAGGGTATCCCGGGCCAGGGGCCAGGTTTCCGCCCCGCGAAGGGACCGCAGCTTTTCCCGCGCCTCCTCCGGCAATTCCCGGTTCGCCCGGACGCACAGCCGCCCCACCACCTCGCTTATCCGTTCTCCGTTGATAATCCGCATATCCGCCGCCTCTCCTCCATGATACTAAACCATAACCCCCCAAAGGTAAAACTCCCCGTCTTACAACCGCCGCGGATGCGGTAGCGTCCCTTAAATCCATACCTATCGACAAACGGCCCGGAGGGACGTATGGCGGTGTTACCACAGCTTTAGGTGGACTTTTGCCCAAGGCAAAAGTCCAAGCCCAAAAGCGGCATGGATGCCGCTTTTGGGCGCTTGACCTATCGTTCCAAAACTGTATACCATAGGCTGATACCAGCCTCTAGGGGCGGTAAAATGAAAATTAAGGAAGGTAAGCTATGCTAGACAAGCCCGATAAAAACGCCCATACTAAAAAGCCGTTCTCCGTTCTCCGTTCTCCGTTCTCCGTTCTCCGTTCTCCGTTCTCCGTTCTCCGTTCTCCGTTCTCCGTTCTCCGTTCTCCGTTCTCCGTTCTCCGTTCTCCGTTCTCCGTTC
>JAIRPD010000018.1 GCA_031257195.1 Treponema sp. | reverse complement strand
ACTTTTACAGGCCGCCATACCATTCCAAATAACCGGAAGGAGGCCGCGGCGCGGTTTTTCAAACCTATAATATGGATTCATAAAAAAGTACCCATTAATATAGAAAGCGTCAAAATTGGTTCTCAAAGAGCCGTTTTTGGGTCTTTGAGAGTGGAAATCGGGTCTCGGAGAGAGGAAATTGGTTCCCGGAGAACCAAAATCGGGTCTCAAAGAGCCGAAATCGGGTCCCGGAGAACCGGCGTTCCCTCTCAAAGAGCCAAACATGGGTCTCAGAGAGTAAAAATCGGGTCTTTTTGAATGGACGCCGGCTCTTTGAGAGGGAAAATCGGCTCTTTTAGAATCAAATTTGTATAAATGGAATAGTGAATCTATTGTATAAAATAAAAAATGGAAACATTATGTAATAAAAATCATGGGGAATAAAATTTTTGAAAATATTAATATAAAAACAAATGAATTAAAATATAATTTATCCGCGTTATATCTCGCTTATAAAAGAAAGGATGTACCGGTTTACGCGAAAATTTCCATCATAATAACCGTTGGATATGCTTTATCCCCGATTGATTTGATACCTGATTTTATCCCCGTTTTAGGTTATCTGGATGACGTAATAATTGTTCCATTATTGGTGATTTTATCATTAAAATTAATTCCAAAAGAAATAATGGATGAATGCAGGAAAAAGGCGAAGGATTTATGGAAAAGCGGAAAACCGAAGAAATGGTATTATGGTATACCAATAATAATAGTATGGGTATTGGTTGTATTCGTAATAATAAAAAATCTATTTTTCAATTGGAAAATCAAGGTCATTTATAGATGATCATGGCTGGTATATTATTATAATTGAATTTCAACCATCAGCCTGGGACAGAGGAACATATTTAGATATTGGGGTGAATTTTAATTGGTATTTGCATGATTATTTCTCGTTTGATATAGGATATGGAGAAAATGATTTTAATAAATTAACAGATTCCGCCTTTAATTTGGTCGAGGGTTATTCGGCGCCGCCCCGGGCGGCCTCTTTGGGGGGCAGACCCAGCAGGGGCCGCACCTCCTCGTCCACCAGGGTCTCCCGGGCCAGGAGGGCGTCGGCGAGGCGTTCCAGCTCTTGTTTGCGGCTTTCCAGAATGACCCTGGCCTGGCCCATGGCCTTTTCCAGGATATTCATTACCGCCTCGTCAATGCGGCGGGCGGTTTCCTCCGAATAATCCTTGTGCCGGGCGATTTCTTTGCCCAAAAAGATCGGTTCCTCCTCCTGGCCGTAGGTAACGGGCCCCATCTCCTCCGCCATGCCCCACTCGCAGACCATGCGCCGGGCCATATCGGTGGCCTGCTCCAGGTCCTGTTTGGTACCGGTGGTGGTCTCGTTGTAAAAAAGCTTTTCCGCCGTCCAGCCGCCGTAGCAGATCACGATCCGGTCCTCTATCCAGCCCCGGGTACGGCTGTAGCTGTCCTCTTCCGGCAGGGACATGGCCATGCCCAGGGCCCGGCCATGGGGGACTATCGTTACCTTGTGGAGGGGATCGGCGTTTTTAAGGAAGTAGTGGAGCAGGGCGTGGCCCGCCTCATGGATCGCCGTCATGCGGCGTTCCTTGTCGCTGACCACCAGGGTTTTCCGGGCCACCCCCATCAGCACCTTGTCCCGGGCCTCCTCCATGTCGTCCATTCCCACCACCGTTTTGTCTTTCCGGGCGGCAAAGAGGGCCGCTTCGTTGATCAGGTTGGCGATCTCCGCGCCGCTCATGCCGGGGGTGGCCCTGGCTACCCTGGTCAAATCGATGTTTTTCGCCAGGGGAATTTTGGCGGCGTGGATGGTAAGGATCGCCTCCCGCTCTTTGATGTCCGGCATGGCCACCATCACCTGGCGGTCAAAACGGCCGGGCCGGAGCAGCGCCGGGTCCAGGACGTCGGGCCGGTTGGTGGCCGCGAGGATGATCACCCCGTCCTTGGAGTCAAAGCCGTCCATTTCCACCAGAAGCTGGTTCAGGGTCTGTTCCCGCTCGTCGTGGCCGCCGCCATAACCGGCCCCCCTG
Organism: Treponema sp.; assembly: GCA_031257195.1. Classification (GTDB taxonomy): domain Bacteria; phylum Spirochaetota; class Spirochaetia; order Treponematales; family Breznakiellaceae; genus JAIRPD01. Next base: position 29,263 of record JAIRPD010000018.1, on the reverse strand, counting down.
GTCCGGCCCACGGCGTCCAGCTCGTCGATAAACACGATGCAGGGAGCGTTACGGCGGCCCTGGTCAAAGAGGTCCCGGACCCGGCTGGCCCCGACCCCCACAAACATCTCCACAAAATCGGAACCGGACATGTGGAAGAAGTTTACCCCCGCCTCCCCCGCCACGGCCTTGGCCATGAGGGTTTTCCCCGTGCCGGGCATCCCCACCAGCAACACCCCCTTGGGGATCCGGGCTCCCATTTTGGTGAACTTTTGGGGGTTCTTGAGGAAGGACACCACTTCCTGCAGCTCGTATTTGGCGTCCACCTGCCCCGCCACGTCGGCGAAGGTAACTTTTTTGCCCTCGTCGTGGTAGCGCTTGGCCCGGCTTTTGCCAAACTGAAAAGCCCGGGAACCCGTACCCTGCATGTTCCGGGTCATAAACCAGATAAAGCCAATAATGAGTATCCAGGGGATGACCTCCAGCATGATCCGCCAGGGGCTTAGGCTTGCCGCGGCGCCCGAAACCATGATGTCCTTGGCCCGGAGGGCGGCAAGCAGGGAGGGATCGTTGTAGGGGATCATGGTCTTAAACCGGACACTCTGCCCGCCGGGACCCCGGCGGGCCCCGTCTATGATGTTGTTGTCGTAGATCTTTACCGCGGTAACCTCGTCCCGGTCCAGGTACTGAAGAAAATCTGAATAGGCCACTTCCTGGACAGCGGGGGCTTCGCTCCGCAAAAAATAGGCGATAAAAAGTCCCGCCATGACAAGGAAGAAAAGCAGGGCCAGGTGATTGGGGCCGCCGCCGGAAAAAACGGGCTTCATGGGCCTGCCGGGTTTTTGATCATTCTGATTTAAAGACATTCAAGCCTCCGGTCCTTTTCACCTAACCGTTTACCTGGCCAGGACTAACCGTAAAATAAACCGCCCCTGTTTTTTCCCGCTTCCAAAGCAGGCCCCCGCCGGGGCTCAGGACCGCGGCCTTGCCCCACCGGTCCCCGGCGAGGATCTCCACCTTCCCCCGCCGTACGCGCGTCCATAGGGCCAGGGGGTATCCGGCGAAAAAGCCGGCCGCCCCATCCTCAAAAGCGGGGCCCGGCTCAAAAGCCTTTACGGTAAGTGTTTCCAGCTTATAGACTCCGGCCCTTTTAATCAACACCGAAAAACCCGCCCTGTCACAGGCGCCGCCCTCTCCACCGCCCCTTTCCCCGGGGGGCGCGACCCGGACGGCGGTCTGATCCCGCTCAAGCCGCGCCGCCCCCAGGTCCTGGGCCTTAACCCGCCCCTCCGCGAAAGCCCGCAGGGCTTCTCTCCTGGGAAGCCGGGCTTCCATCCTAGGAAGCCGGGCTTCCTTCCCGGGAGACCGCGGGCCCCCCCTGGAAGGCCCGGCTTCCCCGCGAACCAGCGGCGCTTCCCCCCCGGAACCGCGAATCCGGTCAATCGCCCCAAAAAGGGCCTCCTCTCTGATAATTTCCGGCTGGGAAAAGAACGCGTCCGCGGGAACGCTCAGGGCGGGGGCGTTTTCCGGCTCAGGTTCCCAGGACAGCCGTTTTTCCGCCTCTTCCGCCAAAAATCGCGCGATCATCCCCTGGGTTTCCCCCAGCCGCCGAACCGGGTCCCGCCAATGGGGAAAGTTCTGGTCCAAAAAGGGAACCAGCCGCCGCCGGATCTTGTTTCGCAGAAAGCGCTCGTCGGCGTTGGAAGGGTCTGTTCTGTAGGAAAGGCCCCGGACCTCGAGATAGGCGAGTACCCTGGGGCGGTCCAGGGAAAGGAGGGGCCGGACAAGGGGACAACCGCCGCGAAGGGCGGACTCCGGGGCGAGCCCGGCGGCCCGGGAAGAAGAACCGGGGATGACGCTCATGGCCCCCAGCCCGGCGGGGCCGGCCCCGCGAAGAAAGGCCATAAGGATCGTTTCCAGCAGATCGTCGGCGGTGTGGGCCGTAAGGATGGCGCGGGCCTTTAGCCGCCGGGCCTCTTCCCCCAGGGCGCCGTAGCGGAACCGCCGGGCCGCCCCCTCCAGGCCCGTCCCCCATTCCCTGGCGCGGGCTTCCACCACCCCGGGGGGTATGGCGGTAACCGCCAGGGGTATATCCAGGGAAGCGCAAAGGGACGCCGCCGCCTCCGCGTCAGCGGCGCATTCGCCGGCGGCCCGGATTCCGTGGTTTACGTGAAGGGCGTAAAGACGAAAGGCGGGCCCCCGGGGACCGGCCCCCGGGGCGGTCCCGTTTTGAGGGGCCGCCCGGTCCCGAATTGCCGCCAAAGCCGCGGCCATGGCGGTAGAATCGGCGCCGCCGGAAAGGGCCGCTAAGAACACCGCCCCTTCGGGCCATGAACCCAGACCGGAAGCGGCGGCGGCCTCAAAGGAGCGCTCTATTTTTCCGTCTTTTTGTCGCCCGCGGCGGGAGCGGCGGCGGCGGGAGCGGCGCCTACGGCTCCAGCGGCGCTTTCGGCGGCGGCCTCAGCGGCGGGGGCGGCCTCGGCCTTGGCGAACTTGACCAGGGCCACGACTTGGTCGGGGTTGGAGATCAGCTTCACCCCGCCGCCCAGGACCAGGTCCCGGACGTGAATCGCCTGGTTCGCCTTCAGGGACGCGATATCCACGTCAAGCCGTTCCGGCAGGTCCTTGGGCAGACATTCCACCTCAATATCGTGGAGGGGGGTTTCCAAAATACCCCCCTCCCGGACCCCAACGGGGTTTCCGTGGATATGGAGCGAAACCCTGGCCCGCAAAAGGGTGTTCCCTTCTATCTCGTAAAAATCAACGTGAAGTATGCTCCCGTCCTTAATATCCCGCTGGGTATCTTTAACAAAGGCCTCATGGACCTGGCCGTTTACCTCCACCTTAACGATGGTACTTTCGGAAATGCCCTTGAGGCTGTTCATAAGATCCCGGGCGTCCAGGTCTATGGAGATGGAACCGCCCTTGCGGCCATAGATTACCGCCGGAACCCGCCCTGTCCGGCGGAGTTTTCTGGCTTCCCCGGAACCCTTTTGTACCCTGTCCCGGGCCGCGAATATAACCTGACTCATATATCTCCTCTATCCATGTTATTTACCACCGCCGTTCCTGGGACGACAGGGATCGAACCTGTGAATGCCGGAGCCAAAACCCGGTGGCTTACCACTTGCCTACGTCCCAAAGGGACCCATGAAAGCCCGCCTTTCCAAAAGAGAGACAGAACTCCCACAGGGAGTATAGTATACCGTGAAGAGAGACTTATGGCAAGAGGGAGTTGCCCTATATCTCCACGGACATATCGTCCTGGACATTACCCGAATCGTACTTGTCGAGGATCCTCTTTTGCAGTTCCCCCCGGAATTCGGGATTGATCGGGTGAGCCACGTCCTTGTACTCCCCTACCCTGGTTTTCCGGCTGGGCATAGCTATAAAGACCCCACTTTTACCCTCAATTATTTTAACATTGTGGACCACGAAACAGTCATCAAAGGTGACCGTCACATAGGCTTTTAGCTTACCCTCGCCAGCTACTTTACGAACGCGAATATCGGTGACTTCCATGGCGCCTCCTTCATAAAAGGTCCAAATCTGCTTTTATTGTACTACCACCGCGGCGGACGCGCAAGAAAAAAAGTACTTTGAACCGCGTAAGACGCTTTTTTCAGGGTTTTTTTTGCCCCCTCCGCCTCTTTTAGGCTTTTGAAGATCCCAAAGCAGGCCGATCCGGACCCGGAAAGGCCGGTAAAGAAGGCTCCGGCGGCTTTCAGGTCCCCCAAAATACCGGCGTAAACCGCCCTTTGATTTTCCGGACCGTGGTTCAGAAAGAGGTCTAAAAAATCGTTGCCAAAGGGCCACACGGCCGGTAAGCGCCGGGCGTCTGCCGGGGGTCCGGCGTCCGCTGGGGCCGGCCATTTTTTGAGGACCCGCCGGACCCGCCCATAGGTCAAGGGTGAAACAGGGGGAGGGGAGGCGGATTCCCCCCGGATCCGGTCCAGGAGGGCAAAGGCGGCGCCGGTATGGCTTGGGAAGGCGGGGAAAACCAGCAAAAGCCCCAGGGGCGGGGGAGGCGGCAGGGGCTTGATCCGTTCCCCCCGGCCGGCCACCCAGGCCGCGTAGCCGGCGGTTTCCCCGGCGGCGTGTCCGGCGTGTATAAAAAAAGACACATCGCTTCCCAGTTCCGCCGCCATACGTAAAAGTTCCACCCGGGACAGGGACAGACCCGCCGCCGCCGCCCGGGCGTTCAGGGCCAGCAGGACGGCGGCGGCGTTGGAGGAACCGCCCCCCAGCCCCGAACCGGGGGGGATCCGCTTAACCACGGTAATGTCCAGGGCGGGGGAAAAACCGGTTCTTTGGCGAAAAAGCGCCGCCGCCCGGTAAACCAGGTTCTTTTCCGGGGGGATCTCCTCAAAAACCAGGGAATTCCGGGAAATCAGCTCCAAAAAGGGACCGGCCGGCCTCATGGAAACCCGGATTTCCCCCGGCTCTTTCCCGCCGGAAATCCGGCCCCCGGCCTGGTCCCCGGCCCGGCTTGGAGGATGGGGGGGCTGAAAAACCAGGGTATCGGCAAAATCCACCAGGACAAAAACGCTTTCCAGGTCATGGAAACCATCGGGACGCCCCGGTTTAATCTTTAGGTGAAGGTTTATTTTGCAAGGAGCGGAAATTTGTTGAACCATGGGCCATTTTTTATTATTTTTTACCCTAAATCAAGCCAGAGGCTTGACAGAATACAAAATCCTCCCTTATGTTCAGAGGAAAGACTAGTGAAAGGAGAGTGATCATGGAGGAACTTGAACTAATACCGCTGGATTCCGCGATGTACCCTGAGTATCCCGGTTACCCCCCCTATCCCTTTGTTATGAGCGACGAAGACGAGGTGGACGAGGAAGATCTGGAGGACGAGGACGATTTTGACGATCTGGACGGCGATTTTGAGGACGATTATGACGACGACGATGATTTTGACGATGATGAGGACGAGGATGACTTTGAGGACGAGGAAGACGATTACGACTACGAGGAAGATGTGGATTATGACGACTTTGAGGAATAGGGCGGGCCGCTGAGCGGCTCCGGTGGTTCCGGGGGATATACCTTTTTGGCCCCGGCCCACAGTTCTTCTAGTTCGTAGAATTCCCTGGATTGGGCGCTCATAAGGTGGATCACCGCCGTCCCCATATCCACCAGGCTCCAGCCGCCGGAATCGTCCCGTTTCCGCCAGCCCTGAAAAACCAGCAGACCCTGTTCGGCGGCGTATTCCTTTAGGCGCCGTAAAAGGCCCTGGAGATGGGTTCCGCTTGAAACCGTGGCGATGATAAAAAAGTCGGTCCAGCAGTGGAGTTCCCGCAGATCCAGGGCGCTCACGCGGCCTCCCTTGTGTTCTTCCAGGAGGCGGCACAGCTCGTCCACATGCCTAATTTCCGGTAACAACTCGTCCATTAAAGTCCCTCCCGATTATGAGGGTAAAATCCGCCCGGTATTCGGCGTTACCCATGTCCAGCCCCGCCACATCATCCTCGGGGATTTTGGATTCAAACCGCACGTTTTTGCAGTTGATGATCCCCGCGAAGGTATTGGCCGCGTCTTCCTGTCCCGTTCGGTCGATGATCTCCGTCCGTTCGTAGTTGCGGTGATCCGCGTCGGTTACGTTTACCACCTCGTAGCCGCTGTACCCCCGGATCAGTTCCGCCGTCCGGGCGGCCAGACCCGTGGTGTTAGTACCGTTGAGTATTTCCACGGCAAAGATCCGCTCCAGCAGGGTTCCCTGGGTTTTTTGAGCCAGGCTCCGCTGGGCCTGGCGGACCACATCCTTGATAACCACGCCGTTGTAGTAGGGGAAGAGCAGCCGCTGCCCGGAACTTTCCTGGTAGTTTCCCGCCACAGGCTGAACCAGCAAACGATCCATGTCCAGGGCGGAAAGGGCGTCAAATATCCGGTTCCGCACCAGCCGGTTCATGTCGGTCTTAAGCTGGGGGTAGAAGTACCGGGCTATGGCGGGGTTTTCAAAGAGGGCGGCCTTTTCCCCCAGGCTCTTCAAAAGCCCCTGAAAAAACCGGTCCCGCCTTATATTCACCTCGCTCTGGTCCTCTTCGGGGATTTCGTACTCCAGATACTGGATCCCCTTGTCGCCATCCAGCAGGGTGTTTCCCGAGGGAAAGAGGATCGCCGTTTCCCCGTATATTTCCACCGCGGCGGGGATAAAGATCTCCACCCCCTCAATAACATCTATGATTTTGGCCAGTTTTTCCTTTTCAAAAACCACCGAGTAATCCACGGAAAGCCCCAAAAGCCCCTCGACCTCGCTTTTAAAGGGCTTCACGTTCTTCCGGTCATAGACCGAGTCGATCCGGTCCACCCTGTCCGTGGTTTTAAGGATCAACCCCACGTCCCCGGAGATGGAAATGGCCACCGCCCGGTTGTTCATGGGGGAGTACATTACCACATAGGAGGCCAGGGGCTTTTCATCCCCCTCCAGGACAAAGAGGATGTTAAGCACGTCCTCCCCCGCCAGGGCCTCTTCCACGGGGTCCAAACGGAGTACGTTAAGGGTAAAGATAACCCCCCCCGCCAAAAGGAGCGCTATGGCGATGAGCAGAAAAACGCTTGGATCAGCCTTATAGTCTATGCTTTTTTTCACTGAATACGCCCTCCCAATCCCACAACAGCGCGGCCTTACCGGTTAAACGCCAATCCGGCGTTTGCCGGGATAAACCGCTTAGTTTAATAACGCCAGGGTTTCCGGCGCCGCTTCCATACCCTTTTCCCGGAGATAACGGACACTGTCCTCCGCCGCCGCCCGGAGGAGGCCGTCCAGGGGAAGCGTCCCGGCCAGGTCCCGGAGACCGGGCGGTACATGGGGCCGGGAACATTCCAGCTTGTCGGCGATGAACACCACCTTGGCCAGATCCCCCATGCCGGCCCTTCCCGTGGTATGAAAAGACACGGCCTCGAGTACTTCCCTATTATGTATGCCGAAACGCTCCCGCAGCAATACCGCCGCGGCCCGGCCGTGGAGCAGGTCCGGTTTTTCCCGTTCCAGCTCCGAAAAACCCCCATTCGCGGCGTCCTGTTCCGCCAGGGCCCGGATCTCCCCCGGTTCCAGGGCCTTGGCCATATCATGGGCCACACCCGCGAGGTACGCCGCGTTTTCGTCCAGCCCCGCGCGCCGGGCCAGATCCCGGGCCATCAGGGCCGTACCCCGGGAATGGAGAAAGCGCTGTACCGGCAGGGCCTCCCGGACGGCGTCCTCCACCCGGACAACGAGGGAAAGGGGCGCGGCGGTTTCCGTTCCGGGGACGCGGGAAAGGGGCGCCGGAAGATAAAGCCCCCGGTCCTCGATAATAAACCTCGCGCCCGGAGGCACCAGGGAACGCCACGCCCCCCCCCCGGCGATCCGCCCCCGGATTAGGGCGGAGGAGATCTCCACAACGTCGTTATGGAGCCGCCGGTGGGGATAGGGGAATTCCTTCCCCGCCCCCAGGGTAAACGCCGGGAGGCGGCGGGCTATAACGATCTCCGCCTTTTGGGTGATATCCTCCACCCGCTTCCACTGGGGAAACTCCGCCGCCAGGTCATCCCCCAGGATCAGGGCGGGCTTTTCCCCGAGCCGGTAGCGATCAACGATCTCTTCCAGGGTATCGACGGTATAGGACACCCCCCCCCGGCGCAGTTCCAGATCGTCCACCCCAATCCGGGGATCCGCGGCGATGGAGGCGAGGATCATGTCAAGCCTGTCCGCCGCCGGCGCCAGGTCCCCCCGCTTTAAAGGGGACCGGTGGGCGGGGATCAGGAGGAGCCGGTCAAAGCCCAGTTCCGACAGGACCACATCCGCCAGGTACAGGTGCCCCAGGTGGAGGGGGTTAAAACTTCCCCCCAGAATGGCGAGCCTCACGCTTCGCCCCCCGCGAACTCCAGGGGCTCGGCGCCGTCGGGGCCTTCCGCCGTAAGGGCGGCCAGTTCCCGGGCCAGCTCCTTCAGGCCCGCGCCGGAAAAGACCGAAATCCCCAGCACCGTCTCCCCGGGATATTTTTCCCGCAGCCTTTCCAGGGCCTCCTCCGCGCCCTCCAGATCAAGCTTGGAGCCGCAGAGGAGCCGTTTTTTGGCCGTCAAGTCCGGGGAAAAACTTTCCAGTTCCCGGTACAGTATGTCGAAGGCCTCAAGATAGCGGGGGTCCGAAAGGTCGATAAGGAATACCAGCGCCGCCGTCCGGGAGATATGCTTGAGGAACCGGATCCCCAAACCCGCGCCCTGGGAAGCCCCCTCGATAAGGCCGGGGATGTCGGCGATAACGATGTCCCGGCTGTCCCAGGGATTCCCCCCGGAGCCTTCCCCCAGGCTCAGCACCCCCAGGTTGGGGATCTTCGTGGTAAAAGGGTAGGGGGCTATTTTTGGCCGGGCGTTGGTATACCGGTTCAGCAGGGAGGATTTTCCCGCGTTGGGAAAACCCACCAGCCCCGCGTCGGCGATAATCCGCAGCTCCACCTTCAGCCGCCGGAACTCCCCCAGCTTACCCGGCAAAGCCTTGCGGGGCGCCTGGTTGACCGAAGACTTAAAGCGCGCGTTCCCCCAGCCGCCGTTCCCCCCCCGCAGAAACACAAAGGTCTCCTCGTTTACTAAGCCGAAGTCCCGGATCAGCTCGCCGGTAGCGGGGTCCCGCAGCACCGTTCCCGGCGGCAGGGGGATAGTCACATCCCCCCCGTTCCGGCCGTTCCGCTCCCGGCCTTCCCCGTCCCGGCCGTTTTCCGCTTTAAAGCTGTGGGTATGGCGAAGATGGGCAAGGGTACGAAGGTTCCGGCGGATCACCAGGACCACATCCCCGCCCCGGCCCCCGTCGCCGCCGGAGGGGCCCCCCCGGGGAACAAACTTTTCCCGCCGGAACGCCACGCAGCCATTACCCCCGTTCCCGGAGAAGACCTCAATTACCGCCTCGTCAGCGAACGCGTTCATGCGTAACCAGCCCCCGGCGGATAGTTCCCCGCACCCGCGGCCCCGGACCGCCCCTAATCCGCGGTACGAATCTCCGCCAGCTTCCGGCCCCGCCTCTGGATAAAAGACACGGTTCCCTCCGCGAGGGCGAAGAGGGTATAATCCCCCCCGCAGCCCACATTGGCGCCGGCGTGGATCTTGGTACCCCGCTGGCGGACAATAATCGACCCGGCCTTAACCCGGGTTCCCCCAAAGGCCTTCACCCCCAGGTACTGGGGATTGGAATCCCGTCCGTTTTTCGCGCCGCTGCCGCCTCTTTTCCGAGCCATGTTACTTCCTCCGTTCGCTTCCGTGGTGGTCAACCACCACCAGATCACAGTTTTCAGGGTAGTCCCGGGCCACCGAAGAAAGCCCGGCCAGCAGGAACCCCCCCGCGGCGGCGAGAAAATCCCGCCCCGCCCCGTTCAGGGCCTCCGCCTCCAAAGAAAAAACGCCCCGCTCCGGGGCTTCCCCCCGGACCCGCACATCCCCCCGGTTGGAAAGGACCGCCAGGGCCGTTCTGGCAAGCACCGAAACCGCGGCGCAGACAATATCGCCCCCCTTCGGCCCCGCCCCGGCATGACCCTGGACGCGGCAGCTCTTCAGCAGGCCCGAACTATCCAGCGCCGCCCGGATGGTAATCACCGGTCAGGCCCCCGCGATATCCTCAATCTTGATAATCGAGTAGGACTGGCGGTGCCCCTGTTTGCGGCGGTAGTCCTTTTTGGGCTTGTACTTAAAAACGATAATTTTCTTGTCCCGCTCGTGGCTTTCCACCACCGCGCTCACCCTGGCCCCCGGCACATAGGGGGTCCCCACGGTTACGCCGGCCCCCTCTTCCCCGCGGGAAAGGAGCAGCACCGAGTCAATATCCAGCCTGGACCCCGGCTCGGCGTCAATCCTGTCCACCTTAAGCGCGGCGCCCTTTTCGGCCCGGTACTGTTTGCCCTTAAATTCAACTAAAGCGTACATCGATCCCTTTCCTCCGCTTTGAACATCCTTTGTTTTGTGCCACCTCAGAGAATCGAACTCTAGACACAAGGATTTTCAGTCCTTTGCTCTACCAACTGAGCTAAGGTGGCCCGGGCGGAAACCTCCGCCCCATAGATTGTATATACCCGGAATACAAAAAAATGTCAAGGGGTGATCTCCCCAAAACCGCGTCCGCCGCCGCCGTCCCGGGGGAATCCCCCGGCGAACCTGGGGGAATCCCCCAGACCACAGGGGAACTATAATCCGAAGCGGGTTTACCATAATCCGGGACGGATGTACCATAATCCGGGGCGGGGGAACCATAACCCGGGATAGATGTACCATAATCCGAAGCAGGGGGAGTATAACCCGGGACGGGTTTACCATAAACCGGGACGGGGGAACCATAACCCGGGATAGATGTACCATAACCCAGGACAGGGGAACCATAACCCAGGGCGGATGTACCATAAACCGGGGCGGGGGAACCATAAACCGGGGCGGGGGAACCATAAACCGGGACGGATGTACCATACCCTGAGGCGGGGGCAGGATACTCCGGGGCGGGTGTACCATCACACCTGGGGCGGCCTTATAAAGGGACGGAACGGCTTTACGATAGGCCGGAAGGGGTTTATACTACAGGGCTAGAGCGGCCTTATAAGAGGCCGGAGCAGGTTTATAACGGGCCGGAACGGCCCCGGCCAGGAGGCGGGTATGGCGAACAAGGACTATCTCCCCCATGGGGACAGTGAATTTTTGGAGTGGGTAAAGAATCTGTACGCGTACTGTTTGGCGAACTACAGCCGGTTTCAGATTCCTTCGCCCCAGGCGGCGCTGGGGGGGCTCCTGGGCGATTTTGAGACCGCCTGGGAGGCGTTTTTGGCGCCGAACCACGGCCATGTGGACACCACCCGCAAGAACGAGACCAAGGCGGCGCTGGAAAAGGCCGTCCGGTCCTACTGTATGGCCTGGATACTGCACAACCCCAACGTAACGCCCCAGGACCGGACCGCCATGAACATCCCCCTCTACGACCATACCAGGACGCCCCACGGGGAACCGGACACCCGGCCCGAATTCGCGGTGGAGGTGGTGGATATCCGGCGGCTCAAGCTGGTGATCCGGGACTTTGGGACCACCCGGGTGGCTATCCCCGAGGGTTTTGACGGCGCGGTGGTGCATTGGGGCTTCTTCGCGGCCCCCCCGGCTTCGCCGGATATGCTGCCCCGGTCGGAGTTGACCACCACCGCGCACCATTCGCTGATCTTTGACGAGGAGGACCGGGGAAAGACGGTCTACATCGCGCTGCGCTGGCAGCGGCGGGGGAAAAAGGGACCCTGGTCGGAGGTGGCGGCGGCGCTGGTGCCCTAGCGCTTCGGCGGCGCCGGGGTTCGGGGGGGTATGATCCAGCTTTTTTCCAACGATCTGGAGGCGGTTTTTGTCCGGCGGCCCAACCGCTTTCTGGTGATCGCGGAACGGGAGGGCCGGGAGATCCCCTGCCACTGTCCCAATCCGGGGCGGCTCATCGAGTTTTTCGGTTTCCGGGGGTACCCGATTCCCGGCGCCCGGCTTATCCTGGAAAAACGGGCCTCCCCGGGGGCCGCGAAAACGGCCTATACCGCCGCGGGGCTCTACTACCGGGACCGCCCGGGGGGCGGGGAGGTGGTGGTGCCCCTCATTTCCGCCCGGGCCAACCGGGCGGCGAAAGAACGTATCCTCCAGAAGATCATCCCGGGCCTTGCGGAGGTCCGCGCCGAATATACCCTGGGGGGGTCCCGGTTCGACTTTCTCTGTACCGATGACCGGGGCCGCCGGCATCTGGTGGAGGTGAAGGCCTGTTCGCTGGTGGAGTACGGCGCGGCCATGTTCCCCGACGCCCCCAGCGGGCGGGCCCTGAAACATCTGGAGGAGCTGGCGGCCCGGAGCCGCGAGGGGTTCCGCTGCCACCTGCTTTTTGTCATCGTCCATTCCCGGCCGGAGGTTTTTATCCCCAACTTCCATACAGACCCGGCTTTCGCGGCGGCCCTGTCCCGGTGGGGGACCGCGGCGGTTCCCGCGGGGGATGGCGGCGGGGCCGTTTCCCCCCGGGGGTCCCCCCAAAACCAGGGCGCCCCGGGGGAGAGGCCGCCGCCGGAGGACCGGCCCGTACTGGTTCACGCGGCTTTGCTCCGCCTGGACCGCCGGGGCGGGGCGGCGCTGGTTTCTTCCGCCCTGCCGGTGGATTTACGGTACGGCGCCCTGGCGGAAAGGGACGGGGGGAGCTACCTGATGGTTTTGGAGCTGAAGAACGAGGCGGAAACGGCGGTGGGGAGCCTGGGGCGGCTCCGGTTTAGGCCGGGGTGGTATGTGTACGCGGGTTCGGCCCGGAAGAATCTGCGAAGCCGGATGGGCCGCCACCAGCGGAAGGTCCGCAAGCGGAAGCGCTGGCACCTGGACTACCTAACCCCCTTCGCGGAGACCCCGATTCGGGCCCTGCCGGTTCGTTCGTTTCGTAACCTGGAGTGTGATCTGGCGGGGGATCTCCTGGCCCTGGGGGGAGAGGCGGTTAAGGGGTTTGGCTCGTCGGATTGTACCCGGGGCTGTCCCGGCCACCTGTACTACTTTAGCGAATCCCCGCTGCTTGAAAGGGGCTTTGGGGATCTGCTGTTCAAGTACCGGCACCGGGAGGCTATTGTTCTTCCCGAAGGATTACCTCGCTAAAGCCCGCCTGGCCAAGCCGTTCCGCGACGGCGCTTAGTTCTTCCCGGCGCAGGTTGGCCAGGACCACCCGGTAATAGTCGTCGTACTTTTCGTAGGCGGGGTTAAGGCCCGCTTTTTTAAGCCGCTCAAAGGTTTCCATGGCGTTCCTGGGCTGTTTGTAGGCCCCCACCTGGACGCGGTAGTACGCGGCCGCGGGTCCTTCGGGGATGGCCGGCCTAAACTGGGCCGCGCCGGGGGTTTCCGCGGCCCGGCCCGAAAGCGGCGGGGGCGCTTTGACGGAGGCCCTCATCACGGCGGAATAGGGTTCCGCCGGGGCGGCGCCGGTTTGAGCCGGGCCGTTGTCTTCCGCGCCGGGGCCGGGGAAAACAAAAGAGGGGGAATCGGTCATCTGCTCAATCCGCGGCCGGGAGGGGTCGGTTAAGTCAACGTTTTGGTTTTCCTGGACCGCCCGGGCGGGTTCGGTGAACCGGGGAGGTTCCGCCGGAGGCGGCGCGGCGTATCGCGGGGACGCTACATATTGCGGGGGCGGCACGTACGGGGGAACCGCCTGCGCGGGCCGCGGGGGCTGTACCGGCTGCACGGGCTGGGCCGCCGCCGTCTCGGCGGGTACCACAAACTCGGGCGGCGCGGGGGGCTGGGACGACATTTGGACCGGCGCCAGGGAACGGGAAGGCTGGCCATCCGCCCCGGTGGGTACCGTGGTCAGCTTGCGGATGGGAAGGGTTACAATCGTAAGGCTTTCCACGATCACCGGGGCGGTACCGGTCTTGATCATGTCCAGTTCTTCCGCGGCGGCCCGGGAAAGGTCGATGATCCGGTTGGCCACATAGGGCCCCCGGTCGTTCACCCTTACGGTAACGGAGCGGTCGTTGTACTTGTTGGTGATCTTTAACATGGTGCCAAAGGGCAGAATGGGGTGGGCGGCGGTGAACTTGGAGGAATCAAAGATCTCCCCCGAGGCGGTAAGCCGTCCTTCAAATCCCGCCCCATACCAGGAGGCAACCCCGTCCTGGCGGAAATAGCCCTGGGCGGTTTCTTCGGGGGCTCCCCATCCGGCGGTCTGGGCCGGGATCGAAACCGCCGCCGCGAAGGTCAGTATAAAACGTAGCGCTATCCTTTTCATAGTTTTCATTATCGGCAGGCCGGGGCGGTTTACTTAACGGAGTTGGAGGGCTTGCCGCCGGCCGCGGGAACGCGGATCCGTTCTATCCCCAGGGCCCGGCCCCGGTTATCGGCCTCAATCAGGACCCCCTGGAGCTCGTTGCCTTCCCAGGCCTCTTTTGTCCAGTCGGGTATTCCCGTTAGATACTCCCGGATTCGCGCCGCCGCGTCCGTTCCCCCCACCGATTCGGCGCTGCCGGTTCTTCCCGCGTCGCAGATCACCGCGGTGCCGTTCAGAACCTCCTCGTCCGCGGTCTGCACCCGGTTATGGGAACCGATAACGGCGGTACAGAGGCCCGCCGCGGCGGCAAAGAGGGTACGCGTTTCCCCGCTGGCCCAGGAATGAAAATCCACCACCACAAAGGGGCTTTGCTCCCGGAGCTTTTCCAGCAGCGGGGGCAGCTCGTTAAAGGGGTTACCCACTCGAAGGCGGTTAAAGTACTGGCCCAGCAGAACCGCCGCCGCCACCCGCGGGCCCCCGCCGGGGGCCTTAAACACCCTCCAGCCGGCGCCGGGAAGTCCCGGTCCCAGGTTATGGGGCCGCAGCACATAGGGGACCCAGTCCGCCACCAGGTCTTTCTTGTAAAAACAGCGCTCCCCGGTGGTAATGGCGTCGGCGCCGAGTTTTCGGATATAGGCGGCGTGATGACGGCCCAGGCCGTTTCCGCCGGTGGCGCCGTCGGCGCAGACCAGGGTAAAATCGATGTTCCGGCTTTTTTTCAGTTCCGGCAGGACCTGTTTGAGGGCGTAGATGCCGGCTTTTCCCACCAGCTCGGCCACATAGAGGATCCTCACGGCGGGGCGTTACAGCCGGACGCGCCGGGAAAGCTCCGAAAGGCTTCGCTCAAATTCCGCCGCCGCCCGGTAATCCTGAAGTTCCCGGCACACATCCCGCAGGTTAAAAAGGGCCTCTTCGTACAGGGGAACCAGGGCCACGGCCGCCTCAAAACAGTCCCGTGCGTCCTCATAATCGCCCCGGATGAAGTAGAAAACCCCCAGGTTATTCCACGCCCTGGGGGAATTGGGATTTTGGTTTAAAGCGGAACGGTAACAGCTTTCCGCCAGATCAAACTGTTCGCACTCGTAGTGAATAAGCCCCATGGAAACCCAGGCTTCGTCCAGGGTTTCGTCTATACTCAGGGCGTGGTGGAAGCTTCCCAGGGCCTCTTCATAGTCCCCGGTTTTTTGCTGGGCTATCCCCAGGTTAAGCCAAAGCAGGGGATTATCCGGCTCCAGGATCAAAGCCTGGCGGAACAGGGGTATGGCGTCGTTAGGCCGCCGGGCCTCGGTAAGGGCGATTCCTGAATTATTTAAAGAAATAACTGTTTCCATCATCTTCTCTTATAATAACAATATACCACACTATCTGGATTTTAACCAGAAAAAGGGGATTTTTCTTCAATATTATCTTATTATTTTGTTGATTTCGCGCCGCCATCCGGGAAAGCGCCTCCGGTACAGGTAACGCCCGGGGCCTTACCCGCCCCGCGACCCCCTGGGGGGTGGCGCCTCCGCCGCGGGCTACACGGAAAGCACCCTGGCGCCCCGTTCCAGAGCCACCAGGCCCGTCCGGGCAAGTTCCAGTATCCCGTAGGGACTTAAAAGGAGGAGAAGGCCGTTAAGCTTTTCCCTGTCCCCGGTGGCCTCGATGGTAATGGTGGAAGGGGACACGTCGATCACCCGGGAACGGAAGATCCCCGCGATCTCCAGCGCGGCGGGCCGGGTTTTTTCGTCCACCCCCACCTTAACCAGCATAATCTCCCGGCGTATACAGGAGCCCGGGTCCAGCCGCCGCACGGCGATCACGTCCACCAGTTTTTCCAGCTGCTTGGTGATCTGTTCCAGCGCCGCGTCATCCCCCGTAACGGCGATGGTCATCCGGGAAAGGGAGGGATCCTCGGTTTCGCCGACGGTAAGACTGTCTATGTTAAAACCCCGGCGGCTAAAGAGCCCGGACACCCGGCTTAAGGTTCCGGCCCGGTTTTCCACCAGGGCGGACACCACGTGCTGCTTCATGCCCGCCTCCCCCTCCATTTACCCGGATCCGGCGGAAATTGTCAACCGGAAGGCCGCCCCGCCGGAGCGGAGGCGTTTGCTTTACCTGAAAGTGGAAAACCGGAAAAAGTAATTGAACCGCGAACCGCGCGAACAGGGGACTTTGTTATCGAAGCGCGCGTTCGCGGTGTTCGCGCGCGGCCCGCGGGGACCGCGAAATAATTCTTGACAAGCGGCGGGAAGGGCGGGAGAATAGAGCATTGTGGGCGGTTCGCGGCGGGAGAAGAAACAACTGGAAACAACCTTTCCTTTTCTGTCCTGGGAAACCGAGACGGTCTCGTTCCCGCCCCACTGGCACGATTGTTTTGAAATGCTGTTTATCACCAGGGGCGGCATGTATGTTTCGGTGGACGAGGCCATGTTCGAGGCCGCCGCGGGGAACCTGATCATGGTGAATTCCGGGGCGATCCACGGATTCTTTGACGCCCGGCCCGGTACGGCGATTATGGGCATGCAGTTTGATATCGCCTTTTTTGACGAGGGGTTTGTCAACCTGCGGGACATTGTGTTCCAGCATCCGCTGATCGGCAAAAACACGGTAAAGGACGCGGTTTACGCCCGGATGCGGCAGCTTTTGCGGGAAATCTCCGGCGAGTACCGCGGGCGGGCCGCCGGCTGGCGGCTCGCGGTAAAGTCAAAGCTCTACGAGCTTATCCTGATCATCCTCCGCGAAAATCCCGCGGCTTCCATAAAAACACCCTCCCCCAGGGCAAAGCAGGTGAGGGCCTTTGTGTACAAAAATTTTGACGATCCGGAACTCAACCTGGATGACGCGGCCCTTAGCTTTAACCTGAACAAGTTTTATTTTATCCGGTTCTTCAAAAAACATACGGGCTATTCATTCCACTCCTACCTTGCCAAGACCAGGGTTGATTTCGCCTGCCGCTATCTCATCGAGGGCAAGATGTCGATCACCGATGTGGCCTTCCGTTCGGGCTTTAACTCCCTGCAGACCTTTAACCGGGTTTTCAAGTCCATAACGGGCTTTGCCCCCAGGGATTACCGCCGTGAACACAGCCCGCCCAGTACCGGCTTTGGCAACAACTACGACACCCTGTCGAAACACCAGTTTTAAGTTTTCCCCGGACGAAACGGCGGCGGCCGCGGAATTACGGTAAAAAATGCCAAAAAAGGGCAATTTTTGAGAGGTTTGGGCAATAATTGGTGAGCGGACTTTCTCATACTACCCTACCATTATACGAGCAATTTATTCTCAGGAGGAAACATGATGAAGAAAACGGTGTTTATCGCGATGGGCCTTTCGCTTATCGCCCTTACATTCTGTTTGAGTTTTATGTCCTGCGGCGGAAAGAAAAGCGCCGCCGAGGGACAAAGCGGTAAAGCGCTTACCGCCGAGGAACTGGAAAAAGCTTCCGGTACGCTTGAGTATTGGTCCTGCTTTACCGGGGACTCGCTTAAGTGGGATGAGTGGCGCGTCGCGGAATTTGAGAAAGCCTATCCCAACGTAAAGATCAATATGCAGTCCGTGCCCGAGAGCGCGGGGGTTACCAACGGCAAGCTCCTTTCGGCCATCGCGTCGGGGAATCCGCCGGATGTGATCGTGGCGGACGACTATGTGCCGACCTTCGGGTACGCGGGACAGGGCGCTTTCATGCCCTGGGACCCCTACCTTCCGGCGATCAACCTTTCGATAGATAACTTCATGCCCGGTTTCCATAACCTGATGGAGTATAACGGCAAGACCTATCTCCTTCCCCAGGATTCCAACGTGTACTTTATGTTTATCAACACCGAGTTGGCGGATGAGGCGGGGCTTGATTACGTGAACAACTACCCCAAGACCCTGGACGAACTTACCGCCTGGGCGGACAAGCTTACCAAGAAAGACGCCGCCGGTAATGTTACGCAGTACGGTTTTATTCCCTGGGCCGACCGGGGCAATGACGACCCGACCATGTGGCCCTTTATGTTCGGCGCGGACATTTATATCGCGGGAACCAACAAGCTGGACCTCACGGATCCCCGGGTTGTCGCGGCTTTTGAGTACCAGCGGCAGCAGGGGAGGAAATTTGATCCCACCATCGCCAAGGCTATCGTGCAAACCGCGGGCGGTTTTTTCTCGCCGGCCCATCCATTCTTCCAGAAAAAACTGGCGATAACCATCAGCGGCAACTGGACCACCAACGCGCTCCGCATCTACGCGCCGGACATCAAGTATGTCTGCGTGCCGATTCCCGTTCCGCCCGGGGGCCGGGCGAACGCGACGACCCTGGGCTCCAATGTGTTCGCCATTCCCAAGGGATCAAAGCGCCCTGACCTGGCCGCGCTTTTCTTCAAGTTCACCCAGCGGGCGGAGATCAACGCGGATAACTTTGATATATGGCGTTCGATTCCCTGCGTGGACGCGATCTTTGACGATGTTTCATGGACAAAGAAGGGCGACACGATCTACAAACTTGAGCGGGAACTCGCGAATTCCCCGCTTTCGGGGCATCCCGCGCTGTGCGCTGTTTCCGCCGAGTTGAGCAAGAACCTTGCCGCCGTCCGGGACGAAGCGGTTTACAACAACAAGGATCCCCTGCCGCTGTTAAAAGAGATTCAGGAAAGGCTTCAGCCGGAACTGGACAAGGCCAAAAAGTAGCGGTCCGCCGCGCGGAGAAGGGTTTGCCCCGGGGGTTCCCTTCTCCGTAAAGCGGAAAGCATTAGGAGGAAGTTATGACGGACGCGGTTGTGACCGGGCGGAACCAGAGGAACATCCTGCTGCGCAAAGCGGGATTCGGCCTCTTGTTTCTGGTGTTGTCAATCCTTACCCTCGCGTTTTTGGTGCCCCTTTTTTGGCTCCTGTCTTCGTCGCT
The DNA here is from genome assembly GCA_031257195.1 of Treponema sp. Classification (GTDB taxonomy): domain Bacteria; phylum Spirochaetota; class Spirochaetia; order Treponematales; family Breznakiellaceae; genus JAIRPD01. The sequence goes on along the minus strand of JAIRPD010000018.1, from coordinate 10,652 downwards.
GAAAGAAACCACCGAGTTGTTTTCGGTGCCGGTAAAATGGCTGCCCAGCAAGCCGCGTTTTGAGAATTTCATCAGGATGTTTACCTATTTCCCCTTTATGCTGTACCTGAAAAACACCCTGATCATCGTGTTTTTCAACATTGTGGGTTCCACCGCCTCAAGCGCGGTGGTGGCCTACGGTTTTTCGCGGCTCCGCTGGAAGGGAAGGGAAAAGGTGTTTGTGGTCGTTCTTATCACGATGATCCTTCCGTTTCAGGTGATAATGGTGCCCCTCTTTATGCTGTTTCAGCGGATCGGCTGGATCGGAACCTTCCTGCCCCTGACCCTGACCTGTTTCTTTGGGAATCCCTTTTACATTTTCTTGATGCGGCAGTTTTTTCTTTCCCTGCCCCTGGAGCTGAACGACGCGGCCCGCATTGACGGCGCGAGTGAATTCAGGATTTTCTGGCAGATAGCCATTCCCCTTTCAACGCCGGTGCTGGCGACGGTGGCGATCTTTTCTTTTCTTAAAACATGGAACGACTTTATCGGGCCGCTGATCTTCCTGGCGAACCAAAAACTGTACACCCTTTCCATTGGGGCCCAGATGATCCGTTCCCGGCTCCAGCCCAACTGGGAAATACTTATGCCCCTGGGGGTTGTGATGGTATTGCCGGTCCTGATAGTGTTTTTCCTGATGCAGAAATACTTTATTCAGGGTATCGCCATGTCTGGCATCAAGGGTTAAGGAGGCAGTTATGATAGCGGGATCTCCCTTTTCACCAAATAAATCTGAACGCCGGGAATTCTGGATCGCCATGGTGTTTATCGCCCCCTGGGTTATCGGGCTTTTGGCGTTTACGCTTTACCCCATTGCCATGTCCTTTTACTATTCCCTGACGGAGTATAAGGTGATCTCCGAGCCGGAATTTATCGGCCTGGAAAACTATGTTAACCTGTTTAAGGACAAGGTTTTTTTGAAGGCCCTGGCCAATACGGGGTATGTGGTTCTGATCGGCGTGCCCATCACCCTCATTACCGCCCTGGCGGTATCGGTGCTGCTTAACTCTCAGGAACTGCGGCGCTTTACTTTTTTCCGGGTGGCTTTTTTCATTCCCACCCTGGTGCCGCTGATCATCAACTGTATCCTGTGGATATGGCTTTTGAATCCTGAAATCGGGCTTATCAACGCCATTCTGGGGGTGTTCGGCGTCAAGGGGCCGGCCTGGCTGGGTTCTCCCATCTGGGCGAAACCGGCTTTTATTATGATGATGGTCTGGGGCTGCGGGGGGACGATCATCATCTTCCTCGCGGGACTGCAGGATATTCCGGTGTCGCTCTACGAGTCGGCGTCCCTGGAGGGGGCGAACTTTTTTCAAAGGACGGTACATATCACCATCCCCATGCTCGCGCCGGTCATTCTGTACAACGCGGTTACTCTGGTGATTGCCGCCTTCCAGTGGTTCGCCGAGCCCTTTGTTATGACCGAGGGCGGCCCAAGCAACGCGACACTGTTTTATTCCCTGTATCTGTACCAAAACGCGTTCCAGTTCTTTAAGATGGGATACGCCTCCGCCATGGCGTGGGTGCTGCTTCTTATCGCGCTGGGGATCATCTTCCTTCTGTTCAGGGGGATGAAGCGTTTTTCTCAGGATTGAGTTTCCGCGGGCGAGTCCCGCGGGATCAAACCGGGTTTTTGAATAACCGGAGGCTTCTGAAAAACAGGGGTTTTATTGTTTTACCAGGTAAAACAATAAAACATAAAAGAGGCTCTCTCAAAACCGTACCTGGGTTTTGGGGGGCCTCGCCGGACCGGCGTTTTTAGCCGTTGAATATTATTATGAGGAGAGGTAATATGACTGGACCCCTTTTGGGAACAAACCTGCTTTGTCAGGTGGGACTGCTTGTGCATGACATTGAAAAGAGCCGCCGGGACTGGGCGGAGTTTTTGGGCGTGGAACCGCCGGAGGTGCAGATTACCGGGGATGTGAACGAGGCGCGAACAAAGTACCTGGGCGCCCCTTCGGAGGCCCGGTCAAAGCTGGCGTTCTTTCACGTGGGGCCGAATGTGGACGTGGAACTGATCGAGCCGGATAAAAACCCCGCGTCTACCTGGCGGCGCGATCTTGACGCCAACGGCGAGGGGTTTCATCACATCGCCTTTGTGGTGAAGGGAATGAAGGAAAAGATCGCCGCCTGCGAAGCGAAAGGGTTTAAGCTGCTGCAAACCGGGGAATATACCGGGGGCAGATACGCCTATATTGACGCCAATGAAAAGCTCAAGCTTGCGCTTGAGCTGCTGGAAAATGATTAAGGAGCGGGAACATGGGAAAGATTACGGGTATCGCGCATCTCGCGATCACGGTAAAGGATATGAACAAATCCCTGGATTTTTATACCAGGGTGCTGGGCTTTAAAAAGGCCTTTGAGATCCCCGAACCGGAAACGGGAAAGCCCTGGATCAATTATCTCTACGCGGGCGGCGGCCAGTTTGTGGAACTGTTCTACGGCGGCGCGAAGGACAATCCCTGGTCAGAGGAACTGCGGGGGTTCAATCACATCTGCCTGCAGGTTGACGATCTTCATTCCGTGGCGGAGCGGATAAAAAAAGAAGGGGTTGAAATTACCGACGGGCCGAAGCAGGGATGCGATTACAACTGGCAGGCCTGGATTATGGACCCCGACGGCATCCGGGTGGAACTTATGCAGATCGATCCGAAATCGCCCCACCACAAGGCTATTCAGGAACTTTAAAGGACGGGAGTAAAAGCATGTCTATTGGAACAACAAAGCTGTGTCATATCGCGATTCTGGTAAAGGATTTGGACCGGGCCCTCGCGAACTGGGAAAAAGTTTTGGGGGTAAAGGCCGGCGCGCCCTTTTACCTGCCGCCCGCGTCGGAAGTGCCCGCCTTTACCGATGGCAAGCCGGGGGATTACACCGACTGCCGCCTTGCCACAATCCAGCTTGAAAACTGCGTACTTGAATTTGCGCAGCCCGGCGCGAATCCCAGCCCCTGGAAAGACAAACTTGACCGGGACGGCGAAGGGGTGCAGCACATCAGCTTTATCGTGCCGGACCGCGAGAAAGCGCGGGACGCGCTGAAGGCCGTGGGAGCGCCGGCTCCCTACCATATTGGGTACTGGCCCGGCGGCACCTATTCGTTTACCAATTCCACGCCGCAGCTGGGGGTGGAGATCAACATCAAGACCGATGACGACAATACGGCGAAGAAAGCCCGGCTGTTAAGCGACCCGGACTTCCATAAACAGGACCTGTAAGATGAGACTTGGAGCGCCGGTTTTTATTGATACCCGGGACCCCGAAGCCTATACCCGGGAGCATGTACGCAAAGGCTGGCGGGCGGCCTACTGCCCCGACTGGATCAACGCCGATACGGAGCCGGAATTGTGCCGGGCCTTTAAGGCGGCCCTGGATAAACATGATGTGGTTCTGGCCGAAGTGGGGATATGGCGGAATGTGCTTTCCCCAAACCCGGAGGAGGCCCGGGCCGCTTTTGACCACTCGGCGCGCCGCCTGCAAACCGCCGAGGAACTGGAAGCCCGCTGCGCGGTGAACATTGTGGGCTCCTGGTGCGAAACGAACTGGGACGGCCCCCACGAAAAACATTACACGGAAGATTTTTTTGACGCCGCCGTGGAAGCGGCCCGGAAGGTGATTGACGCGGTAAAGCCCCGGCGTACAAAGATGACCTTTGAGATTATGCCCTGCCAGTTTATCGACAGCGCCGCGGAGTACGCGCGGTTTATCAAGGCCGTGGACCGGAGCGCGGCGGGGATTCACCTTGATCCCGCCAACTGTATTTCCAACCCCCGGCTGCTGTACAACAACGCCGCGTTTTTTCAAAACGAATTCGCCATTCTGGGGGACGCGGTGCTTTCGATTCACCTGAAGGACCTTCATCTGAACCCGGCGGAATTCACCGTACAGATGGAAGAGGTTGTCATTGGCCGGGGGAACATTGACTATGTGAACCTGCTGCGCCTTATCGACAAGCTGCCGCCGGATACGCCGGGGATGCTTGAACATCTGGAAACGGAGGCGCTCTACGATGAGGCGGCTTCCGCAATCCGGGGCATCGCGGACAGGGCCGGCGTGCGATTCAGGTAAAGCGGTAAAGGCGGGATTATGGACCGGAACAAAATTCTTGACGTGATGGAAGCGAAGGCGGAAGAGCTTTTTGCCGGCAATGTTACAAGCGGCGGGGAATACGCGGAACGGGGCAAGCGGGGCGCGTTTACTGTTCAGATCCGTAACGCGGAAATCCCCGGCCAGTGGGACATTTCCCTTAGGCATTTTGGCGCGTCCTTTTGGGAGGGCGGCCGTTACGGAGACCTGCTTACCGACAGCGGCTGTAACTTTGAGGCGGGTATGCTGGGCAAGGCCGCTTATTCCCGGCGTACCGGAAAAAACAGCGGCGTCCACTGCTACGAAACGCTGGGGGGCGAGACCTTTTGGCCCGGCGCGGTGGTAAGCGGGGACGGTAACTGCATCTGCGCTTTCGGCGGCCTTTCCGCCGCGGATGACGTGATTATCTCGCAGGCCGGTATCGGGGAATACGAGCGGCAGCGCGGATAAAAAACCGCGGCCCTCGTGGAGGGGGGGTACGGCGCAACGAAGCGCGCCGTAGGGGGGAGACTTCCCCCCCCCCTTATTTTTTAATTTTTTTGTATTAATCAGCGCTTTCCCGGATCACCACATTTTCTCAGGCCGCTCGCAGCTATGGGTAATGGCAAGCCGCTTGCCGCTTGCCCCCGACTCCATAACGCGGGTCATCACTTCCAGCACATGAAGGGCCATTTCGCCGGAGGCGCGGTGAGGCCGGTTTTCGCGGACAGCCTGGGCCATATCGGCGGCCCCTATGCCGCGCCAGTTGTCATTGCCAAGCCAATCAACACAAAGCGGGTCTGCCGGGCCCGCGAGGGGCATATCCCGCCAGTCCTCGGCCCGGTGGCGCTTGATCCGTACCGGGGATATAAAAAAATTTGGATCGCCGATTTGCAGGGTTCCCTCGCTGCCGTAAATTTCGATGTGGGGAAGGGAATGGGACCATACGTCGAAACTCATGATCATCGAGACGGACGTCCCGCGGGCGAAATCAAGGAGGGCGGAAATATGGGTGGGGGTTGTTACTTCTATGGTTTTGCCGTGCTTCGCCCCGCCGGAAACGATCCGGGTGTCAAAGGCTTTGGACGTGTTTCCCGTTACCGATACTATGGGTCCCAAAAGGGCGGTGAGGGCGGTAAGGTAGTAGGGCCCCATGTCAAACAGGGGACCGCCCCCCGGCGCGTAGTAAAATTCCGGGGAAGGGTGCCAGTGTTCAGGGCCGTGGTTCATCAGGAAAGCGCAGCCCGCCGCGGGCCGGCCTATCCAGCCGTCGTCCAAAAGTTTCCGGGCCGTTTGGATTCCCGCGCCAAGAAAGGTATCCGGCGAGCAGCTTATTCGAACTTTGTTTTTCCGGGCCGTTTCCAGCAGCGCTTCGCCGTCAGCCAGGCCCGCGCAAAGGGGCTTTTCGTTGTAGACGTGCTTACCCGCCTCCAGCGCCGCCTTTGCCACGGCGTAGTGCGCGGCGGGGGGAGTCAGGTTCAGCACAATGTTAATGTCGTCCCGGGCAAGCAGCGCCTCCGGGCTTTCGGAACAGTCAAGCCCGTGTTTGTCCGCCGTCTCCCGGGCCTTTTCCGGCGACATATCGGCGATGGCGCGCAACTCAACGCTTTCGGAGAACATTCCCAAAAGGTTTTTAATGTAGATTCCGCTGATGTTTCCCGCGCCGATGATCCCCGCTGTTAGTTTTCGCATAGGCCCTCCCTGTTCCGCTTTTGTTTTACGATTCCTGGGGATACTTGAACCCCCAGTGACGGCGGATTTCGTCCATGATCTCCGCGATAACCAGCGATTCCTCCAGGGGCATTACCTCACTTTCAAGGCGGCCTTCCCTAAGACAGTCCATCACCGCCTCGGCCTCGTAATTATAGCCGTTGCCCCGGAAATCCCCCTCCCAGTGATGGGGAGGCCTTCCCGGAAGCTGTAAGTTGGCGCTCCGGCAAAAGACAAAAGACGGCAGGTGTATGTGCCCCTCGGTTCCGTAGATCCACATATCGCTGACCGTGGCGAGTGAAAGGGACGCGCTCACCAGGGCCATCCGGCGCGGCCCCCAGTAAATGATCGCCGCCGCTTCCTCGTCAACGCCGGTATCGCCTTTGGTCATGGCGCCGCTGATGGTCCGGGGCCGCCGCCCGCCAAAGACCATGGACGCGAAAGAAATGGGATAAACGCCGGCGTCCAGAAGAGCGCCGCCCCCCAGGTTGATGTTGAACAGCCGGTGTTCCGGCGGAAGATTGGCCCTGAAACCGAAATTTCCCTGGGCCATCCGTACATCGCCAATCAAGCCGTCCGCGAGCCACTCCCGGGCCTTGCGGACCGGGGGCACAAAACGGGACCACATGGCCTCCATAAAAAAGACTTTGCGCTTCCGGGCGGCTTGAATCATTTCAGTCAACTCCGCCGCATTAAGGGCCGCGGGCTTTTCGCACAATACCGCCTTGCCCGCGGCAAAGGCTTTAAGGGCCAGTTCCCGGTGGGCCGTATGGGGAACGCCCAAATAAATCACGTCAATGTCCCGGTCGTCCAGCATCGCCTCAAAGGAGGCGTAGGCCCGCGGTACGCCATGCTCCGCGGCAAACCGTTCGGCGTTTTCTTTTGAGCGGGAAGCCGCCGCCAGAACCGCGGCTCCCTCCGCGGCCTTCAACCCCCGGGCAAAGGCGTTCGTGATGCCGCCGGTTCCCGCCAGTCCCCAGTTGATTATTTTCTTCATCGCCCGTCTCCCCTGTGAATCGTTTCCTAAATTTCCATAGCCTCACCGCGGTAGTTGATAAACCAGGTGTTCGCGGGGGGCTTTTTTTCACCACTGATGATTTTGTAGATTCCTTCCGCCGATTCCTCCGGCTCTATCTGCGCGTCGTTTCGGCCCATCACGGTATTCATCCGTCCCGGGTGCAGCGCGTAAACGGCGTAACGGCTTACGGTCTTGGCGAAGATCGCCGTCAGCTTGTTCTGCGCCGCCTTGCTGACGGAATAGCCGGGATATTTCTCCCCTATGTTGGTAAGGGAGCCCGCCTCGGAAGTAACCGCGATAAACTTGCCGCCATCTTTAACCAGCCCGTGGAAGTGTTTGATCACAATCGCCGCTCCCACCGTGTTTATCTCCAGCGCCTTCCGCAGGTCGCCGATATCCGCTTCGGTGATAAGCCGGGTCCGGTCGCTGTCCGTCAAGATCCCCGCCACCGTTACCAGGGCGTCGAGCCCGCCGCCGTCCCTGGAAATTATTCCCGCCGCCGTTTCGGCCATCGCCTCGTTGGTTACGTCAAATTCAACGGGTTTGTAACCCGGAAACCGCTTTGCCGCTTCCGACACTTCCGCGGGCGTTTTACCCAGGTGGGCGGCGTATACCGTATGACCCTTTTCCGCGATAAGCCTTGAAAGGACCAGTCCCAATCCCTGGTTTACGCCGATAACCGCTATCCTCATACAAAATCTCCTTTACTTTATTCGCCGCGGGATTTAATGCCCCGCTTTAGGGCGGGCAGTTCATTTTCCTTTATTATTATGATTGTGTCAATGGGAAGCGGGTAACGGGGGTTAACAAATACACCATTTACTGGAAGGGAAAGGGCGCGGCGCGGCAAGCCCGCTCACTCACCGGCGGGGACCTCCGGCCCCTGACCGCGCCCCCGCAGGGGGCGATGCCGGGGCTGTGGGCTGGCTCTTTTGGTCCCTTCGACAGGCGGTTGGTGAGCTGGCTTGCGCGACAAGCCTGGTCGAACCACAGGGACCGGGGAATGGCCCCAGACCGCGCCCCCAAAGGGGGCCGCGGCCGAAGGCCCTAATTCGACCAGGGATACACCCCCGGTATACGCAGGTTCATGTCCTTGAGGAGGCGTCGGTTGAAGAGGCCTTCCGCCGGAAAAGACGCGCCGCTGTCTTTTTCTGCCTCCAGAAAGGCGAAAAGGTTCCATGCTTCTAATGGATCGGATGGAAGAGAACGGTTTTCAAGATATTCAGCAACGTTTGGACGAATACCATTTGAAAAGTAGCGCTGCTCCCAGACTTCATCGAAAAACTTGTAACCTTTGCCCTCACTCAAAGAAACAGAATACGTCAGCCCTTGCACCGTAACATCGCCAGGCAGCAAGGGAGCAGAGACGCCGGAGGAGGGTGGGGTGGCGCCGGTATGGTCAGTACGATCATAGTTGTAACTGTCTTCCAACCCGGTGTAAGCCACGCCGCCGCAATACAGAACATTTAGACCTATTGTACCTACCATAGGATAAGCATAGACGTCATTGGTGTCTTTTGGAAAACCGGGCTTGTTGTCCCTGAAGAAATACCCCGGGCTGGGGAGCAGGTTCGGGCCGTTATTGTAACCCTTTCTGTTGAAGCCCAGGATGGTCCCGTTTTTGACAAAGCCCGTGGTGGGCGTGTCCCGGTTCAGCAGCCTCTTTTCACCATCCGTCCCCGTCCAGCCGGCCCCCTTTGCGGCCCGCGCCGCGGCGTCATCGGCTTTTGATGTTCGGGCGCTGTCCATGAATTCCAGCGCGCCCTTCGGGACGATGCCGATGGTCTTGCCCTGCAAATTCAGTTCGTTGCCGGCCAGGTCCAGTTGGTATGGGCCGGTAACGTAAGGGGGATTGTAAACCGGATGCTTCCAGTGATGGAAATCGCCCAGCCATGTAAGTTCGGGATATGCCGCATGGAAATAATCCTCCAAACCGGTGGAGCTGGAGCGGAACCGCAGCTCGGCGCGGGCCGCCGCGGGGAAGATATACCTGCCGCTTAGGGAATAGTTCCAGAAATTATCCCCCCAGTCGCCATTGCCAGAAGACGCGGGCGGAATAACGATATTGGAGCGCAGTTCGGCGGGGGCGCCCCCCAGGCTGCCTTTCGTATCATAAAACAGGAGCCCGCCCGTGTAGGAGGTAAGCGAGACCGCCGCGACTTCAACGGTTGAGGAGCCTCCACTAGGGGAGCTATAGCCTTCCTTCACGCCCCTGAAGGTGAAGAGCGCCGTACTTTCTTTGAGGCTCCTCTCCGAGGAGGAGGAGGAGTCGAGGCCCCGCGCCTGGCTGCCGCCGAAGGCGTAGACCACGGCGGTGCCCCTTATCTTAATGCTTCCATTGAAAGTAACCGGGCTGGGGGACGAGGCGCTGAGCGTGCTGCTGGCGCCGATGCCCGCGCCGCCGGCGGAGTAGAGGTTTTCGGCGGGTACACCGAAATGGGCGGGGCCGCCAAAGGCATAGACCACGCCGCCCTCAATGCTTATGGTCTTGCCGTCTATCGTCGACTGGTTTTTCACCGCGCCGGCGCCGATACCCGCCGCGCCGGCGCCGCCAAAGGCGTAGACATTCCCGCTGCTAATTTTGATTTCTCCGCAGTTATTCGTCCCGCCATCTATGTCGGCCCATCCGCCGATGCCCGCCGCCCTGCCGCCGCCTATGGCGGTAAGGGAGCCGGTCCCCTGTATGGTAACGGAGGAATTGTACTCGACCCCAAGGCCCGCCCTGCCGTTGTAGTCCTCCTCAGTGCGGCTATTTTTCAGCGTTCTCAGCACATTGTCGCCCCGCAGGGTAATCGTAACGATCGCCGACGAACCGCTTGCCCGGTCGCCTATCATCAGGGGGGAATACTTTAAGCTCCCCCCGGTGAGGCTGTTAATCTCCGCGTTGTCCAGGGTTACGTTCAGTCCCCCCGACGATGACGGAATCTTGATGACCTTTCCGAAGTTTTTGCCGGTAACGGTTACGCCCGTCAGGTCGATGGTGTAATACCCCGCCGGGCCGTATTTCCCTAACGGGTGCGGCGCCTCGGATGTGGTTTGATCTTTGATAGCCGGCGCGTTGCGATCATACACGCTGTTCCCGTCGCCATCGAGATAGGTGAAGCTCCAGTAACCCGTGTCCGCGGGGGGCAGGCGCTCGGGGAGCCAGATAATGTCTCCGGCCAGGGGCCTCCAGCACACCGGCGCGGACACGCCCGGCTCCCAGTTGGGCCGTTTCCCCACCACCACAAAGTAGATGTTTTGCTCGGTGAAAACGCCGTTGCCGGTGATGGGATCCCTGTCCCCGTAGATGTTTTCCAAAAGCCCCTCCATTTGGAGTACCGGGCCCTGTATCTGAATCGGGGATCTGGGGTTGCCGGCGTCGGGATAGAGGGGGTTGATGATGTGCGCCACATTCGCGTCGCCTTTCAGATACCATATCTCGTATTCGGTGGGACGGGTGCCCACCCCGGGCGGGTTGACGCGGTAGCCGGTCTGGGTGTGGCCGCGGGTTTCCTGCCCGTTCAGCGGAAAGTCCAGGGTCAGGCTCGGCGCGTTCAGGGTCTGCCGCACGGTAACCTCCACGGAGTAGCTGGAAGCCTTGCTTTCCGCCGGGTATGCCACCGTTACCACCTGGGTCCCGCTTTCCTCGAATCTCCCGTTGACATACCTCGTGGCGCTCACATTGAAATCGCCGGAGTTCAACACCGTCAGTCCGCCCTGGTCGTCAAAAAAGAACACCGAAAGGTCGAAGTTCTTGTCAATGGCCTCGGTTTGGCCCGTGGGAATGTAGTCCAGGTAGTAGGACTGTTTGTGGGGCACCACGATCAGCGCGTCC
>JAIRPD010000107.1 GCA_031257195.1 Treponema sp. | reverse complement strand
CCGTACCTAAAATAAGGATGAAAAATAGTTTCCACCGAGCGGTCTTGTTCATGCCATTTAACGCCTTTCCGTTATCATATCGCCGGAGATCATTATATCCGGCCAGTTCCCTGGCGTATACCAGGACGAAGGAGGGGGCATATCCTGGCTGAACTCAATTTCGACATAGTAAACATACTTCCCCGCCCCATCCTCAAAAAACAGGGGAATATAGGTATTGCCTTTGTCGTCCGCCGCCCATTCCGGGCGCAGATATACGTCAAAAATCGACCAGGGATTGTTAAAGGCGACAACGGCGGCGGGGGCGGCATCCCGGGAAGTTTTATAAAACTTGAACGTAAGGCCGCCGTCTTCGGGGTTCCCCTGGAGGAGGCTGAGCTTTTCGTTCATGTAGGTGCTGCTTAAGCGCGGATTGCCGCCGCCGGAAACCTCAACATACCGGAAACGGTTTATCGCCAGCAGCCTTCCCCCCGCCGTGAGCCTGCTCTGGACATCAACCGGGGGCTGGTAGATCGTCCAGGACAGGGGTTTTTGCGTATCAGATACGGCGGCGGCGATCCGGTAAACGGTTCCCGCCCAGGCTTGAATCCGGGAACCCGCGAAAAGACTGTGGCGCAGGGCCTCCACCGCGGGATCACCGGAGGCAAGCGGGGCTTGCCCGGCAGGCCCCGCTTGTCCAGCAAGCCCCGCCCCCATGGCCCCAAAGAGTTCCGCTATTTCCCCCATGACGGCCGGGGTCAGGACGCTTCCCCGGCCCGGCCCGGTTTGGGAGAAATCCGCGTACAGGGGAAAGGCTTTGTACTTTTCAATGTTATTGATCAGCCGGACCATGTTCACCCTGTCCGCTTCGCGGGACAAAATAACCGCCCCGTCAAGCGCGAAACTGTTCCACCAGCCGATGCTGATATGTTTTGGCCCGGCGGATTCCGGGCCGGCGCCGCCGGCTTGTCCGGCGCTGTTTCCCGCGGGGCTTGCGTAAACCGCGAAATAGGAATTCTTTACGTCCTCTTCGGAAGTCCTCTGGAGAATCGCGTACGCCTGCAGCGGGTCCGGGGGCAGCGCGTTCCAGGCGGCGAACATCTTTTCCGCCTCGGCGCTCAGGAACTGGTTTAGCAGATTCTGCCGGTCCCCCAGGGACGCGGCGTTTTGATTCCTCGCCGCCAGCGGAGCGGGAGTCAAAAGGGCGCCGTCAATTTGGTTTACCGCCTCCAGGCTTTTTACATATAGAGAAAGGAGGATCGAGTTAATCTGAAACGATTTATACCCGGCGGCCCGGGCCTTAAAACCTTCCCAGGTACCGGCGGAAACATAGACCCCTTCGGGATAGGCCCCCCAATAGGCGATATAGCTTGAAAGGTAATCCATAAACGCCGGGGGCTGGTAGATCCGTTTGTCCACATTCCGCAGAAAGAGGGGCGTGTCCTTCGCGTCATCCCCCGTTTTGAACAGGGACGCGAAAGACGCGACATTATCAAGGAGCAGTTTAACCACCGGGGGATCATAGCCCCGGTTGTAGTAAAAGCCGCCGAATAAATTTTTGATGGCGTTTTCGGAGAATGAAAACAGGTTCGATCCGTCCGCCTGGGACTCCACCACCGCCGCGATATTTCCCTCGAAGGTATTCAGGAAGGCAAGGGATGTGGTAAAAATGACATACCGGTTATAGTACGCCTCCGCCAGCAGCATGACCCGCGCGTTGGCGGCCAAGACGGCGGTGTTTTCGTTTTCAAGATATGGCTTGACAAAGGACTCAAAGGCGTCCTGGGCCGCCTTGATGATATCCTGCCCCTGCCGCCAGCTTGTGTCAAAGCCGGCGTTTTGCATGGTCTCCCGCCGGGGAACCGGTATATCCGAAGCGAGGTTGATTATCCGCTCGGCAACCATGAAGAGGGACGGCGAATCAGGCTTGTCGTCCACCTTTTGAGAGAGGAACGCGTCGTTTTGCAGGACCCCGGCGCGCTGTTTAAGGTCTTCCACTTCCCGGTTCAAATTCCGCGAGAAGACATTCCGCTCCGCGGTGATCTGCCCCAAAACGCCGCTTCCGCCGCCGCTTGTTTTGCCCTTGACGAATTCCATGTCTTCATCGAAGAACCGGGTATATTCCCGGACGGCGTAGCTTATGACCATATCGTTAAAGAGATAGTTATTGATAAGATTATCGCCAAAGGCGTCCGGGGCCGGTTTTTTAAGAAACCCGGACAGGCCGCCGGTTCCTTTGGCCGCGGCGGTATTTATTACAGGCAGGGCGTTTTCAAAGGCCAGGGGAATGTGGGCCGCCTTCATCAGGAGCCGTACTTCCTCAAACGCGGCGCGGCCCCGGACGGCGAGGTCTTTGAAGCGGCCCGTAAGGCTTTGCCACTCGTAAACCGCGTCCTGAACCCCCTCAAGGGAAGCGATATTGTTTATCCGGTTAAGCGCGTCCAGAATATCGCGGTAATTTCCGGCGATATCCTCCGAGATGGAAACCAGGAGCCGTATCCTGCCGTAGATCGAACCGGGATAGACCTCGTCCCTTTTCCAGGCGGCAAGCACGGTGTCCAGCCCCGCCTGTTTCGCCCTCCGGTACCCTTCGGAATAGATGTAATCGGTGTCCATTTGAAACGCGCCGGGACGGTCGTATTTGGGCAGATAGTTGTTTAACAGCGCCATTGTGTCGTTGGATATGTCCGGTATCAGGTAACGGATCATGGCGTCCAGTTTGAACTTTGGAGACGCGAAAAATTTGGCAAAGTCCAGCCCCTGAATCTCGTCGAGGGACACCAATGACACAATAACGTCCCTCGCGCCGCTGTCAAGGATCTGGGTATCAACCCCCTCAGTAAGCCGGCTCCCGGCGTTCTTAATCACCGGAATCCTGACCATGCTCTTGTGAAGCTGGTTCGCGATAAAAGCCTTTTGGCGGAAACCCATGTTCCGGTCAAAGCCGAAAATCAGGGCGCTGGACAGTTTGAAGCCTACGGGGACGGGTATCTTGAGGTCCCGGTAATTCAGGGCGTTGTAATAGAACTGGAGCCTGGACGAAAGGGCCTCGCCTTCCAGGGGACTGTTGTCCAGGACAAAGCGGTGATCCTCCGTTTCTTTTATCAGGGGCGAGCGGAAGGGGCCGCCCCCGATCAACAGGGAATCAAGCCAGCCGTAGAACGATTCCGCCTGTACCAGGGATACCCGCAGGGCGCCGGTCTTGAAGATCGCGCCGGAAAGCCAGCATATCCCCAGGGATACCATGATCGCGCAGAGGAGGTACTGGGGGATATGGCGGCGCATGGCCTCCTTCCTGACAAATTCCGCGCGGGGGGAGGGAACGAGGATCCGCTTGTGCAGCAGGTCCCGGATAAAGTACCCGTGCAGCATCCGGGTCTTTTCCAGATAAGGGGCGATGAGCGCCCGGGTGGTATTCACCACCACCAGGGCGGTCGAGGAAGCGTCCGGCGCGGTCCCCTGCTCCGGAACATGGTCCGCCGCGGCGGCGGGATTGAATACGGGAATAAGCACGTCGTCGGTGTTCCGTTCCGCCAGGGCGGCGACACCGGGGCTGAAAGAAACGCCCATATCTTTACCTGAACTAAAGTAGACCCCCTCAAAGACGGTATTCCCCGTGCCGTGAAAATTGTCTTCCCCAAAGAGGGCTTCCAGGTAGATTTTAAGGTTATCGTAAAGGGCGGCGGCGTTATCGGGGAAGAGCCATATCTTCCCCGCCAGATCCATGCGGCTTCCGACGGCCTCCCCGTCCCCGGCGGAAAACAAGAGCTGTTTTGAACCGGAACGCAGCCGTTCATAGAATTTTTCCCAGAACCGCTTAAAGGACTCTTCGTCGAACTGATCCGAATCGCTCTCAAAGCCCAGAATCTGATGCCGCAGCTCTCCGCCAAAGGCCGCCTTGGTAAAGGCTTGGGCGTATTCCTGAAAACCGCTCACCATGTCGAGTTTGGTAACCACCACATGGCAGGGCAGCCGCATACCGCTTTCCCGCAGAAGTTTTCCCAGCTCGCCGGCCATGAGGATCGC
>JAIRPD010000017.1 GCA_031257195.1 Treponema sp. | reverse complement strand
GTCTGCCCGCTTTGGGTGTCCGTAACGGCGATGGAAAAGGTGTAGGCGGTCTTGGTCTTGGTAACGCTCCCCGAAAGCAGCAGGCTTGTCTTGGTGATTTTGCCCAGTTCGATAAAGTCGGACTGCGACTCGTAGATGCCGCTTTCGGTTTCCCGCAGCACCTTTTCCAGATTCTGCCGGTCCAGTATGGACATCGCCGAATACTTGGAAAAATCGCCCACGAACACGCCCTGCACGAGCGTCGGGAGGTACGCCTCGTCCGCGCTCAAGCCCCTGCCTTCCGGCACCAGCACGGCGACGCTCTGTCCCTTGCCGCCGTTGCCCTTCCAATAGGCCTGCCCGGACGCGGCCCCCGCAAGCGCCACAATCAGCATAATCGCGGCAAATGTCTTTTTCATGTTCATCTCCTTACGCTTTTTGTGTTTCCTATCGCTCCGGTTGCGGACTAGAACCGCTCTCTGTTCCAGCCTGAAACCGCCTTCGGTTCCAGGCTGGAACCGTCCCCGGTTCTAAGCTGGAACCACTCCCGGTTCCAGGCTAGAACCGTACCCGGTTCCAGGCTGAAACCATCGCTTGGACACCGTCAACTCATGGGCGAATTCGACGGTCCGCGGCTCTTTGGTGGCGCCGCCGCCGGAGGAGTACCGGGTTACCACCTTCCACTTGCCCGGGGCCAGCGCCGGGATCTTCCCGATAATCTTGCCCGCGGTGTTCTCCGCCAGGTTGCCGGGCGCTTTTTCCCGGACCGCCGGGTTGGCCGCGTCCACAGAGTACACCTCGATATGGGAGATAATGTCCCGCGGGGGGTTGAGGACCTGGAAGCTGAACTTGACGGGGTGTTTCTTTGGGTCCCAGTGTTCCAAGGCGTCCTTGAAGGCCCCGGAAACCCGGTGGCGCGGGCGATGTACCCGCCCTCCACGCCGGGCAGGTAGTTGGGGTAGAGCCGCGCCCGGATGCGGCGCCGCGCTTCTTTGGCGTTGTCAATGATTGAAGCCATGGGTACTCCTTTTGCGGGGAAATTTTGTGGGGAAATGATGATGGGAGTGTTCGCTTAACGAGCGGGGACTGGGACGTTAGGTACTTGACACGCTGTCGTTTACGCGGAGTATAATGAGCCGTGAGCCGTGAGCCGTGAGCCGTGAGCCGTGAGCCGTGAGCCGTGAGCCGTGAGCCGTGAGCCGTGAGCCGTGAGCCGTGAGCCGTGAGCCGTGGGTTGCTAAAAATCGCTTCGCGATTTTTAGCTTGGAGTTTGCCCGCGGCGAACTCCCGTGTGGGCGATGGGGGTGGGTTGCCTTGCGGTCAAGTCTGCCCAGGAACATGGGGATAGTGTAGCGGGCAGGGAAAAATCGCGCAAGCCCTACGCCCTTGCGGTTAAACAGCCGCGGCCCTTCGGCGCGCCCAGCGCTTTGGCAAAGTCCACCATCCCCTTCCAGTGTTCCGGGGTAAGCCGGGAAAAGCTGTCCCCGGGGCCGTTAAGGCTGCGCCAGGTTTCGGGGACGCGCTCCCGGTCCCCGGGGGGAGTGGCGGCCCAGTCCCGGGAAAGCGCCGCCCCGGTTCCCCCGCGCCGGACCAGGCTGGAAAAGGCGGCGGCCTCGTTTTGGGGCAGCGCGGTGATGGTCTGGGCCGCCAGGCCCGCCCGGAGGAAGCCCGCGTCCTCGGAAAAAGGGGTGGGCAGGGTCTGTACCTTTTCCAGCCTGGCCGCCCGGGCCGCTTTAAAGGCCTCGTCCCGGAGGGTCTGTACCCGGCGGCGGACTATTTCCGCGCCCAGGCCGGTCTCGTTTTTTAAAAGCTGGTCCGCCGCGGTGGAGATGATCAGGGTATCCCCGGTTCCACAGGCGTCAAAGGTAAAGATCCGGGCGTCCCCCAGGCCGTTTTCCTTAAGGTACAGCCCCAGGGTGTAGGAACCCTGGTTCCGCAGGCTTTCGCCCCCGGAAAGCTCTTCCCCGTCGGTAAAGATAAACAACGGCCCGCCATCCCGCCGAAAGGAAGCGGCGGTTTCCACAAGCTGGAACACCGCCGCCCCGTTGTCGTTGGCCCCGGGACTGTTGGGAACCCGGTCGTAGTGGGCGGTAAAGATAAGGGCCGGCTGGCCGGGGCCGCTTCCCGGCCCTTTTCCCAGGCTGGGGATCACCGCGGCCCCGCCGCCTACGGCGATGTGGCGTTTTCCGGCGATCTCCAGAATCCACCGGCACAGGGAACATTCCTCCAGGATGGAACAGAGCAGGGCAAAACGGTCCGCCCGGGGGGCGATGAATTCCATAAAGCGGCGGTAAGGCGCTTTATGGAACGCGTCCTCCCGCATCTTACAGTTTTTCCGCCCGGAAAGGGACGCCCGGCGCGCCGTCCCGGTCCGGCGTTCCCGGGCCGCCGGGGTTGGCAATCTTGTCCTGGGCGGCGATCAGGAGCAGTTCCCGGCTCTTCGCCCGGCAGGTGGCTTCCATGACCCCGTAGACCGACCCGGCGGTCAGTTCCAGGGTCCGCTTAAGGTCCCCCGTTTCCAGGTAGCGGGAAAGGAAAACCGCGGCGGTCAGGTCCCCCGCGCCCGCCATGGAACCGGCGCGCTCAAACCGCAGTTCCGGTGTACTGATCCGGTACGCCTCGTTTCCGTCGGAGGCCAGCATCCCTATAACGGGCTCCCCCACAGGCTGGTCCTTTGTTTTAAGGCTTGTTACCAGGACAATCCGGGGGCCCGCGGCGTGGAGTTCCCTTACCGCGGAAAGAACATCCCCCAGGGTCTGTACGGACCTGCCCGTCAGGACCTCCAGCTCAAACTGGTTGGGGGTTACCATGTCCGCCAGGGGAATCACCTCGTTTCTGAAGATCCCGGGAATCTCCGGTTTTACGTAAAACCCCCCTCCCGTATCCCCCATCACCGGGTCGCAGCAGTAGAGTGCGTCCGGGGCCTGGGAGCGGACCCGCTTTACCGCCCCGATAATCGCCCTGCCCGCGGCGGGGTCGCCCAGGTAGCCGGAAAGCGCCGCCTGGCAGTCCTTGAGTACCCCCCGTTCCTCCAGACCCAGAACCAGCTCCTCCACCAGGCGGGGGCTGAGGGCTTCTCCCCGCCAGGACTTGTACCCGGTATGGTTGGAAAATTCCACGGTATTCACGGCCCACACTTCCCGGCCCAGGCGCTGGAGGGGAAAAACCGCGGCGCTGTTCCCCGCGTGGCCGTACACCACATGGGACTGGATAGAAAGAATAGACATGACTGCCTCCTAGGGGGAGTTCCGGCCCTTCCCAAAGATAGCGGTCCACAGGGATTTAATCAAGCGCAGGGGCGTAACCCTGACGCCGCCGTAGCGGCTGCTAAAATCCCGGACCGCGTCGGACAGGGCGTAGTGGAGCCCGTACTTCTTTTTAAGCAGGTCCCAGTACTTGACGATCCACACATAGAGATCGCTGGGGGTCCTTTGGGGAAAGAGGCCGGTCAGGTTTTCTTCATTGATGATGTTGACTATGGGCTGGTAGACGCCGCTGTACCAGGAAACCAGGGCCTGGGAAAAGGGAAGCTCCCCCGCTTGGGAAAGGTTAAGGTAGTACTTGTGATCCAGGATATGCTGGTAAATCAGATCGTAACGGCCGGGGTTGGTAAAGTCCAGGTCCCCCTGGCCGGTAAGTTCCTTGAAGTTCGTTTTTTCGTAAAAAACCCGCTTTTCATAGGCCAGCAGCGCCGCCTTTAACTCCCCAATGGTCATCTGGGGAGAAATCCTGACCTCCGTGGAAAGGCTGGTTACCTCCGCGTCTATCTGCTCAGTACCCTGGGTTTTGGCCACCGAAACCCGGTGGTTCCCGTCCCGGACAAAGTAAACCCCGCCGATTTCGTAGAGCTGTATGGGGGGCAGGGTGATGTCGCTCAGCCGGGCCTGATCCACCTTTTCCCACCGGAGCCGGAGGTAATCCCGCCGGGGAAGAAAGTACTTGTTAAAGTCCCGGTACCGTCCCTCGCTTCCCACGATAAGCTTAATCGGCACCACCCGCATACCCTTGTAGCTTTCCCCCTGGGGTTTAAGGATATTCCTCACATCCTCCAGGGAAAGAAGATTGTCCCTCCCCGGATTCATAAAGTGCATAATCCGGGTAAGGACCTCCCTGGTCCGGGCCCGGGAAAAATCCTCCGCCGCCTGACGTTTAATCGCTTCCATGGTTTTTTTCCGTCTTTTCCATACTGATAAGATACTGGCCGTAGGCGTTGATCACCGTGGTTTTTTCGTACACCGTGGTTCGTACGCTGGACAGATCGTAAAGATGAATATGCCCGTGGATCAGGTAGCGGGGCTTGAAGAACCGCATGAACCACAGAAAGCACTTAAACCCCCGGTGACAGGGGTCGCTTTTGTCGTGGATGCCCCAGGGGGAGGCGTGGGTCAGGAGTATGTCCAGCCAGCGGCCCCGGAAGATCCGGTTCCAAAGCAGCCGGGGAAAGAGCCGCCATATCTCCAGGGTCATCTGGCGCTCGGTAAACTGGTTACCCCCCTGGTTGTACCTCATGGACCCCCCCAGGCCGGCGATGATCAGCCCCCCCTCCTCCCGCACCGAGTGGCCCACATGGATAATCCCCGCCGCGGCGCTGTTTTTTCTGTAAGCGTAGTATTCGTCTATGTGGTGATTGCCAAACACAAAAAGCAGGGGGCAGTTCAGGCTGGATACCACAAAGTCCAGGTATTCCAGGGGCAGATCCCCCGCGGAAAGGACCATATCCACATCCCGGTAGCGGGTTTTGATCCTGGAGGAGTACACCAGGGGGTCTATTTGGTCGGCCAGGCAGAGGATCTTCATGGATCGTGAACCCCGCCGTAATCTTCCCCCTCAGGTAACGGGGAAAAGATGACGATAAAACAGATAAGGCAAACCGCGCCTGGGGCAGGGGAAAGGGCAGTTACATCCTGGGCCATGTTTTCCTTTATAATAACCGCAAGAGCCGTCTCTGTCAAACCGGGGACAAGGCCGGAGGGATTGGTTGAAAACCCAGGTGAGGATTCGGGGTAAAACAGGTACGCCAGGGGTCAAAATAATCGCCGTCCTGGTACTGGCCGCGGCTTTTTGCGCGCCGGGGCTTCCCCTCCACGCCCAGGACGATTACAAGCAGGGGGAGGACCTTTTTATCCGCGACAAACCCCAGGAGGCCCTCCCCTACCTGGAGCGGGCCTTCGCGGAGGATCGGACCCATCTGGAAACCGCCCTGTACCTGGCCATGTGCTACGAACAACTGGGAAAACTCGACGAAGCCATCGCGGTGTACCGGGAGATCCTTCCCGGGGGAGGGGAACAGACGGCCCTTATCGCCTGCAACCTGGGAAACGCGTACTTCCGAAAGGGCAGCGCCGGTACCGCCGAACAGTTCTACACCCAGGCGATCAAGGCGGACCCCGCCTACGCCCCCGCGTACCTGAACCGGGCCAACAGCAGGGTAAAAGCCGGGACCCTTCGGGACGCCCTGCAGGATTACGAGCGCTACCTGGTCCTGGCCCCGGATTCCGCCAAACGGCCCCAGATAGAACAGTTGATGGGCCTGATCCGGGAAGAGGCCGCCGCGGAGGAAATCCGCCGGCTGACGGCGGGGGAAAACGCCCGGATGGACGCGGACCGGCGGCGGCGGCAGACGGCAGAGGGTTCCTCCCCCCCGGCCCCGGCGGAGGACCGGGAAGCGGCCGCCGCGGAAGAGATTCGCCGGCTGACGGCGGAGGAAAACGCCCGGGCGGAAACGGATCGGCGGCGGCGGCTGAGGGAAGGGGTTTCCGCCTCCCCCTGGAACCCGGTGGAAGGCGCCGCCGGGGCGGAGGAACCCTCCGGGCCCCGTCAGGATTGAGCTTGCGCGGCCCGGCCGCGGCCGGTTTTGCCATGACTCCCCGGCGGCGGCGGCGCTACCTCCGTCGCCGCCGACACTACCCGTATTACCTTTACCTTCACGGCCCTGCCATGCTATTAGGGCAGGGTGCTGCCCTAGCCTAGGGCAGCATCCTGCCATGGCCTATGTGTGACGCTTCACCCGGCCCGTGTGTAATCCTCCACCCAGTCTATGTGTGAACCTTCACCCGGCCTATGTGTGAACCTCCACTCAGTCTATGTGTAGACCTTCACTAAGCCCGGGTGAAGCCGCCCCGGTAAACGGCCGCCGGGTCTAGAGCCGGATGATCCGCGAGGCGGTCAACGCCTCCGGTCCCTGTTCCGTAATTAGTACGTCGTTTTCCAGCCGGCAGC
This sequence comes from Treponema sp., assembly GCA_031257195.1. Lineage (GTDB taxonomy): Bacteria > Spirochaetota > Spirochaetia > Treponematales > Breznakiellaceae > JAIRPD01. Next base: position 5,542 of record JAIRPD010000017.1, on the reverse strand, counting down.
CGCCCAGGTTGGGGGCGTAAAGCCCCGGCTCCAGGGTGATCACCATCCCCGGCGCCAGAACCCAGGTGTTGTCCCCCCGGTTTCGCAGGGCCGGGGCTTCGTGGGGGTCCAGGCCGATGCCGTGGCCCAGGGCGTGGGGCATGGTTTTGCTGGACCGGGCAAAGAGGGCGTCCACCGCCGCGGCGATGTCCAGGGAGGGCGCGCCGGGCTGGGCCATCCCCAGGGCCAGCTTGTAGGCCTTTTCGATGAGGGCGATAAGCTGTTCCTGGGCCCGGCTGGGCCCGGCGGCCACGGTCAGGGTTACGTCGGTGGTGTAGCCCCGGTAGCGGATACCAAAATCAAGGATGGAAAGCCCCCGGGAACCAAAGGGCGCCGTGGTAGAGGGGGGGAAGGCGTGGATCGCGAAGCTCCGCTCCGGCCCCGCCGCCAGGGTTTCAAAACCCGTCCCCTCGCAGCCCCGCTTTCGGCATTCACCGTCAATAAGCTGGACCGCGTCGTACTCGGTTTTGATCTTTCCCCCCCGGAGGTTTTTTTCCAAAAGCTCAATAAGCTCGTCGGTGATCGCCGAGGCCTGGCGGTAGATTCGGATTTCCTCCTCGTCCTTGACCGCCCTCATCTGTTCCAGGGTTACGGCCAGCCCTCCCTCTTCCCGGCAGATCACGTCGTAATCCCCCAGGGCCTCAAGGAAGCGGAGGAACCGGGGGTAGGGCGTAACCGGGGGAATCTCTATCTGTGAATTCCGGGGGATCTTGAACAGGGCCGCCGCTTTTTCGCAGGCCGGTATGGGCCGCCGCTCAAATTCGGCGTAGGGCCGCAGGTAGTCCGCGTTGGCGTACAGCTGGGCCAGGTTGATGTCCCAGGGCGCGAGAAAGGCTTTTCGTTCCACGGACAAAAAAAGCAGGGCGTCCCCGGGCTGCCCGCTAAGCCAGCGGAGGTTTGAGTCCCGGCGGCCCTCGGCGTCTTCCAGCATGACCATGCTTACCCCTTCCCGGGCCATCCAGTCGTATACTTTTTCCCGCCGCCGCTGGTACAGGGCGGCCTCCTTCGCGGAAACTCCCTTCATAGGGCCTCGCCAAAGGTCGAGCGGGCCGCCTCGATGATCGCCGCCAGCTCCTCGTCCCCAATCCAGTGGTGGGTTACAAAACGGAAGAGCCCCGTTACCGGGGGAGGGTCTTCCTCGGGTTCGCGCCGGGGGCGGATCGGTTCCGGGGGGTTGATGACGATTTTCCGGCGGCGGAAGGCCTTGGTTACCGCCTCGGCGGCGGCGGGGCTTCCCGCCCCTTCCCAGCGGAAGAAGACCATGTTCACGTTCCCCGGCTCCACCTCAAGGCCGGGGATCTCCCCCAGGGCCTTTTCCAGTTCCCGGGCCCGGCGGTGGTCTTCCGCCACCAGGGGCGCCTGCTCGGTGAGGGCGAGGATTCCCGCCGCCGCCAGGATTCCCGCCTGGCGCATGCCGCCGCCCAGGATCTTTCGCTTGTACCGGGCCTCGGTTACGAACTCCGCGGAGCCCGCCAGGAGGGATCCCACCGGGGCGCAAAGGCCCTTGGAAAGGCAGAACATCACCGAATCGGCCCGGCGGGCGATCTCCTCCGCGGTGGAACCCAGGGCGGCGGCGGCGTTGAAGATCCGCGCGCCGTCCAGGTGGACGGGCAGGTTCCATTCCCGGGCCAGGGCATGGACGGCGTCCATGGCGGAAAGAGGCACCGCCCGGCCCAGGGAGTGGGCGTTTTCCAGGGCGATCAGGGACGCGGCGGGGTAGTGGAGGTCCCGCTTCCGCAGCCGGGCGGCCAGGGCCTCCGGGGCCAGGATCCCATCCGGGGCGGGGATGGGCCGGGTCTGTACCCCGGCGATCACCGAGGCCGCCCCGGCTTCGTGCTGGATAATGTGGCACTCCTCCCCCAAAAACACCTCCGTGCCCCGGGGGCACCAGGTAAAGAGGGCCAGCTGATTCCCAAAGGTGCCGGAGGGGACAAACAGGGCCGCCTCCTTGCCCAGCAGTTCCGCCCCCAGCTTTTCCAGCCGGTTTACCGTGGGATCGTCGCCGTAGACGTCGTCCCCCACTTCCGCCTCCGCCATGGCCTTTCGCATCGCCGCCGTGGGAAGGGTAACGGTGTCGCTGCGAATGTCGATTAATCTGTTAGGGTCTTGCATAATTGTTTCCGTTCCATTAGTATGTGCCATGTAAATATTTTTTTCTACAGGAGGAAACCATGTCTGATTCAGACGGGGGCGGTAGTTTACGCCCCCCGCCTAGAAACCCAGTTACCGCCCCTGTAGCCGGAATCCGTCCATAAGGTTCTTGTCTGTGGGGCTGAAGGAGAGACCCATGGACGAAGAAAAAGCCCTTTTACTTGAAAAGATCCTCGCGCGGATTAACCAGGAGCGTATCCCGGTGGGGGAGCTGTGTTCCCGGTTCGGCGGGATGAACGCCATAGATATCGCGGCCCTGTTCGAGCGCCTTAATAAAGAGAAGGTTCCGCGGATTTTCCGGATTCTGCCCAAGAACATCGCCGCGGAGGTTTTCGCCTATCTTGAGCCGGAAGAACAGCAGGTGATTGTGGAAGCCTTAACGGAAAACGAACTGAGCGACATTATCAACCAGCTTTTTATCGACGACGCCGTGGACGCGCTGGAGGAAATGCCCGCGGACGTGGTGAACCGGGTGCTGCAGAGGGTGCCCGCGGGAAAGCGCAAACTGATCAACCAGATCCTTCAGTACCCGGAGGATTCCGCGGGGAGCATTATGACCCCGGAATACGTGGAACTCCGGGAAAACCAAACCGTGGCGGAGGCCTTTAACCACATCAGGAAGATTGGGATCAACAAAGAAACGATCTACACCAGCTATGTGATCAAGCGGGACCGGCTTCTGGTGGGAACCGTCAGCGCCAAGGACCTGATGCTGGCGGAGCCGGAAAAAAGGATTGGCGACATCATGGACGGGAATGTGGTTTTTGCCCATACCACCGACGACCAGGAAGCGGCGGCGGACCTTTTTAAAAAGTACGGGCTCCTTTCCCTTCCCGTGGTGGACAAGGACCAGCACATGGTGGGGATTATCACCGTGGACGATGTGGTGGAAGTTATTGAGGAGGAGGCCACCGAGGACTTTGAGAAGATGGCCGCCCTGACCCCGTCGGACGAGCCCTACCTGAAAACCCCGATCCTCAAGCTGGCCCGAAACCGCATTGTCTGGCTGATGCTGCTCATGCTTTCCGCGACCCTTACGGGCAGCATCATCGCCGGGTTCGAGGACGCCCTGGCGGTACTGCCCATGCTGGTGGTGTTTATCCCCATGCTGATGGACACCGGGGGCAACGCCGGTTCCCAAACCTCTACCCTGGTGATCCGGGGTATGGCGGTGGGGGAAATAGAACTCCGGGATGTTCCGCGGGTTCTGGGCCGGGAGATTTGCATAGCCCTGATCTGCGGCCTGGGACTGGGGCTGGTCAACTACGGGCGGATCTACGTTATGTACGGCAAAAGCGCCCGCCTTTGCCTCGCGGTAACCTTAAGCCTGGTGATTACGATTATCATCGCCAAAACCATAGGCTGCGTACTTCCCATGGTGGCGAAACGCCTCAAGGTAGACCCGGCGATCATGGCGGCGCCCCTGATCACCACGGTGGTGGACGGCGCGTCCCTGGCGGTTTATTTTTCCATCGCCAAGGGGATCTTTGGGCTTTAGGAAGGCCCCCCGCCGGAGGGGTTTCGCGGAATTCGCGGGATCCCCGTGAATTCCGCCGTTTTTACCTAGAACTTAAACCCTACCGCGATTTTCACGTTCGCGGTAATAGGCATCCTGCTCCCCGAGTCGAGCCCCCGCTGTCCATCAAATCCGCCAGATCGCTCTCGAATTTGCTTTTGAAACGGTAGCCCCCCAGCAGCGTTGTCCGCAGGTACAGCCGTTCTCCCAGGGCAAAGTCCGCGCCCGCGCCGCCAAGAACCTTAAAGGCGCTTAAATCGGTGGGGCCCTCAACCTCGTAATCCCCCAGGCTCGCCGAGACCACCACCTGGTAGCCAATGCCCAGAAGGGGAAACAGGGCAACCTGGAGGGCCCCTGGGGGGAACTGGTGTCCCGGGTGATCAGCTGATGAATCGTTGATGGGCTCCAGGCCTATCAACGATTCATGCGGTACGCGCTCATTTTATCGCGCGCCTACGGCCAGGAAGTGTTTAGTACATCCCCGAGGGGATGTACTAAACGCCCGCCCCGGGGCCGATGTTCATTTTCGCGCGGTTTCTTTACCCATTCCGCGAGATATGGTATAGTTATTTCAGGTTGTTAACCTGTTTCTATTCATTTTGAATGGGGGTATCCCATGATTTCTTTTATCATCGGAATCGCCGCGCTCATCGTCGGTTACCTGGTGTACGGTAAGATCGCGGAAAAGGTCTTCGCCATCCGGCCCGAAGCCGCCACGCCGGCGACGCGGATCAACGACGGGGTTGACTTTGTGGCCATGGACTGGAAAAAGGCCTCGCTTATCCAGCTCCTGAACATCGCCGGCACGGGGCCGATCTTTGGGGCCATCGCGGGCGCGCTCTTCGGCCCGGCGGCCTTCGCGTGGATTGTCTTTGGCTGTATCTTCGCCGGGGCCGTCCACGACTACTTTGTGGGGATGTTGTCGGTGCGGAACGACGGCACCAGCATCTCCGAGATCGTCGGCAAGTACCTGGGGAAGGGTCCTCTCTACATCATGCGGGTGTTTTCCATCGTATTGCTGATCTTCGTGGGGGTTGTGTTCGTCACCACCCCGGCGCAGGTTCTCAAGACGATGTTCGCCCCGGACAGCGCTTCTTTCTATTACATTGTGATCGCCGCCATCATCGCGTACTACCTGCTGGCCACGCTGCTCCCCATCGACAAGCTGATTGGCCGCATCTACCCCTTCTTTGGGGCCTGTCTCCTGATCATGGCCGTGGGACTTACGGTGATGATGTTCGCCACCGGCGAAATCGCCAAAATCCCCGAGTTCTCCTTTACCAACCTCCGGCCCGACAAGGGGACCAACATCATGGGGCATATCTTTCCCTTCCTGTTTATCACAATTGCATGCGGGGCCCTTTCGGGCTTCCACGCTACTCAGTCGCCGATGATGGCGCGCTGTCTGAAAAACGAGCGGGAAGGCCGGAATGTCTTCTACCTGGCGATGATTCTGGAAGGCGTGATTGCGATGATCTGGGCCGCCGTTACCATGGCGCACTTTGACGTGGTGGGAAAGGAGGCCGCGGTGGCCGCGCCGGTTATCGTAACCAAGGCGTCCACCGAGTATATGGGCCTTATCGGCGGTATCCTGGCCGTCTTCGGGGTGGTGGCCTGCCCCATTACCTCCGGGGATACCGCGTTCCGCAGCGCCCGGCTTACCATCGCGGACGCCCTGAAATTCGACCAGAAGCCTGTCAAGAACCGGCTGATGGCGTCGATTCCCCTGTTTGTGGTGGGGGTGCTGCTGGTGCTGTTCTCCCTTTCCAGCGCGAAGAACTTTAACATTATCTGGCGCTACTTCTCCTGGTCCAACCAGACCCTGGCGACGATTGG
>JAIRPD010000016.1 GCA_031257195.1 Treponema sp. | reverse complement strand
TCAATAGAGACTACCTTTAATTCGGAACAACAGAGCCTCGGAGTCGGGGCCTTTCAAAACTGCGTCAGCCTTCGTTCTATCGACCTGCCCGATTCCCTTACGGCCATAGGTCCCCGCGCGTTCGCAAATACGGGCTTTGAAAAGTTCATCCTGCCCAAAAACGTAACGGCCCTGGGCACGAAGTATACGTCGCGGGGCTACAGTTACTATTTCGGGGCGGTTTTTCGCGGCTGCAAGTCGCTGCAAGAGTTCGTTTTTAACGACAAGGTGACGGAAATTTACCCCGATATGTTCGCGGGCTGCACGGGCATCAAAAGCATCACTATCCCCCGCACCATCACCAGAATACGCGATGACGCGTTTTTAGGCTGTTCCTCGCTGTCCTCCATAACCTTTAACGGCAACCTGGACGGCGGCGATTTTCTCGGCAGACCCTACACAATGTTTCTTGGCGACTCCACCAAATATTACCAAAAAGCAGATGATGGGGAGTATGTATACACCACCGGCATGATAACCCGCCTGGTTATCGGGCCGGGCGTAACCAAACTCAACGTCCAGCTCAGGCTGCCGCCCATGCCCCTGGCGGAACAGGTAAAACTGCGGGAACTGGGCATCCGGTCCACCCACGGAGGAGACGCGGTTCCCTACAGGATTGAATACCGGTAACGGCTTCCCCGCGGCGCTTTTTCAGTACCCCTCTTCCAGCAGCTTCTGCCGCTCCGCTTCGGCGGCGCAATGCATCTTGTCCAAAAGAGCCATCACCGCGTCTACCACGGCCTGCTTCTTGTCCTCCACCCCCGCCGCCTCGGCCCTGGCCCGCGCCTCATTCCTGAATTCGGCGCAGGACATGACGGGACCCACGGTCAAGCGGACCAGGTCTTTGCTTACATAATCGCCTATCATCTCACCACTGCGGATTACCAGAAGCTGGCCGTTGATAGACACGGGACACATATACTCAAAGAGACGCAGGTAGGAGTCGATCTCCCGAACCCCCCGCTTGCTTTCAGGGTCCCAGGGACGGTAGCGGGTACCGGAGGGAAAGACCAGGATTAGGCGGCCCCTTTCTTTGATACGAATGAGGGTGCGGGTAGAGGCGCGGTTAATGGCGGCGCAGCGGGCAATCTCGTCCTTGTCTGTTTCCGGATTCAGCCCCTGGAGAGACCGGCTGGGGTAAATTAAAAGCCGGGTATAGGCGCTGGCAAAGGCCGCTACCGCGGGATTTTCCTCGTTGTGTTTCATCCCGGCAATGGCCGCCAGGGAATCGGCAATTTCCTCGCCCCCCTCTTCCCGGCGGACAAAATAGTCAAACATGGTAAGATCCAGGTTGCCGTAATGTTCCGGCAGGAGAAGGCAGGGACACCCTTTTTTAAGGCGGCCGTAGAGTTCCCGGAGATTTTCCATACCGCTGATCCCCGAGCCGGGCAGAGCCAGGGTTTCCACCATTTGATCCAGCAAGGGCCGGATTTCAGCGTTTCCCGGCTGAAACACAGTGTCTTCCGTAATCTTAGGCGCCGCCCTGGACCGGGACAACGCTAATTTTACCAGTTCACCAAAGGCGCTAAGGATCGTTTCCATAAAATCACTATATTATAAACTGGAAGGAAACACAATGAGAACCGGTGAGCCGCGGATTACTGGCCGGCCATTTCCGAAAGGGGTATGGGTTTGGGGGAATCGTTTTCCCCCTCCACCCTGGCCAGTTCCTCCATGAGTTCCCGGCCCCGCTTGGAAAGCTTTTCGGGGATCTTGACCACCAATTTGATCCAGAAGGAACCGCGCCGCCCGCCGGAGGGAACCCCCTCGTCCCGGATGCGCAGAAGTTTGCCATTGGCTGTCCCCGGCGGAATTTTAACCTTTAGGGTTTTGCCTTCCAGGGTGCTTACGTGAATATCCGCCCCCAGGGCCGCCTGGGTTACGCTGATGGGCACGGCGCAGTACAGGTCCAGGTCCTGGCGTTCAAAAAATTCGTGGGCTTTAATTCTGATAAACACATAGAGGTCTCCGGGGGGGCCGCCGCCGGGCCCCGCGTCCCCCTGCCGGGGGATCACCACCCGTTTGCCATTTTCTACCCCCGGGGGGATCGTAACCATGATCTTCTGCCGCTTCCGCTGGGTACCGCCGCCGCCGCAGTCCTTGCAGGGATGCTCGATGATGTAGCCCTCCCCCCGGCAGTTATGGCAGGTGGAGGCCACGGAGAAAAAGCCCTGGCTGTGCCGGACCTGGCCCGAGCCCTGGCAGACGGGGCATACCTTTTTCCCGGACCCCCCGGCGGCCCCCGAACCCTGGCAGGCGGGGCAGGCGTCGTTTTTGGTATACTGGATCTCCACCTTGGTACCAAACACGGCGTCCTTAAAGGGGATCTCAATATCATAGCGGAGGTTGGCCCCCTGGCGGATCGTCCCCGCCCCGGAGGAGCGGCGGCCTCCCCCGCCAAAAAAGGTGTCGAAAATTCCAGAGAAGTCCCCAAAAATGTCCTCAAAGCCCCGGAAGGTCTGAGAAAAGTCCCCCTGCCCCGCCATGCCGTCCACCCCGGCAAAGCCAAACTGGTCATAGGCGGCCTTCTTCTGGTCGTCTCCCAAAATTTCGTACGCCTCCGTGGCCTCCTTGAACTTTTCCTCCGCCTCCTTGTTGCCGGGATTCTTGTCGGGGTGGTACTGAATGGCGAGTTTACGGTACGCCTTCTTTATGTCATCTTTAGAGGCGTTTTTCTGTACCCCCAGAACCTCGTAATAATCCCGCTTTGCCACCATGCCGCCCTTTATAAAAACTTCCCCGGGGGGCTATTTTTTATCATCATCCACCACTTCGTAGTCGGCGTCTTCGGCGCTCTTTGTCTCCGGGCCGCCCCCTACATCAGGACCGGCGCCCCCGCCAGGACCGCCGCCCGCCCCGGCGGCGCCCGGCTGAGCCGTCTGTTGCGCGGCTTGCTGTTTGTAGATCTCCTCCGCAATCTTGTACGAGGCCTGTTTTAGGGCTTCGGTTTTGTCCTTGATCGCCTGAATATCACCCCCCTCCAGGGCCCGTTTCAGATTGGCCGCGGCCTCCTCAACCTTGGCCTTATCGGCGGGATCTACCTTGTCCCCCAGGTCCTTGATGTTCTTTTCCACGCCGTAGATCATCGAGTCCGCCTCGTTACGAACCTCCGCCCTTTCCCGCTCTTTCTTGTCCTCTTCGGCGTGAAGCTCCGCCTCTTTCACCATGCGGTCAATTTCCGAGTCGGAAAGGCCGCTGGAACTTTCTATACGGATCTTCTGTTCTTTGCCCGTACCCAGATCCTTGGCGCTTACATGGACTATGCCGTTGGCGTCTATGTCAAAGGTTACCTCGATTTGGGGAACCCCCCGGGGCGCGGGAGGTATACCCACCAGATCAAAGCGGCCCAGGACCCGGTTCTGATTCGCCATCTCCCGCTCACCTTGAAGAACCTGAATCGACACCGCGGTTTGGCCGTCGGCGGCGGTGGAAAAGATCTGGCTTTTTCGGGTAGGAATGGTGGTATTCCGGGGAATCAGCCGGGTCATCACGCCCCCCAGGGTTTCAATCCCCAGGGAAAGGGGCGTTACGTCCAGGAGCAGCACGTCCTTTACGTCCCCCGCCAGAATGCTGCCCTGGATGGCCGCCCCAATGGCCACCGCCTCATCGGGGTTTACCCCCTTGTTGGGTTCCTTTTTAAACAGCTCTTTGACAATCTGCTGCACCGCGGGGATCCGGGTTGAGCCGCCGACCAGGATAACCTCGTGGATATCGTCGGCGCTGAGCCCCGCGTCGGCCAAGGCTTTCTTGCAGGGTTCCTTGGACCGTTCCAGCAGGTCCGACACCATCTGCTCAAACTTGGCCCTGGTGAGGCTCTTTTGCAGGTGTTTGGGGCCGCTCTGGTCGGCGGTAATAAAGGGCAGGTTGATCTCCGTGGTCTGCATGGCGGAAAGCTCGATTTTCGCCTTCTCCGCCGCCTCCCGCAGGCGCTGCAGGGCCATGCGGTCCTGGGCCAGATCTATCCCCGTATCGTTCTTGAATTCGGTGATCAGCCATTCCTGGACCCGCCGGTCAAAGTCATCCCCCCCCAGGTGGGTATCACCGTTGGTGGACTTAACCTCAAAGACCCCCTCCCCCAGTTCCAGGATCGAAACATCGAAGGTGCCGCCCCCCAGGTCGTAAACGGCGATCATCCTGTCCTGTTTCATCTCTTTGTTAAAGCCAAACGCCAGGGACGCCGCGGTGGGTTCGTTGATAATCCGTTTAACCTCCAGGCCGGCGATCTTTCCCGCGTCTTTGGTAGCCTGCCGCTGGGCGTCGTTAAAATAGGCCGGCACGGTGATCACCGCGTCGGTAACGGCCTCGCCCAGGTAGTCTTCGGCGGTCTTTTTCATCTTCTGGAGCACAAAAGCGGAGATCTCCTGGGGGGAGTATTTTTTGCCGTCAATGTCCACCCGCACATCGTCCCCCTGTTCGGCGACCTTGTAGGGAACCAGCTTCATTTCGTTCCCCACCTCCGAATAGCGGCGGCCCATGAAACGCTTGATGGAATACACGGTGTTTTCGGGATTGGTGATCATCTGATTCTTCGCGGGAGCGCCCACCACCCGTTCACCCTTGCTGGTAAAGCCCACAATAGACGGGGTGGTACGGCCTCCCTCTGAATTCTGAATCACCACCGGCTCGCCCCCTTCCAGGACGGCCACGCAGGAATTGGTTGTTCCCAGGTCAATGCCTATAATCTTTCCCATACTTCACTCCTTCAGATATATAATTGTTTTTTCTAACCGTTAGCCTCAGGCATAATCACCTTTACTTTGGCGGCGCGGATAACCCTGTCCTTCAGGCTGTAGCCTTTGATAAATTCCTCGGCCACCACCGGTTCTTCCACGGCCGCGGATTTTTCCATCATGATGGCCTCGTGCCGGTTGGGGTCAAAGGGCTCCCCCGCGGAATCAAAGCGCTTAAGGCCCCATTTATTTTCCAGCTGGGAAACCAGGTTTTTCTCGATCATGGTGATCCCCTCGTACAGGCTGGTAAAGCTGACGGCGATTTGACCCGCGTCATCCCCCGCCGCTTCCCGCTGGGTTTCGGCGGCCCTGATAGCCCGCTCAAAGTCGTCAATCACGGAGAGCAGGTCCAAAAGCAGAGCCTGGTTGGCGTAGTCAAGGGCGTTCTGCGTTTCCTGGTTTCTCCGCTTGCGGAAATTCTCGAAATCCGCCGCCTTGCGGAGGTAGTTGTCGTTGGCCGCCGCCAGCTCCGCCTCCAGGGCGGCGACCCGCTCCGCCAGGCCGCCCGCCTCCGGGCCGGCGGCGCTTTCTTCCGTCCTTCCGCCCCCGGCGGCGGTTTCAGCGCCCTCCCCTTCCGTACCATCCGCGGCCCCAGCGCCGCCCGCCTCCACCGCCCCGGAACCATGATCCGCCGCCGGGCCATCCCTGCATTCAGGGTCCTGACCCGCGCCACCGGTCCCCATTTTCGCGGTTTCCACACTGTCTTCTGTAAATTCGTCTTTTGTTTTCAAGGCCGCGCTTACTATTCCTGTTATTATAATCCCCCCCCTGTTCTGGCAGGGAAAGTCATTTTTCTACACTAGAAAATAACAATTTACCGCCCCCGGCGTCAAGTAAATTCGCCAAAATAACGGTCCCCTATCGCGCCAGGGCGGTAAACTTCCGCACAAAACCGCAGGGCCGGTAGGTCAGCTTGGCCTGCCGGAGCCCCTCGTCCCCCAGGTCCTGTTCCCGGTTGATATGGGTGTAGTAGGCGGGCAGGGAAGCGGCGCAGTACTGATTCACAAACTGGTATATCCCCTTAAATTCCTCCAGGGCCTTTTCAAAGTGGACGGCGAACATCCGGCCCCGGGCCAGCCGCTCCCCCAGGCACCAGGCGGCGGGCTTTCCCTCCACCCAAAAAACAAGGCCCCTTTGGTAAAGCCCCTGAAACTTTTCCAGGGCCTCCGAGGCGGCGGCAAAATCCCCGTCAAAACCCTTTTCGTCCCGCCACTTTTCCAGGATTTCCAGGGCGGTGGGCACCAGCTCCGCCGTCAGGGGCCGGACCTCCCAGCGGGGCGTCCCGTCCGCGGAGGTATAGGCGTGGTGGAACTGGCTGACCAGGTTCCGCTTCTTGTGGTAGCGCTTTCCCGGCAGCTCCGCCAGATCGCCGCGAAGGTAGAGGTAGTCAAAATTGTCCCGGTCTTCGGTAAAGGCCAGGCCCCATTCCTCCAGCCGGTCCCTGCCGGAGGCAAGGATAGAGTCGGGGATCCCCTTCCAAAAGTCGTGGGTCTTGAAGAGGTCCTCCAGAATCCCCCGCTCCGGCAGGGCGCAGGGGGTACAGAAAAAGGTCTTTTCCCCCCCCTCCCCATGATCCGCGGGCTGAACCCCGGAGATGATAAAGGCCTTGTCCCGCAGCCGGGACACCCGGTACCGGTAGCGCCGCCGGAACAGGTACAGGTTGGCAAAGGTATATTCCGAAACCCCGTCCACCGTCATGGGCAGGTGGGGATGCATCTCGGTCCGCAGTTCATACCTGATCGGGATAAAGCCGGGAAATTCGGGAATTATCATGTGAACCCAGTATAGCGGATCCGGGGCGCAGGGAAAAGTACCGCCCCGTATAGTCCCCCGGTGGCCGCCCACCAGCCCTTGGGGTGGGGTCCCACCGGGCCTTAGGGTGGGGCCGGCCCCCCGGCCTTAGGGTGGGAGGCTCTCCAGGCTTAGGGTGGGGTCCCACCCAGCCCCTAGGGTGGACGGCTCCCCAGCCTCCAGGGTGGGACCCCACCCAGGCTTAGGGGGGCCGATGACGCCGTTCAGTACGACGCCCAGGGCCGCCGTCTCCTCGTCATCAAAACCTCCACGGGGGGGCAGCGGTCCCTCCCGGTCCTTAACCACCGCCCTGGCCCTGGGGGGCGCGGACTACTTTGAGGCCGTCTTTAAGGACGGTAACGACGAGTACCACCGGGTAGCCTGGCGTAAGGACGAGACCGCCCGGGTCTGGCTGCCCCCGGGGGATCCCGCTACCCTCGTTACCCCCCTCAAGCTGGCGGGGACGCCGATCCTCACCTCCGCGGGGTACGCGACCGAGGGAAACCTTCCCTCCCGGGCGGACCCCCAGACCGGGGGTCCCGGGGCAATGCCAGCGAGGCGAACGACGGCCGGTTCGTGGCTCAGTAAGGCGCGCCGCGATCCCGCTTCGCGGGATCGCGGCGGAGTTTTGCCCCTTCGCGGCGTATACGGGCAGCCGGGTTTCTACTATACTTGACCCATGGAAGATTTGAGCCCCCGTATACTCCCCCGGTTTCTCCGTTATGTCCGCGTGTGGACCACCAGCGACCGCCACCGTGAGGAAACCCCCTCCACCCCCGGCCAATGGGAACTGGCCCGGCTTCTGGCGGAGGAGCTCAAGGCCCTGGGGGCGGCGGGGGTGGAGATCACCGAACATTGCTATGTGATCGCCCTGATCCCCCCCAGCGCCGCCGGGGAGGACAAACCCGCCATAGGTTTCCTGGCCCACCTGGACACCGCCCAGGATGTGTCCGGCAAAGATGTACAGCCCGTGGTGGTGCCAAACTATGACGGCAAAAAAATCATCCTCCCCGGGCGCGCGCCCGGCGGCGCCGAAACCGCCCCTCCTCCCGTCCTGGACCCGGAAACGGACCCCGGCCTGGCGGCCCAAAGGGGCAAGTCGATCATCCATACCGACGGGACCACCCTCCTGGGGGCGGACGACAAAGCGGGGATCGCCGAGATCATGGCCGCCGCCGAATACCTGACGGCCCACCGGGAAATACGGCGCGGGCCGGTGGTGGTTATCTTTTCTCCCGACGAGGAAACCGGCAAGGGGCTCCCCTTCTTTCCCCTGGAACAAATAAGGGCCCTCCTGGGCGGGGGCGGGCTGGCGGCCTGTTACACCCTGGACGGCGGCCCTCTGGGGGAACTGGAGGCGGAGTGCTTCAACGCCATCGAGGCCCGGGTGTTCTTTTCCGGCCGGGTGATACACCTGGGCCACGCCAGGGGGACGCTGGCCAACGCCTGCCTGATGGCCGCCGCCTTCGCCGTGATGCTTCCCCGGTCGGAAAGTCCCGAGGCCACCGACGGCTACTACGGCTACTATTGTCCCACGGAGATTTCCGGCGGCCTGGATCGGGCCGAACTGGAAGTGTATATCCGGGACTTTGACCTGGACCGGGCCAGGGAGCGGGCGCTGGCGCTGGAAAGTTTTGCCCGGGCGGTGGAAGCCCAGTTTCCCGGCGGCCAGGTGCGGGTGGAGTCAAAGGTCCAGTACTATAACATGAAGAAAAACATCGCCCGCCGCCCGGAGGTCCTGGCCAGGCTGGAAGAGGCCGCCCGCCGGGCCGGGGTGGCGTTCACCCTCAAGCCCATCCGCGGGGGCACCGATGGTTCCCGCCTGACCGAAATGGGGATACCCACCCCCAATATTTTCGCCGGGGGCCGGAACTTTCACAGCGTTACCGAATGGGCCTCGGTATCGGATATGGAAACCGCCTGCCGGCTGGTGGTGGAACTGGTCCGGGTCTGGGGGGCGTAAACCCGCCGCCCGCCCCGCGGCGAACAACCGGGCGCCGGCCCCTAAAACACCAGGTGAAACACCCGCTGATCCAGCAAAACCAGTATCCCCAGCAGGGTGGTATATATCCCAAAAATGGCGACGGACCGTTCCCGGACAATGCGGAGCATCAACAGCACCGAACAAAAACCCACCACCGCCGCCGCCCCGGTTCCCGCGGCCATGGCGGCGAGACTTATCCCCTTGATCAGGCCCCCCGCGGCGGCGGGATTGACCGCCTGGAAACGGGAAATATCGTACAGCTCCTTGATCTGCAGCGCCAAAGCGCCCAGGATCGCCGGCACGGAAAGGAGGAAGGAAAAAGTGGCCGCCAGGCTTCGTTCCAGCTTGCGGGACAGCGCCCCCGCCAGGGTAAAGCCCGACCGGGAGATCCCGGGGATGATCGCGATGCCCTGCAGGCCCCCGATCAGCACCGCGTCAAAGTAGTCCATCTCCGCGTCGTTCCGGGAATTTCCCGGACGGTGGGCAAGGTACTCGGAAACAAAGAGTCCCAGCGAGGTTACCAGGAACGCCCAGCCAATCCAGCGGCCGGAGGCAAAGGCTTCCTCCACGCGGTCCTTAAAAAGCAGGGCGATCCCCACCGTTACCAGCGTGGCGACGATAAGCAGGATCGTAACGCGCTGAAAGGGCCGGCGGATAAGGTTCCAGATCTCCACCCGCAGGGCCGCTATTACGGCCAGCAGGGTGCCGCAGTGAAGCAGGGTATCGAAAAACAAGGCCGGGGCGGAGATCTTCATAATTTTCTGGAGCAGCACCAAATGGCCCGAACTGCTTACGGGCAAAAATTCCGTAATCCCCTGAACTATTCCCAGCAGAACCGCCTCAAAGATACTCACCCCGGACCTACCTTATGATTACCCATTTGCCGTCTATTTTGGCAAAGTACAGGTCCAGATCGTAGCGCCGGCTGTTCCTCCCTTCCCGGTAGGTGATCCCCAGGGCCGCTTCGGGGGTAGCGGGCCGGCCCATTACCACCCTCACCAGTTTGTCGTCCATGGTGGTGGAAAAGCTGTAGCGCCCCGACATGGGACGGACGGCGTAGGCCTCTTTTTCCATCAGTTCCAGAAAATAGGCGTCCATTTCCCCCTTTATGTCCGAGGGGGAACTAAACCGGGCCGCGGCGAGATCCGCGTATTTGGCCTTAAAGAGGTCGCCGATTTTCGGCATGTTTTTTTCGGTAAAGGCCAGGCGGAGTTCCCCTATGACGGAGGCGATTTCCGTTTGATCGTTCTGGGGGAAGATCCCCATGGAATATCTGACCCGTTCGGCCCTTTCTATTTGCGTCCTGGGAAAACCATCGGCCTTAAACGTGTCGGTGATCGTGTGGGGATAGGACGCTTCCACATCGGGAACCCCCTGCGCGGGCCAGCGGAATTCTTTAAGGACCGTTTCATTCATGTAAAGGGCAAAAGCGGCGGAGGCCGCTCCGGGGCTGAACTTGGCGGCGATGGGCCAGTCAATGTTTATGGAAACCTCGTTGGCGCCGGAGATCATCCAGTCGTTGATAACCACCGAAGAACTTGTTTTCTTTCCCCCCTCTTCCACCAGCAGCGGGTGTCCGTTTATCAAAAGGCTAAAGTCTATGCCCTGGGCGTTAATTTCAAACCGGTATTGGTGGGTCCTTCTAGCCCTGCCGCCGGGAACGGCGTCCCGGGGGGAAGCGCTGATTGAGGACCCGCCCCCTGCTCCCGGAACCGGTACGGATATCTGCCCCGGGCCTTTCTCCACCGGCGTCTGGGCGCAGGCGGAAACAAATGAAAAAGTCAATAAAACCCACCAAAATCTTCGCATGCGCCTAGTATAACAACAAAGCGCCTGTTTTGTTACCCCCCAACGCTTCCCTCTTTTTCGCTTTGCCGGTATACTCAAGCCCATGAACAGCGTACTCGCGAACCTCAAGGAACGGGGGTTTTTCGCCCAGTGTACCGCCCCGGAGGGCCTTTCCGCCGCCATGGACAGGGGTCCCGTAACCTTTTACGTGGGCTGCGATCCTACGGGGCCAAGCCTCCATATTGGCCACATGGTTCCCTTTTTCGCCTTCCGCCACCTCAAGGCGGCGGGGCAGAGGGGGATAGCCCTCATCGGCGGCGGCACCGCCCGGATCGGGGACCCCTCGGGAAAGACCGAAACGCGAAAGATCCTCGGCTACGAAACCCTGGACGCCAACGCCGCCTCCATAACGGCCCAGTTGAGCCGCTTCCTGGGGCCCGCAACGAACGCCGGGCCGGGCCCTTCCCCGGCCCCGGACGGCGGGCCGGTGATCTTTGCCAACAACAAGGACTGGCTGGCGGAACTGAATTACATTGATTTCCTCCGGGAAATAGGCAGCCACTTCTCGGTAAACCGCATGCTCAGTTTTGAGGCCTATAAACTTCGCATGGAAACAGGGCTTTCCTTCCTGGAATTCAACTACCAGCTCCTCCAAAGCTATGACTTTCTGGAACTGTACCGCCGCCATGGCTGTACGCTTCAAATTGGGGGCGATGACCAATGGGGAAACATTGTCGCCGGCGCGGACCTGATCCGCCGGGTAGAGGGGGTGGAGGTTTTTGGCATGACCTTTCCCCTGGTTACCACCTCGGACGGCAAGAAAATGGGTAAAACCGAACAGGGGGCGATCTTCCTGGATCCCGCAATTACCAGTCCCTACGAATTCTTTCAGTACTGGCGAAATGTCCAGGACGCCGACGTAAAGCGTTTCCTCCTCATGTTTACGTTTCTTTCCGTAGAGGAATGTTTGGCGCTCTGCGCCCCGGGCAGGAACCCCAACGAGGCCAAGGAAAGGCTGGCCTGGGAAGTAACCGCCCTTATCCACGGCGGGGAAGAGGCGGACAAGGCCCTGGCGGGGGCCAAAGCGGCTTTTGGCGGCGGCGCGGAAGGGGACAAGAGCGCCATGCCCTCTGTACGGCTCAGCCGCGCCGCCTTTGACGGGGCGGGCTTCAACATCGTGGATCTCTTTACCAGCGCGGGGCTTGCCGCCACAAAAAGCGAGGCCCGGCGCCTGGTGGAACAGGGCGGGGCCTTTGTCGGCGGGGAAGACGGCGAACCCCAGGCGGTTACCGATGTAAAGGCCGCGGTTTCCGCCGCCCGGCTTAACAGCCAGGGAGAGCTGATCCTCCGGGCGGGGAAAAAGCGCTACCGCCGGATAACCACGGCATAAGCGGTTTACACCGGGCGCTTACGGCCTTTTTACGAATTCACTGCCGTCCAAATCCCAGGTCAGCGTTTGGCCGTCCGCGGACAAATGAAACAGTATCCGGGTCGCGGAGTTCCAGCGGCTGTTCAGGAAGGCGTTTAAGTCCCCAACGGTGGTGGTGGGGGCGCCGGATACCTCCATGTTAAAACCTCCCGCGGCCTCCGCGACATCCCCCCGGGCCCCAATGGTAAAAGAACCCGTAATTCCATAACCGCCCTCGCCCTCATAAAACACAAACACATTACCCGCGTAAAAACCGCTGTCCACAATGATCTGTTTCGCCGCCGGGCGGAAAAACGCCGGGCCGGAACGCCTCATGCCGAAAGGCGGGAAACCGGCGGAACGGAAAGCGCTTTTTTGTTATCATCGCTCATTTTCGCGACTCCCTGGGCACAAGGCCCTTAATTTTCTTAAAACTTTTGCTAAAGTAGTTGGGATCCTGGTAGCCCACGGCGTAGGCGATTTCCTTAACGGTCAGCCCCGGTTTTTTAAGAAGCCGTTCCGCCTCGCTTATCCTGAGTTCCGTAAGGTAGTCGGAAAAACTTATTTTGAGATGCTCGCTAAAAAGGCGGCTCAGGTGGGCTTCCGAAACCCGGGCGCTTTCCGCGGCGTCCCCCAGATGGATCTCCTGGGTAAAGTGATCGCCGACAAAGGCCAGGGCTTTAATCAGCGGCAGGGGGTAATTGCCGGACCGCTCCAGGTTCGCCCGGAGGATCAGCTTTTCAAAGTTAAATTCCGCCCAGTGTTTCCAGGCCCCCAGGTTTTCCAGTTCCATAATTTCCGCCGGATCAAAGGGCGGAGGACTTTCGGGAGCCTCC
>JAIRPD010000112.1 GCA_031257195.1 Treponema sp. | reverse complement strand
GGCCGGCGGAAACTGCGCGGCCACCTATATCCCCTGGATACTCCACGAACCGGAGGAAGGGAAGTTTCTCTTTGACGCCGCCCCGGAGCGGGACCTGGAGGGCTTTCTGCGGCTCTGCGCCGAGCTGGAACTTTTTGCGCTGGTCCGGCCCGGGCCCTATGTGTACAGCGAGCTGGTCAATTCGGGGATTCCGCCCTGGATCATCCACAAATATCCCCAGGCTTTGCTGCGGGATATACAGGGGAAAACCCACCCCGGCGGCGCGGTTGTTTCGTACCTCCATCCGGTGTTTTTGGAAAAGGCGAAAAACTGGTACGCCAGGGTATGCCCTATCATCGCGAAGTACTGCGTTTCCCAAGGCGGCCCGGCGGCCTTTGCCCAGGTTGATAACGAGCTGGCGGGGATACAGATGTGGTTAAGCGGCGGCTTTGACTACAACCGGGAGACCATGGGAATAGGCGTTGAGGGAGGCCGGTATCCCCGCTTCCTGGAAGGCCGCTATGGTTCCCCTGAAGAAATGAACCGCGCCTACGGAACGGATTTTGCTTCTTTTGCCGGGGCGGAGCCTTTTACCGGGCAGCGAAAAACAGACGAAGATCGCCGCCGCCTGAAGGATTACCAGGATTTTTACCTTGGAACTATCGCGGAATACGCCGATACCCTCAGGGCCTGGATGCGGGAATACGGCGTTGATTGCGATATTGTCCACAATTCGCCCAATCCCGAATCCAACGCCCTGTTTCGGGAAACCGCGGCCCGCATGGGAAAGGGTTTTATCCTCGGTTCGGATCATTACTATACCCTTAACCAAAGCTGGGCCCAGAACAATCCCACCCCCCAGTATGGGGCGCGGATTTTCTATTCCCTGGAAATGCTGCGCCTCATGGGTTATCCGCCCACGGTCTTTGAAATGCCCGGCGGCAGCCTTTCCTCCTGGCCGCCTATCCTGAAAGAAGACGCCGCGTGCTGCTATTTCCTCAACCTCGCCCTGGGCATGAAGGGCCTTAACTATTACATCTTTACCGGCGGCCCCAATCCTCCCGGGCTGGGAACCACCGGGGCGGTGTACGATTACAGCGCGGGTATCGGCGCGGACGGGGAGATCCGCCCCCTGTACGAGGCGCAGAAAGAATTCGGCCTTTTTATGAAGGACAACCCCTGGCTTGCCGGGGCGGAGCGTCATGCGGATTTCAACATCGGCCTTGATTGGGAACAGATACGGAGCGGATATGCCGGCGGCGAAAAGGACGGGCATTTTACCGGCTCCCAGGCCTGGGGCTTTGTAGTAAAGGGCGTCATCCCCGCCGCCTTCTGTTCCTCCCTGGCCCCGGCCTTTGTCGATCTTGCCGGCGACGAATTCCTGGCAGACCTTTCCCGGCCCCTCTTTATCGCGTCATCGGCAAACATGGCAAAGGACAAACAGGAGCGGCTGGTGGAATTGGTCAAGCGCGGCGGAAAACTCGTCATCGGCCCGGTCTTTCCCGAGTTGGATGAAAACTTTAACCCCTGCCGGATCCTGCGGGACTTTGCCGGCGCGGCCCCCCCGGAACGGCTTGAGGCGGCAAACCCCCGGCTGGAAGTCCTGGGCGAACCGGACGTGATGATAAACGGCGCCCTCTACGGCTGCGGCCTTCCCGGCGGCGCGGAAGCCGCGGCCTTGCTCTGCCCCTCGGTAAGCGGCTTTGGCGCGGAAGCGGGGACGGTGCTGGGCTGGAAAAAATCTTTCCCCGGCGGGGGCCTTATTTTGTGGCTGGGCATGGAGTGGTCCTACGGCTACCCCTCCCACCGGGCCATGTTCCGCCGCGTCCTGGGCGAAACCGGAGCCCGTCCCCTGGTGGAGTGCGGCAATCCCAACATCTGGACCAGCCTGTTCCGGGACGGCAGCAGGGGCCTGCTCTTTGTGATCAACCATTATTCCTCTCCCCAGGAGGCGGACATCAGGATTGCCGCCGGCAGTGCCGAAGGCGGCAAGGTCTATTTTGAACAGCGCGGCATAGCGCTTAAACCCATGGAGATTAAGCGAATTCCTCTTTCGTTTTAGCTGACCTCAACGGTCATGGCCCATAAAGAATGGGGCCTCCTTTAACAGCCTCTTTTCATTTGAAAAAACTCCGGTAAATACAATTATCCGCCGATTAACTGCGCCAAGTTCAGGAAAACTTCAGGGAAAGTTCAGTTTCGCTACAGATTTATCAACTATTTTTATATCGTTATGAATCTCATTTTTCTCTTATGGAGGCTTTTATGAAGCGGACTTTTTGTATTTTTACGGCGGCGGCTTTAGCGTTGCTCACGGGCTGCGGCGCAAAAGGCGGCGCGAAGGGCGGGACGGGGAGCCCGGGCGCGGAATCCTTCGATGGAAAACGTGAGGGAGAGATAGTCGTCTCCGCCTATGACACCATGGGCTACCGGAATTTCCTGGAAGAGGCTGCCCGGAGCTTCGAGGCGGAAAACCCCGGAACCAAAATCAAGGTGGAAACCTTCTCCGCTATGCCGGAAATCCGGGAGGGGGGAACCGGAACCAACCGGATACAGTCGGTTCAGGTTCAGGACGATCCCCAGGGCCGGGCGGACTATGTCAGCCGGGTGAACACCGGCCTCATGAGCGGAACCGGGGCGGATCTCTACGCCCTGGACGTGCTGCCCCTCCAGCGCTTCGTCCAAAATAAGAACCTGGAAAACCTGGAGCCCTGGATGGACGCGGATCCGGGCTTTCAGCGCCAGGACTACCGGGAAAATATCTTGGACGCCCTGCGCTATAAAAACGGGACGTGGTTCCTGCCCCTGGAGTATACCTTCAAGTATTACGCCTATGACGCACGCCTGGTTCCCGCCGCAGTGGCGGAACAGTTCGGGCCGGATAAGGCGTGGAACAGCGCTGAACTCCTCGCCCTGGGGGAAAGCCTCTATTCGGGGGAATATAAAATTTTCAACTCCACCCTCCAGGGACTGGGGCTGCAGATGCTGAATGAAAACATCAGAAAATTCGCGGACTTAGAAAACAAAAAGGCGAACTTCTTGGACGGCGGCTTTACCGGGATGCTCAATTCCCTCAAGACCTACGCGGAAAAGGGCTACCTTCCCCCGGACCCGAAGGGCCAGGATAACCCGGAAGCGATGATGGAGATGGTCGCCATGACCCCCACCGATCGCTTCTTCTTCAAGCTCAACGAAAACATTTCCCTCCTCACCCAATTTACCCGGGGCACGGAGATGCGGATGATGATGATCCAGTCGGGCAGCGTAGCGGGCGTCACCGATGACGACGAGATCGCCGGAATCGCCGCTCTCTCGGACGGCGCCGTGCCGTTCAGCTATGGCAAAGCCTTCGGCCTCAGCGCCCAGTCAAAAAACAAGGCCCTCGCCTGGGCCTTCCTCACGTACCTCCTTCAAAAGGAGGCTCAGCTTTCCACCTCCTTTACGAGCGGCGAACTCCCCCTCAACAATCAGGCCCGCCTGGAAAAGGCGGAGACGCTCTTCTCCGGTTCCATGAGGGGAGGAGCGGGCCGGCCTTTAAGCGATCAGATGCGGGGACGGATGGAACGGTACCGGGAAGCGGTGGAGACCTTGTCGGATTCCATCAACACCCTCGTACTGAGGGACAGCGCCATCGACGACATGATCAGCGCTGAGGCCCGCTATTTTCTGGACGGTTCCCGCTCGCCCGAAGCGGTAGCCAAGGTTTTGCAGAACAAGACGGATCTCTACCTGAATGAGTAGAAATCGGCTTGGGGGTTGAACGTTGAGCGTTGAAAACAAGCGGTTTTTTAGCCGGGGATTTGGTTTCGCCCTGCCGGGGCTCCTGGGATTTGCGGCTTTCTTTATTATCCCCTTCGGCCTATCCATGGCGTACGCTTTTATGGACAGGCCCCGGGGCGGATCTTTCGTGGGGTTCGCCAATTTTGCGGGACTCTTCAAAAACCGGGCCTACCTTCTGGGCCTTTCGAACACGGCCCGTTTCGTCGGCATATCGGCCCCGCTCAACCTGGCCGTCTCCCTGGCCCTTGCCATGCTCCTGCGGCGAATCGTTAAAGGCCGGGAATGGTTTTCTCTGGTCTTTCTTATCCCCTTGGTGATCCCCTCGGGCTCTATGGTCTTTTTCTGGAAAACCCTGTTCTCCACTGATGGGGCCTTGAACGGCCTTCTCCGGGCGCTGGGGCTCCCGAAGATCAACTGGCTCGATTCCGCCCTGGCCCTGCCGGTGATGATCCTCATCTTTCTCTGGAAAAACTGCGGCTACAACATGGTGCTGTTCCTTTCGGGGTTGGGGAACATCCCCAAAGACTACTACGAGGCCGCCTGGATGGATAACGCCTCGCCGTGGCAGACCTTTTGTCATATCACCTTCCCTTGCCTGCTCCCCACCGTTGTACTGGCCCTGATCATGGCGGTGATCAACTCCTTCAAGATTTTCCGGGAGATATACCTTATCACCGGGAACTATCCCCACGAGAGCATCTATACGTTACAGCACTTTATGAACAATATGTTTGCTTCCCTGAACTACCCCCGGCTCACCTCGGCAACCGCCGCGCTGGTGTTCATCATCGCGCTCCTTACCCAGTTCCTCCTCAAATTGGAACGGAAGGTATCCGCATGAAAAACCGTAAAACAACGAAAAACCCGACGGGCGTTATCATCGTCCTCGTATTCCTAGGAGGGCTCTTCCTCTTTCCCCTCCTCGTTACCTTCGCCGGTTCTTTTATGACGGAGCAGTCGATAGGGGTACACTATTCCTCAAAAATCAGCGTCTTTGATCTTGCCTTGGGGATAACGGAAAAATTTAAAAAAATGCTCCTTATCCCCAACCCGGTCAGTCTGGAACAGTACGCCGGGGTACTCGTCAAGGAACCGGCGTTCCTGGTACTCCTCTTCAATTCCCTTAAAATCACGGCGCCGGTTACCGCGCTTTCGCTGGCGGTTGCCTTGCTCAGCGCCTATGGGTTTACGATCTGGGGCTGGAAGGGCAAGGAAAAGCTCTTCATGGTGTACGTGGTGGTGATGCTCATGCCCCTCCAGGCGGTGCTGGTGCCGAACTACATTGTCGCCGCCCTCCTGGGGATACAGAAGAGCAGCCTCGCCATCATCCTGCCGGGGATCTTCGCGCCGTTTCCCTTCTTCCTCATGCGGCAAAGCATGAAGGCCATACCCCAGGCCTATTTCGACGCCGCTCTGATTGACGGAGCCGGAAATTGGCAGACCCTGTTCTTTATCATCGCCCCCCAGCTCAAGTCCGCCATTGCCGCCCTCTGTATGCTCACCTTCATCGAATACTGGAACCTGGTGGAGCAAGCGGTGATCTTCATAGACGATTACCGAAAGGAGCCGCTCTCCGTCTACCTTTCCCGCCTGGCCGATGGGCGAACCGGACTTATCTTCGCCGCTTCCTGCGTCTACCTCTTCTTGCCGGTATGGTTCCTGTTTGCCGGACAGAAAGACCTGGAAAAGGGCATCGAACTTTCAGGAGTAAAATGATGAAACGAAACAAACTAACCGCCGGGGTGTTGATCATCGCCGTTCTCGCCCTGCTCCTCTTCTTTTCAAAGACCTTCTACGCTTACACGCTGCCAAAGGTAACCGGGGTTAGGCCGTCACGGGGGAGCCTTTCCAAGCTGGAACTGAGTTCCGGTGTCGCTTCCTGGACGGAAAAAGAGAACCTCTACGCTCAGGCGGCGGGGGTCGTGGGCCGGGTGTACGTTAAAGAGGGCGAAACCGTGACAAAAGGCCAAATCCTCTTTGCGATGGACTTTGACCTGCCCCAGGCGGAACGGAAACTCGCCGAAACCCGGAATAACATCAGCAAGCTTGAGGCGGATATACAGAACACCCGCGCCCGGCTTGAAAGCGTGAGGAAAGCCTTGGCCTCAGGCAGAGCCGGGGACGAGGAAAGCGCGGCGGCCCTCTCCGGTCAAGCGGGGCTTATCGTCCTGGAGATCGGTAAGGCCCGGCTTGCCCTGGAAAATATCCGGCTCGGCTTTCCCTGGGCTTCGAGTCAGAGCGATCTGACCAACGCGGAAAACGCCCTCAAATCCCTGTTCTTCAAGTACGAGGCGGAAGCCGAAGAACTGGGCGCTTCCCTCGCGGCAAAAAACGCGGATCTCCAAAACCTCCGCCTGAACGAGGAAACGGCGCGGGAACTGCTCCGGGATTACCAAGAGAACGCGCTTATCCGTTCCCCTGTGGACGGCTTTCTTATCTCGCTCCCGGCGGAACGGAAAAAATATTTTCCGGAAAACGCGCTTTTGGCTTCTATCGGCGCGGGGAAGGAATTTACGGTGGAATGTTCCGTTTCCCTAGACAACAATTTTGTGAACATCGGCGACTCCTGCGAACTGAGCAATACTTCCCACGTCCTTACGGGCACGGTGGCCAGGGTTAAGCCCGCCGCCCAGGGCAAGACCGTGAGCATCTCCATTGTCTCAGAAGAGGTGAGTGATGGGGAAACCTTCGAGGTCGCCTTCGAGAAGAAAAGCGCCGCCGCTTTTACGCTGGTTCCCAACAGCGCCGTGAACCAGGACAACGACGGCTATTTTGTGTACCAGATAAAACGGCGCAAGGGCATCATGGGGGATGAGTATTACCTGGAACGGCTGAATATCTTTACGGGGGATTCTGACCGGGAGAAAACGGCGGTGATCCGGGGGATTACCTTCTTTGAGCCGGTGGTCAGTTCCAGTAATAAGGTTCTGGCTTCCGGCGTCACCGTATCCCTACAAAACGCGGGGGATTTTTTTGAGAACTAAACGTTTGATTGCCGCTGTCCCGCTGTTCCTTTCCCTGGCTGGTCTCTGCGTCCCGGTTTTTATGATCTGGCGGAAGGATTACCGGAATCTGCTCCTGGTCGAGCCTTTGGCGCTTGCATCCCCCCAGATCAATATCAACAAAATAGAACAATTTTGCAAAAATGAGTTTCTTATCACCTACGAGATTTCCCGGGCGGCAAAAGCCGCGCAAGCCCGGGCCGGTTCACCGGGGGAATACCCCGTCATTCTTACCGGAACCAACAGCGCTTGGCTTTCTATCATGGGCTTCCCCCTGCTCGACGGTTCTTTTTTTTCAGAGCAAGCCTGGGAGGGAAAACTACGGCGGGCGGCGCTGAACAAGGAGGCGGCCCGGACGATCTTCGGCAGCGTCAAGGCGGCGGGGAACCGGCTGCATATAAATAGGGAAACCTGGATTGTCACCGGCGTGGTAGACGATGGGGACCGCAAACATTGCAGGATTTACGCGCCTTCTTCTATCGGCGGGGGGACGGCGGACGCGCTCATGGCGCTGCTGGATTCCGCCGGAAGGATCAATGAAGGATACGCAAAAAACAGCCTTAAATCTCTGGGGGTTCAGGCAAAGGATTTTACCTTTTACAACCTGGAAAACGTGTCCCGCCTTCCCGTAGGGCGGGCGCTCACGGCGTTTGGCATCCTGGTTATCGCGCTTTTATCAAGCGCCGTCCCGCCGCTCTGGAAAAAAATCCGCGCGCTTTGCCGGGATTTGCGGGGCGAACTGAAAAACCATTACCTTCGGGAACTCCCTTCCCTCCGCCTGAACGAGTTGTTCCGCCTGGCCGCCTTGATTTTCGTTCTTGCCGCCGCCGGCGCCGCCATGCTGATCCTGGCCCTGAACCTGGCGGCCCTCTGCCTTCCCTGGCAGGATCTGCCGGATATTGCCGATCTGAACCCCGTATCGTTTTCCTCAAAGCTCGCGGCCCTCAAATCCGCGGTCCCGCCTTCCCGGATCCTCTTCTGGGCCGCCCTGGGATTTACCGGGATCTTCGCCGCCGTCGGCATAAGCGCATTATTCAGAAAAAAATAGCGTTTTTGAAATTTTCATACTATACTTAAAACCTATGGAAACGTTACAGATCAGCCTGGGGGCCTTTGAAAAACCGCCTTCCAATTGCGCCGCCGCGCTTCATGCCGGAACCGGTTTTCGGGCCGTTTCCCGGAAAGCGGTTATGGAATTCCACATCCTCCGGGACATACGGAATGAATACGCGCTTGATAAGAGCCTCTTTGCCTTGAACGGCAATGTAGTACTGGCGGATATGCGGCAGGTTCGAGCGTTGACCGCTCAATTCAACGCCAAGCTGCCTCCCGGAGCCAAGCCGGTTCAGGCTGGGCAGCTCTACGTCATGGGGCTTATCGACGAGATCCTCCATTTTATGGTGAGCCTCTATCGGGAACAGGTTCAGGGTGATGTCTTCGAGACCGCCTTGGATCGACTGGGTTCCAACCTGGGCGGCGATAAAACAGGCCATCTGCTGCATACCTTTGGTAACGAATTCCCCCCCAGGCCGGTGTATACCGGGGAGGCCACCGTAGAAGCCTACCTGGAGAGCGGAGAGGGCGGAGAAAGCAACCGTTCTCTGTCGCTGGAAGAACTCTTGCTCCTCGCCCTGGCAAATCTAAACCCAGCCTTCGCGCCCTTCACCTTCCTTTTTAACGATCAGCGCCTGGAGGAACAGACGGTGTATCCCCAGGCCATCGAAGAGCTGCGGGCCCACCTGGCGGAACTCCCCACCTTTGGCCCCTTTGGACAGAACCTGTGGGATCTGCTCCGCGCCCCGGCGCTGGCCTCCCCGGATTCCTTGACCGGCCAGCTTGACTATATGCGCCGGCACTGGGGCCTCCTTATTAGGAAGTTTATGGGCCGGCTCCTGTTGGGGTTGGATGTCATCAAAGAGGAAGAAAAACCCGTGTTCTTCGGCCCCGGCCCCCAGGAAGCCTATACCTACGGACGGCTGGACAACGAGTACGAGCGTTTTAGCCCCGACCAGGAGTGGATGCCCCGGACGGTGCTTATAGCCAAAAGCGCGCTGGTGTGGCTCTTCCAGCTTTCCCAGAAATACGGCAGGGAGATAACCCGCCTTGACCAGATCCCCGATGAAGAACTGGACGAGTTGTCCCGGCGGGGCTTTACGGGCCTGTGGCTCATCGGTCTGTGGGAGCGGAGCAACGCCAGCCGCACCATCA
>JAIRPD010000036.1 GCA_031257195.1 Treponema sp. | reverse complement strand
ATGAATCTGAATTTGCCTGAGGCTCTGCATTTTGAAAATTATCTTGAAGTTATACAAACCCAGAATTACATGATTCTGCGGGCATTTGTGAACAGCGTGATGATCACCGCGGGGAGTATCGCGCTCCTGGTTGCGGTATGCGCCCTGGGCGGCTATATCATGCAGCGCCTTTCAAACAAATTTATGACCGGCATTAATTTTTTGATTCTCACCGGACTCATGCTGCCCCCTGCGATACTGCCGACGATCTGGGTCATGGATCTGATCGGCATTTACCGTTCCCTCTTCGGCATGATCCTGGTGGAGGTTGCGCTGAACATCCCCTTTACCACCATGCTCTACCGGGGCTATACCGCCTCCATTCCCCGCGAAATTGAGGAGGCCGCCTATGTTGACGGCTGCGGATCGCTCCGCCTGTTTGCGCAGATTATTTTTCCCCTGCTGCTGCCGGTCACCGCCACTGTGGTGGTGCTCTCATCGGTCAATATTTTTAACGACTTTGTGAATCCCCTGTACTTTCTGCCCGGCGGAAAAAACCCGACCGTGCAGTTGACCCTCTACAATTTTATGGGCCGTTACGCGAGTTCCTGGAATTTGCTCTTTGCCGATGTGGTGCTTATCACTATCCCGCCGCTTTTGCTGTTTATCTTTTTCAACCGGAAAATTGTTTCCGGCATAACCGCCGGAGCGGTAAAAGGGTAGCCAACACCATCGCCAAAAGCGATGGCTTGAATGGGGTCTTCCAAAATAGACCCGCGTCCCAATAGACGGGGGGGGGGCGCTATGGCCGCCAGATTTATCGGGAGGCCGCCGGCCCAAAGACAGGCTTGCCCGGCCTGTTTTTGGGCCGCCCTCCCTTTTTGGCCTTGAAGTTAACGGTGTTCCCCCCCCCCCCCGCCGCAATCTGACGCCTGGCCGGGAGCCAGACAGCATACTCCCGGTTATAGCCGGTGAGCCGGGTAAACCGGTCCAGGATTAGGCCCTTTTCTCTGGCTTACCGTGAGTCATGGCAAAACCTTTCCCGCCGCGCTATACTAACCAATAAATGCGTATCATCATTGTGGGGGCGGGGCAGGTGGGCACCCAGCTGGCCCGCCACTTGATAGAAGAAAAGCACAACATCGCCATCATCGAGGCCAATGAGGAACGGGCCCGGCATGTGTCCAACCGCCTGGACTGCATGGTCCTGCGGGATGAGGGCAATTCAATCAGCGCCCTGGAAGAGGCGGGAATCGCCAAGGCCGACGCCCTGGTCTGCGTAACCGATTCCGACGAGGTAAACATGATCATCTGCGGCCTGGCCTCCCGCTATTCGGGGCTCCTCAAAATAGCCCGGGTGCGAAACGATGAATACATACGCCGGAATTTCCAAACCCAGGTAGAGGGGGCGGCTTCCCCGGCCATGGGGATCGATTTCTTTGTCCACCCCGATGTGGAGGCGGCCCGGTCCGTCCTGGACGCCATTGAACACGGGGCCCTGGGCAATATCCTGTCCTTCGCCGGAAGCCCCTACGAGCTGGGAACCATCGACATTTCCCCGGGCTCGGCCTTCGACGGGCTCCTGCTTAAGGATTTCCGGAACGTCCTCCAGGGTGAAAGCCTGATCACCCTGGTGGAGCGGGACGGGATGAGCATCCTCCCCGCGGGGGAAACCATGCTTCTGTCCGGGGACCGGATCTACCTCCTGGCCAAAGAAGCGGAAATGGGCGAAAGCTTTATGCTCGCGGGACAGGCGGAAAAACCTATCCGCAAGATAGGCATCGTGGGCGGCGGACGGCTGGGCGCCCTGATCGCCGGGGGGCTTTTAAACCGCAAAGAAAAACGGGAAACCAGGGGAAAGCGGGACCAGGATTTTGACGAAAACAACCCCGGGATTCCCCCCAAAAAGAAACCCCGGTCCTTTTCCACGTTTTTGAAATCCCTGGTCCCCAGGGTTTTCAAAAACG
Organism: Treponema sp.; assembly: GCA_031257195.1. Taxonomy (GTDB): domain Bacteria; phylum Spirochaetota; class Spirochaetia; order Treponematales; family Breznakiellaceae; genus JAIRPD01. Next base: position 13,754 of record JAIRPD010000036.1, on the reverse strand, counting down.
TAACGATCATCGAGCGGGACTACCTGATCTGCAAAGAGCTGGCCGCCCGTTTTCCCGCCGCGCTGATCCTCAACGAGGATATTTCCGACGAAAGCTTTATCTCCGAAGAACAGCTGGACAACCTGGACCTGATCGTTACCGCCACGGACAATCAGGAACTGAACATTGTCGCCGCGGTGTACCTTAAATCCAGGGGCATTGGCCGGGCCATCGCCATGGTGGCCAGCCCGGGCTACGCCGCCATCGCCCGGCGGCTGGGGGTGGACGTGGTGATTCCCATGAAGTCCGTGGTGGTGGACTCAATCCTGTCCAAGCTTATGGGCAGCGGGGTCAAGGGGGTACACCGCCTGGGGGACGGCAGCGTGGGAATTTTGGAGGTGGAGATCCGCCCGGGCTGCCGGGCGGAGGGCCAGTCCCTTAAGGACTTCCGCCTGCCCGAGGGGGCCCTGGTGATGCTGGTAAACAGGGAAAGGGGGGACGACCGCATTCCCCAGGGGGATTATGTGTACACCGCCGGCCACCGGCTGATCCTCATCGCCCGGAACGGGACGGAGATGGCCATCGAAAACATCTTTGGGGAAAGGCCATGAGACGAAAAGCGATTACCCGGCTCCTCTTCCTTCTGGTTCTCCTCTACGCCCTGGCCATGACTTTCCCCCTGGGGATCGCCCTTTTCCTTTCCGAAGGGGAAATGATAGCCGGTTTTGGGATTACCATGGCCCTCTGCGCCGCCGCGGCTTTTCCCGCGCTTATGGCCACCCGCGGGCTGGAGATCCGGTTTTCCGCCCGGGACGGCTTTATGCTGGTCTTTCTGGCCTGGGTGGCGGCCTGCCTCACCGGCGCCCTGCCCTATGTCCTTTCGGGCAGGATCCCCCATTTCGCCGACGCCGTTTTTGAAAGCGTTTCGGGTTTTACCACCACCGGAACATCGATCATCAACGATCTGGAGATCATGCCCCGGTCCTTGATCTTCTGGCGGGCGGAGACCCACTGGCTCGGGGGCATGGGCATGGTGGTCCTCACCGTGGCCCTTCTGCCCTTCCTTGGCGTGGGGGGCTTTCAGCTCCTCAAGGCGGAGATCACCGGGCCCGACAAGGAACGAATCACCCCAAAGATCACCGAAACCGCCAAGATCCTCTGGCTCATCTATATAACCCTTACCGCCCTGGAAACGGCGCTTCTTGTTATCGCCGGCATGAGCTGGTTCGACGCCGTTACCCACGCCTTTTCCACCATGGCCACCGGGGGCTTTAGTTCCCGTAACGAGGGCCTGGCCTACTGGAACTCCCCCGCCATCGTGTGGATCGTTACGGTCTTTATGATCATCGCGGGATTTAACTTTTCCCTGATCTTCCGTCTGCTCCAGCGAAAATGGAAGGACGTGTACTACAACAGCGAGGCCCGGGCTTACGGGCTTATCCTCCTGATTTCCGTGACCATCGGCGTCCTGTCCTTCCAGCTTTCGGCGGAGACCATCGCCAACGCCCGCCAGGCCGAGGCGGCGGCGGGAATCGGCTACGGGCGGCCGCTGACCAGCATAGAGGGCAGCATACGCACCGCCTTTTTCTATACCGCCAGCATCCTTACCACCACGGGGTTAACCGCCGGCGGTCAGGCCCTGCTGACCTCCCCCGCCAAGGCGATACTTTTTCTGCTGATGTTCATCGGCGGCTGTTCGGGTTCTACCGCGGGGGGCATCAAGGTGGTACGCCATGTGGTACTCCTCAAACAGACGGAAAACGAGATGAAAAAGATCCTGTACCCCCGGGGAGTTTTTTCCATCCGCCTTAACAACAAGGTGGGCCGGAAAGACGTGGTTTACGGGGTAGCGGGTTTTATCTTTCTTTACTTCTTTGTCCTTGTTATCTCCGCCCTGATCGTGGCCAGTTCCGGCCTGGGGCATCTTCAATCCTTCAGCGTGGCCCTTATAAGCCAGGGAAACATCGGCCTGGATCCGGCCATGCTGGATCAGGTGAGAATCTTTGTGGACTTCCCCGACTATGTCAAGTGGACCCTGTCCTTCGTCATGCTCGCCGGAAGGCTGGAACTGTGGACGGCGCTGGTGTTTTTTTCCAGGGATTATTGGCGCTGACAGGCGGCGATCCGCGGCCCCGGGAAACGGCCGCCTACAGCCTGCCCCTCAACTCCTCCCCCACAAATTTATTGGTGGGGTAAACCGACAGCGCCTTGTCAATCCAAACCCGGGCTTCGTTTTTATCTTTAATCCGCAGGTACACATAGGCCAGGGCGGTGTACACATTAAAAAGATCGTCCCTTTGCAGTTCATAATCCCCCGCCAGTATTTCTTTCATTTGATTGACGCCCTTGCCGTTGTCGTTAAAGGGGGCGGGGGCGTAGACCCACCGGGACGCGATGATATGCTTCGCCGCCCCGCTCCGGGGGTTAAGTTTAAGGGCGTTTTCCGCGTACCTTCCCACATCCAGGCCCCGGCTTATCGCGAAGGTCCTGGGCTTTAACGTGCAAAGCTGGGAAAGGTTGTTGGAACGCGCCACCCACCCGGCGGCGGTTTCCTTTACCGCCAGGGAACTTTCCGCCGCGTCATAGCCCCGCTGGTAACAGGCGACGGCGCTGTCCTTCAGCTCAAAGTACTGATACGCCCGGCCCATCAGATACTCGCAAAAGGCGAGGGCGTTGAATTTGTCCGCGCCGGAAAGCTCCCCGGCCTTTGTTTTGGCCGCCGTGTAGAGGGGATAGATCTGCTCCGCCCGCAGAACCTGCTCGTAGACCGCGTCCCGCAGCCGCGCGAGCCAGGGGGGCAGCGCGTCCCGGTAGGTTTCGCCGGAAAAACAACGGGAACCCGCCGCCAGCAGCAGCCAGACAACAAGCGCCCTTTTCACCCGTTTATCCCCCGGATCCTTCCCATTTTTCCCTTATAGTAAGCCTGGGTACCCCAGCGGGGATTTTGCCCCCGCCGCCGGTCTATTTCATCCCGCATCAGGGTCCTTGCGGCCTCGGCGAATTCCCGGACCGAATCCATGTCTATCTCCCCGTTTTCCGCGCGCCGGATAAACCGCGCGGGATAAAGGGGATCCAGCACCACCAGGGTTTCCTTGGGGTATTTTCTGGCGAAAGGCGTCTTTGGCTCGCGCCGGCCCTCCGAAAAAACCGTAACCAGGGGGAAAACGGGCAGATCCAGCCGGGCCGCCGCATAAAAGGCCCCGGCCTTAAAGGGCTGTATCTCCTGGTTATAAAGATAGCACTCCCCCTCGGGATAAAAGTGGATAAACCGCTTATACCGGAACGCCCGGGGGGCTATTTCCACGATTCTCTCGATCCCCCTCATGCCCGGCGGCAGGGGAACGCCCCCCAGCAGGCGGGTAAAGGTCCCCAGGACCGGGGTGGTAACCGTGCTTTCCAGGAGGGTGTGCCAGATTGTCCGGGGCATGGCCGCGCCGGAAATAAAGACGGGATCAAACAACGTGGTGTGGTTGGAAACCAGAATGGCGTTTCCCTTGAATTTCCAGAGCTTCCTTCTACCCTCGTAACGGGCCGCCCCCGCTATCAGGCAGATAAGGATCGCCACATGCCAGGTAACGTAAAAAACGGCGAACGTCGCCGCCTGGAAGAAGAACGAAAAGTTGATTAAGCTGTCCCCCCGTTTGTAGGCCATCCTAGTTTACCACCCGGCCCTTCCAGACAAACCCCCGGCCCGAGACGGTCCGGTAGAACGACCAAAAGACCATGCACAAAAGGCTCAGGTACATAACGGGCCAGACAAAGGCGTTGTACCAGCTCATTTTCCGGCTTATAAAAAGAACCAGCCAGGTAAGGGTAGAAAGCCCGCAGGCCGTCAGCAGCTGGGGAGGAAGGGGGCCGCGGACAAGGAGCGAATACACCAGGAGCGGAAAGGGCAGGCAGAAGAAAAACAGTATCAGCAGGGCGATAAACACAAGGGCCCAGGGATTTTTCCCGGTAAAGTCGTAGATGTTCTTCCCGATTCCCTGGACGCCGGCGCGAAAACCGTTGTACATCCTGCACCGCACTTGATCGGCCATATCAAGAAATTCGGTCCGGTAACCCTGTTCCTTGATATGCCGGGCCATATAAATATCCTCGCTGGTTTTGTTTTTTACCGCCTCAAAGCCGCCGGTTTTCTGGAACACCTCCCTTCGCACGGCGATATACTGGCCCACGGCCGCGGAAAAATAGCCGAACTTGATAACCTTGTTCAGGAACATGGGAATCACAAACCCGGTAAGGAAAAACATCACCGGCACGGTGATCCGTTCCCCAAAGGTCTTCAGTACCTGCCCCACATAGCCGGATATAAAATCGGCCCCGGACTCCTGGAGGTTTGTCGCCGCCCAGGACACGCTGGTGGGGGCGTGGACGGTGTCCGCGTCGGTAAAAAGCAGGATGTCCCCCCGGGCGTAAGCCGCGAGCTGGTGCAGCGCGAAGGCCTTGCCGTTCCAGTCCGGCGGCAGGGGCCGGCCCTGGTACACGGCCACCCGGCTGTCCTTCCGGGCTATTTCCCGGGCCCTGTCATAGGTGCTGTCGCTGGAGTTGTCGTCAATCACCAGAATCTCGTAATCCCCGTAATCCTGAACGCGCAGAGAATTAACGCACCGTTCTATGTGGTCCTCCTCGTTGCGGGCGGGGATAAGCACGGAAACAAAGGGGCCGCCCTTCAACTTTGGCGAGAGGGAACGTTTTTTCATTTCCAGGATATTCGCCGTGGCCATCACAAAAAAGTAGACCGCCACAACAATCAGCCCCGTGTAGTAAACCGCCGCCGCTTGATGAAAAATCATAAACCACCCGCCGGCCCGGCCTTCCCCGGGGAAGGCCCGCCGTCAAGATTTGAAAACCCTCCTTATATCAAGAAGAACCGCAGAACAAAGATTACAAACAAAACCCAGCTGATGATGGAAATATCCTTAAACTTCATGGTCAGGGCCTTGAGGACCACATAGGAAAGCAGGCCGTACACAATCCCCTCGGCGATGCTGTAGGCGAAGGGCATCATCACGATGGTAAGGAAGGCGGGGATTCCCTCGGTGGGGTCCTTAAAGTTGATGTGCGTTACCGACAGCATCATAAAGTACCCCACCACAATAAGGGCCGGGGCGGTCGCCGCGGAGGGGATCAACAGAAACAGGGGGGAGAGAAAGAGGGCCAGGGCGAAGAGGATCCCCGTTACCACCGAGGAAAGGCCGGTACGGCCGCCCACGGCCACCCCCGCGGTACTCTCCACATAGCTCGTTACCGTGGAAGTTCCCAGAATCGCGCCCGCCGCGGTACCCACCGCGTCGGCCAGCAGGGCCTGTTTAACCCGGGGGATCTCGCCGTTCTTGTCGGTAAGCCCCGCCTGCGCGGCGATTCCCACCAGGGTTCCCACGGTGTCGAAGATATCCACAAAAAGAAAGGTAAAGAACACGGTAAAGAACTTGAAGGTGAGCAGGCTGGAAAACTCAAACTGGGCAAACAGGGGAGCGGCGGGCATACTGAAGGGGGAAAACTGCCTGGGCACCTCGGTAACCCCCATAGGTATGCCGATGACGGTGGTGGCCAGGATACCGATAAGGATTGAGCCCGGAACCCGGTTGGCGTAGAGCGCGATGGTGATAACCAGCCCGATAATCGCGAGCAGGGGCCCCCCGGCGGAAATATCCCCCAGCCCAATGATGGTGCCGCCGCTGTTCACGACGACCCCCGCGTTGGCGAAGCCGATGAGGGTGATAAAGAGGCCAATCCCCACGGCCACCGCCCGTTTGAGGTTCGCCGGGATAGCCTTGATGATCAGCTCCCGCACATTCACCAGGGCCAGGAAGATAAACAAGAGGCCCTCCAGGAACACCGCCGTGAGGGCGAGCTGCCAGGTATAGCCCATGCCCAGCACCACCGTAAAGGTAAAGAAGGCGTTGAGCCCCATGCCGGGCGCCAGGGCCACGGGCAGGTTCGCGGCGAAGGCCATAAACAGCGTGGCGATAGCCGAAGCCAGGGCGGTGGCGGTAAAAACCCCGGGGGCGCTCATCCCCGCGGCGGAAAGCATACCGGGATTGACCGCCAAAATGTAGGCCATGGTCAAAAAGGTGGTGATCCCCGCCACCAGCTCCCTTTGAACCGTGGCGCCCCTTTCCTGAAGCCGAAAAAACTTTTCCATAACGAAGACCCCTCCTTGATAAAAACCGCTTGGTCTTTGGGATTAGTTTCAGTATACCACATTCCGGCGCGAACGTTAAGGGGAGGCCCCCCTTCCATCCGGTGCCCGGACCGGCGGCCGCCCCCGCCCCTCCGGGGAGCGGTTATGAACCCCGGGGGGGCGGGGAAAAGGCCCCGCCGGGCCTTTTGGGGACGAACGCCGCCCTTGACCGCCGGTTCGTTCCGGCCTATACTTACTCCACCGGGTATCGCCCCGGCGGGAATTCCACGGTGAACAACAAAGACGAGGAGTAAAGCATGGATTACAAGGTAGCCGATCTGGGCCTGGCCGAATGGGGCCGTAAGGAAATAACGATTTCCGAAAAGGAGATGCCCGGCCTTATGGCCCTGCGGGAAAAGTACGGGCGGGGAAAACCCCTCGCCGGTGCGCGCGTCATGGGAAGCCTCCATATGACCATCCAGACGGCGGTGCTGATCGAAACCCTGGCCGCCTTGGGCGCGGAGGTGCGCTGGGCAAGCTGCAATATCTTTTCCACCCAGGATCACGCGGCGGCGGCGGTCGCCAAGGCGGGGATACCGGTGTTCGCCTGGAAGGGCGAAACCCTGGAGGATTACTGGTGGTGTACCAGAGAGGCCATGGCCTTTCCCGGCGGCAAAGGCCCCCAGCTTGTGGTGGACGACGGCGGCGACGCGACCCTGCTTATCCACCGGGGGTATGAAATGGAAAACGGGGAGGGCTGGGTAAACTCGCCTTCCGCCAGCCGCGAGGAGGGGGTGATCAAAGACTTGCTCCGGGCCGAACCGGACAAGAACCGCTGGCGCGATGTGGTAAAGGAATGGAAGGGCGTCTCCGAGGAAACCACCACCGGCGTTCACCGGCTTTACCAGATGAAGGAAGCCGGGCGGCTCCTGGTGCCGGCGATCAACGTGAACGACTCGGTGACCAAGTCCAAGTTCGATAACCTCTACGGCTGCCGGGAATCCCTGGCGGACGGGATCAAGCGGGCCACCGACGTGATGATCGCCGGCAAGGTAGTGGTGGTCTGCGGCTACGGCGACGTGGGCAAGGGCTGCGCCCGTTCCATGCGGGGCTTTGGGGCCCGGGTCATCGTTACCGAGATCGACCCCATCTGCGCGCTGCAGGCCGCCATGGAGGGCTTTGAGGTGGCCGCCGTGGAGGACACCCTGGGCGCGGGCGACATCTACGTTACCGCCACGGGCAACACGGACATCATCACCGTGGAACACATGACCAAAATGAAGGATCAGGCCATTATCTGCAACATCGGCCACTTTGACGACGAGATACAGGTGGACAAACTCAACGCCTTTCCGGGGGTGGTGAAGCTGAACATCAAACCCCAGGTGGATCAGTATACCTTCCCCGACGGTCACGCGGTTTTCCTTTTGGCCGAGGGCCGGCTGGTCAACCTGGGCTGCGCCACCGGCCACGCCTCCTTCGTGATGTCCAACTCCTTTACCAACCAGGTGCTGGCCCAGCTGGACCTGTGGAACAACCGGAACGCCTATCAGCCCGGGGTGTACCGGCTTTCCCAAAAACTGGACGAGGAGGTGGCCCGGCTGCACCTGGACAAGATCGGCGTCAAGCTGACCAGGCTGACCCAAAAGCAGGCGGACTACATCGGCGTGAACGCGGACGGTCCCTACAAGAGCGAGCATTACCGGTACTAACGCGCGCCCGCGCGAAAACGCCGGGCCGTCCGCTTACGGTGGACGGCCCTGTTTTCCGGGCCGTCCTGTTCCCGGGGCGGCGGGCTTACGGGGGGGGGCGCTATTTAATCCGGTATACCCCTCCCTCCTCGGCGACCATCAGTTCCCGTTCCAGAACCTCCAGGGCCTTGTAATAATCCGTCTCCGCCATGTCCTTGACGCTTTTTGCCAGTTCCCCCCGGAGCGCCGGGGCGTCCAGCGGTCCCTTGACGGAAAGGGCCCGGATCACCGCCCCCCGGATCTGCCGGAAGGAGCCCTCAAAGCGGCTCTGCCTTACATACCCCGCGCTCTTCCGGCCGGGATTTTTGGTAACCCGCTTCAATTCCGCGCCGTAATCCATCAGCGCCCAGTACCACACCCGGGGGTTGGAACGATCCAGGCACTGGGAAAGAACCGGGATAAGCTCGCTGTCCTTAACGGCGGCCTGGTCCTGGAAGAAGAAGTGGATCACCGTGGAACGGATGTTGGTTTCGATAAAAACCGCCGGGTAATTCCAGGCGAAACAGGCTATGGCCCCGGCGGTGTAGGGGCCTATGCCGGGCAGGGTGATCAGCTCTTCGGGAACGCCGGGCACCCGTCCGCCATGGCGTTCCGCGATCAGCCTGGCGCATTCCCGCAGGTTTTTGGCCCGGCGGTTATAGCCCAGGCCGCTCCACTCCTTAAGGACCCGCCCCAGGTCCGCGGCGGCCAGTTCCGCCGGACCCGGCCACAGTTCCATCCACCGCTCCCAGTAGGCAAGGACCCGCCGGGTCTGGGTCTGCTGCAGCATAAACTCCGACACCAGCACCCCCCAGGGGTCCGGCGCCGGGTCCCCCTCCCCTCCCGCGCCGTAACGCCAGGGAAAAGAACGGCCCGAGGCGGCGTAAAAATCCAGGATAGTTTTTCTAAAGTCCTCGACGCGCCGCTTTGATAATAACATGGGCTATCTCTTCGGGGGACAGGTCGTCGGTTTCTATGATCAGATCGGCGAAGGAATAATCGTCGTTATCGATGTTATAGATCCGCCGGTACCGCTCGCTGTCCCGGCGATCCCGTTCCCGGGTAAAGGCGGCGGTTTTCGCCAGATCCCCCCCTTCCCGCTCGAAGATCCGCGCCGCCCTGGTTTCGGGTCTCGCCCGCAGGTAAACCTTCAGGTCCGCCTCCGGGAGCATCCAAATCGCGAGCCGGGAACCCAGCACGCAGCCCGGCGCCGCCCTGGCCAGGGACACCTGGCGGCGGTCCACTTCCTTGTCCCACCAGTCATCTTCCGCCGCCCGGTCAAGAACATCCTGGAGGCTTATGTTTTTTTCCGCCGCCAGGCAGCGGAAGGTAAAGTTGATAAAGGCGAGCCCCAGTTTTTCCGCCGTAACACGGCTTACCGTGGTGTTTCCACAGCCGCTTTTGCCGGAAATGGCGATCCTCATTTCTTTTCCCCCCACGCTCCGCTCCTATTCCACATTTCGCAGTTGTTCCCTGATATTTTCCAGGGCCTCTTTCATGGTGATCACCTCGCCGCTTACCTCGATCATAAAAGCCTTGGACCCTATGGTGTTGATCTCCCGGTTGATCTCCTGGCAGAGGAAATCCAGCTTCTTCCCCGGACTGGGGTTCCGCTCCGCCTCGGCCCGGAATTCCTTCAGGTGGGCTTCCAGGCGGGAAAGTTCCTCGGCGATGGTATGCTTGATCAACAGCCCGGCGGTTTCCGCGTAAACCCGGTTTTCATCCACCCCCTCGCCCAAAAGCTCGGCGAAGCGGTTCCTTACGTTTTCCCTCAAAAGCTTTTCCAACTCCGCGCCCCTCGCGGCGACACTGTCCCGGGATCTTTCCAGCCGCCCGATATGGGAAAGAATATCCCCCCGGGTATGCTCCCCCTCCCGGACGCGGTCCCGCTCAAAATCCGCCGCGGCCCTTTCCAGCAAAGGCATGATCCGTTCCAGGGCCCTTTGGGGATTCCGGTCCCGTTCCGTTTCCAGCACCCCTTCCATGCCAAGGATCGCGGTAAGCCGGGGGGTCTCGTTTATCCCCAGGGTTTCGGCGGTTTCCAGGGCGGCCTTCCAGTAAGCCCTGGCGGCCACCTTGTTCAGCCTTACGCTGACCGGGGCGTTTAACTCCCGGTAACGCAGGGACACCTCCACCCTGCCCCGGCGGCAGCGCCCCGCCAGGTATTCCCGGACGGGGATTTCCAGGGAGGAAAGAAAGGGGGGAACGTTGACCGCTATGTCAAGAAAACGGCTGTTGCAGCCCTTGATCTCCACGGAAAGGGAAACTTCCGCGCCCTGTTCTTCCGCCCAGCCGTAGCCGGTCATGCTCTTCATAAGCCGCCCCCCACCGGGATTCCCCCGGGGAGGGCCCGTCCCTTCAGGAGCTTTTTCCCCAGCCGCCAGTTATCCCCCGCCCCCAGGGTGATAAACAGGTCCCCCGCCCGCAAAAGACCCCTCAGTTCCCCGGCGGCGTCCTCCGGCTCTTCGGTGTAAAACACCCGGCCCGCCGACCCGGACGCGGCGAAAACTTCCGCGGTTTTTTCATAGAGGGTCCGGCCGTTTACGCCCCCGGTATAGTGTTCCCGGGCGGAGGCGTAGATCTTATGCAGAAACACCACATCCGCCGGGAGGAGGGAGGCGGCAAATTCCTCCAGCAGCGCCGCCGTTCTGGAATAGGTGTGGCTCATAAAACTCACGACCAGCCGGCGCTGGGGGTAAAATTCCCTTAAGCCCTGGAGGGTGGCCTTTATCGCCGTGGGGTGGTGTCCGTAATCGTCCATAAAGAGGACGCCCCCGGCCTCGCCGATAATCTCGCTGCGGCGGCGGGAACCGGTAAATCCCTCCAGGGCCCGGATCGCCTCCTTTAGAAGCCCGGCGGAGTCAAGCAAATTTACCCCCCGTTCCTTTTTAATCAACACCCCCGCCAGAGCCAGGGCGGCGGCGGCGTCTAACGCGCAGTGCCGGCCCGGAACCCGCAGCTTGAACGGCCCCGGCCCGCCCGCGCCGCGGCGGCCCGCCAGGTTAAAGTGAATCCGCTCATCCCTAACCTCGTAATCCACCACCCGGTAATCCCCGGGGGCGCTGAAACCGTAGGGAATGACGGCGATGTCCCCCCGCCGGCGCGAGGCCAATTCCACCACCTCGCCGGCCCCCCGGTCATCGGCGCAGTAAACAAGTTCCCCCCCGGGGGGCAGCTTAAGGACGTACTCCAAAAAAGCGTCCCGGATATCCTCGTAGCGGGGAAAATAATCCTGGTGATCGCTTTCCACGCTGGTAAGAACCACCCGCTGGGGATGGAAGGCCAGAAAATGCCGGCGGTATTCGCAGGTTTCCGCGGCAAAGTAGGTGTCCCCCAAGCTGAGGGTAGAACGCCCCCCAAAGGCCTCCACGGCGCTTCCCGCCAGCACCTGGGCGGGAAGCGCCAGGGCCTGGAAGAGGACGCCGGCCATGGCGGTGGTGGTAGTTTTGCCGTGGACCCCGGCGATACCCGCGGAGTCAAAAAGGGCCGAATAGGCCCCTAGGGCGTCGGCGTACTTTACCAGGGGGAGCCCCAGCCTTTGGGCCTCCGCCATTTCGGGGTTGGTTTCCGGGGCGTAGGCCGCCGAATGGATCACCACCGCCGCGTCCGGGGGCACATGGGCGCGCTGGAAAGTCTCGTAATAGGGTATCTCCAGGTCCTTGAGGATCTCGTCGGTATAAAAAACATCGGCGCAATCGGAACCGGAAACCGCCGCCCCCCCAAGGCAAAGCAGCTCCGCCAGGGCGCACATCCCCGTACCCTTGATACCGATAAAGTATATTTTTCCACCCTGGGAAAGAACCTGGCCCAAATCCATAGTCCCATGGTAGACCACCCTCGTTTTTTTTTCAATAATGGGGGGATGGACGGGGACGGCGTATACTCCTGGCTCTGCTCTTTCATCAACCTGGAACGGGGCCTGGGGGGCGTCCCAAGCCGGAACGGCCTGGAGGAGCATTTTAAGCTTAGCCGTATCCGGGCCCTGGCGGACCTGGCGGGAAACCCCGAAAGGGGCGCGCCGGTGATCCACATCGCCGGCTCCAAGGGCAAGGGCTCCGTTACCGCCATGATCGCCTCGATCCTGGAGGAGGGGGGGATAAAGACCGCCCGGTACATGTCCCCCCATGTAAGCGATTGGCGGGAAAGGATCAGCCGGGGGAAGGGCGATCCCTTTCCCGAAGAAGTTTACCGCGAGGCGGGGCGCGAACTGGTGGAGGTGTATAACAACTACGGGGCGTCCCGCGGGCCCGGCCCCAACCCTCCCGATCCGGGGGAACCGACTTTTTTTGAACTCCTCACCCTGTACTTTTTTCTCTGCGCCCGCGGGGATTCCCGCCGGTTCATGGTGGTGGAAACCGGCCTGGGGGGCAGGCTCGACGCGACCAATATCGTGGACCCCCTGGTTTCGGTGATCACCCCCATAGAAAAGGAGCATACCGGATACCTGGGGGAGACCCTGGAGGCCATAGCGGGGGAAAAGGGGGGGATCATCAAACGGGGCCGCCCCGTTATCTCCGCGGAACAGGACCCCCGGGTCCTGGGGGTCCTCCGGCGGCTCGCGGAAGAAAGGGCCGCCCCCTTCTTCTACCTGCCGGAGCTGACGGAAACGGGGGTCACGCGAATCCACCCCGGCGGAACGGATTTTACCCTAACGGAAACGGCCCCCCCCGGTTTCCCCGGGGCCGGGCCAAGAACGCTGGCCCTTTCCGTCCCCGGGCCCGGCGCGTTCCAGGCCCGCAACGCCGCCCTGGCAATCCGGGCGGTCCAGACCGCCCTGGCGGTCCAGGACAGCCCGGCGGCGGCCCCCCCCGGGGCCGGGGAAACCGCCGCCCCCCGCCGCCTGGACGGGGAAACGGCGCGAAGGGGCCTCGGGGCTTTCTCGCTTCCCGCCCGGTTCGAGAAGGTCCGGGAAAACCCGGTCCTTATCATCGACGGCGCGCACACCCCCAGAAGCGCGGAACTCTGCGCGGAGACATTTCGCGGCCTTTACGGCGGGGGGGGGATCCTGCTCTTTGGCTGCGCGGCGGACAAGGACGCGGCGTCCATGGCCGCCATCCTGGTCCCCGGCTTTTCCCGGATCATCGTTACCGCCCCGGGCGCTTTCCGGGCCAGCGACCCCGCGGGGGTTTACCGCGCCTTTCAAGCCGCCGCCGGGAAAGGGGGGAACCCGCCCGCCGCCGCCCCGCCGGAACTCACCCTCATCCCCAGCGCCCCGGCGGCCCTGGAAGAAGCCCTGCGGCTCGGCGGGGAACGGGCGCTCCCCATCCTGGCCTGTGGCTCCTTTTACCTGGCGGCGGAAATACGGAAAACGCCGCCCCGGCTGTTAATAAGCAAAACCAACAAAAGATGGTATTAAACCAGACGGTATAATCAACTTCCTATCGAACGAGCCTCCGCGGCAGTATAATGCAGCGCTAAAGATACCGCAGGGCTTGCCCCGCGGAGGCTCATTACCGCCCGGCGGCGGCGGCGGGGACGACGGCGATGCCGTTTTTCCCGCAGCCGTTAGCGCCCGTCCGCACCAGCGGGCGGGCATAGTTACCTGTTAGACATCCCACTTTTTGAAAGAGTCCAGCCAAGAACCCACAAAACCGCTATACGCGGGCATTTTTGGAGCGCCTTTTCCTGTCTTTCCAAAACAGTAAAGTTTATCTTTTGGCAGGTAACTCATTACCGTGCCCTGCCTCGAAAGGCCATCATTGCCCCAGGCCGCAACAATTATTGTCGCTTTTTCCGCGCAGGCTTGAATGTACCTGTCATTTTCCGGCCCTGTTTCGAGTCCGTTTACCTCGGCAAAAATGTTGGTAACAAGCACTCCGTCAAATCCGCCGGTTTCCGCGCGCGAAACGGCGCTTTGTACATATTGTTCGCTGCCGTCAAAGCTGGTCGGGTTACGGAAAATAAAGTTGATAAAATTGTCC
>JAIRPD010000032.1 GCA_031257195.1 Treponema sp. | reverse complement strand
TCCCTTCCCGCCGGGACAAAAGCGTTTCGTCTTCTTATCCAGCCGGGAAAAAAGGCCGCCCTCACGCTTCCTGACGGGATTGCTGTATACGGGGATACGGCCGCGCCGGCGAACGGGGGGTTAGAATAAGGGGAATGTCCCCGCTTCCGGCGGGACCCCTTTTCAAACCCCGGCGGGTCTGCTATACTAAGCTATCTTCGCGGCAAGGAAGCGGTATGATCTACAACCCTGAATGTGAGTGTATGGAGCCGGGGGCCCGGCAAAAGCTCCAGTTGGCAAACCTGAAAAACCTGGTGGAGACCCTTTACGAAAAGGTCCCCTTTTACCGGGCCCGTATGGACGCCCTGGGGGTCCGGGCCGCGGACATCCACAGCCTGGCGGATATAGAAAAGCTCCCCTTTACCACTAAAGACGATCTGCGGGAATTGTACCCCCACGGCCTTCTGGCCTGCCCCAAGGACCGGATCGTGGAAGTTCACATGAGTTCCGGCACCACCGGCAAGCCCGTGGTGGACGAATACACCCGGAAGGATATTGACATCTGGCGGGAATGCATGGCCCGGACCTTGGCCGGCGGGGGCTGTACCAAGGACGACATTGTCCAAAACTGCTACGGCTACGGCCTTTTTACCGGCGGCCCCGGCGCGCACTACGGGGCCCTGGCCATTGGGGCGGAGGTGCTGCCCATGTCCAGCGGCAACACCGCCCGGCAGCTTATGGTGATGCGGGACTTTGGCTCCACCATGCTTACCTGTACCCCCTCCTACGCCCTTTACATGGCCGAGGAGGCGGAGGCGGCGGGGATCGATCCCCGGGAACTGCCCCTTTGCAAGGGCTGCTTTGGGGCCGAACCCTGGAGCGAGAACATGCGAAAGGAAATCGAGAGCCGCTATGGCATGAAGGCCCACGACGTCTACGGCCTTACCGAGATTATCGGTCCCGGGGTTTCCTTTGAGTGCGAGGCCCAGAGGGGCCTCCACATTAACGAGGACCACTTCTACCCGGAGATCATCGACCCGGAAAGCGGCAGGCGCCTCCCCATGGGGGAAAGGGGGGAACTGGTCTTTACCACCCTTACCAAGGAGGGGACCCCCCTGCTCCGCTACCGGACCAGGGACATCACCTACTTCATGGATCAGCCCTGTTCCTGCGGGCGTACCACCATCCGCATGCACCGCCTCTTTGGCCGCACCGACGATATGCTGATCATCCGGGGGGTCAATGTTTTCCCCAGCCAGATAGAGCACGCCCTGTTTGAAATTGAGGGCACCGAGCCCGCGTACCTGATTGTGGTGGACCGGGGGGCCGCGCGCCTGGACGAGGTGGAACTCCAGGTGGAGGTAAAACAGGAATTTTTCAGCGACGAGACCAAGGGTCTGGAAAATCTGCGGACCAAGATCCAGAATATGATGAAGAGCAAGCTGCAGATCACCGTGCGGGTTAAGCTGGTGGAGCCAAAAACCATAGAACGGTCCATCGGCAAGGCCAAGCGGGTTATTGATAACCGGAAACTGTGAAAACCCCGGCGGGATTTTCACGGTTCCCCTGGAAAAGCCGGGCCGCCGCCGGGCTTCTCCAAAAAACGTATAAGGAAGAAGCCGCCCAAAACCGCGGTTTTTGAACGCCCCGGAAGGGCTGGGAGGGTGCATTTATGGAAATAAAACAAATATCGGTTTTTCTTGAAAACAACGCGGGGCGGCTGGGGGAAGTTACCCGGGTCCTGGCCAATTCGGGGGTGAATCTCCGGGCCATATCCATCGCCGACACCGCGGATTTTGGGATCCTCCGGATCATCGTGGACAACTACGAAAAGGCGGTCATGGCCCTTTCCGAGGCGGGCTTTACCACCCGGATCACCAATGTGGCGGCGGTGGAGGTGGAGGATAAGCCCGGAAGCCTCGCGGCGGTGATGGACCTTTTTGGAAAAACCAGCGTAAACATCGAGTACCTCTACGCGTCCCTGGAAGGAAAAGAGGGAAAGGCGGTGGTCATCTTTAAGCTGGAGGATCACGGCAAGGGGCTGAAGATCATCCAGGATAACGGCCTTTCCATGGTGGAATCTTTCTAATGGAGCGGTCCATGGGGGGAAAAACAGCGCCCAAATACCGGGTCCTGATGTGTTCCAGCGAGGCGGTGCCCTACGCGAAAACCGGGGGGCTCGCCGACGCCGTATCGGCCCTGTCCCTGGCCCTGGCAAAGCTGGGCCACGAGGTACGGATTGTAATGCCCCGGTACTACGGCATAAACCGGGACAAGCTGGTCAAGCTGGAGGGGGCCCTGGGGGTTCCCCTGGGGGGCGGTGAGGAGTGGTGCGCGGTCTACACCACGGACCTGCCGGAAAGCGGAAAGAAAAACCCCGTCCGGGTGTACTTTATCGACCACGAAAACTTCTTTGGCCGGGACGGCATCTACGGCGTTCCCTCGGAACCGGATTTTCTGGACAACCCCCGGCGGTTCGCCTTTTTCTGCCGTTCCTGCTTTCAGGTCTGCCGCAAGCTTGACTGGTACCCCGACGTGATCCACGCCCACGACTGGCCCGCCGCCCTGGTGCCGGTGATGCTCCGTTATGGGGAACGCCGGGGCGCTTCCGGCGAATTCCCCGAAACGGCGGGTTCCTTTGCCGGCGCCGCCTCGGTTCTGACCATCCACAACCTGGGGTACCAGGGAATTTACAGCAAAGACAACTTTCCCTCTACCAACCTGGGCTGGGATGTATTCTACCAGGCGGGTTTTGACGACTGGGACATGATGAATTTCCTCAAGGCGGGGATCAACACCGCGGACAAGCTTAACACCGTGTCCCCCAACTACGCCAGGGAAACCCTTACCCCGGCCCACGGCTTCCGCCGGGACGGGAACCTCCGCTGGCGGGGGGCGGATTATACGGGGATCCTCAACGGCATCGACACCTCCGTTTGGAATCCCCGGCTGGACCGGTTTATCCCCCTCCCCTTTTCCACCGGCGACATGGGGGGCAAGGCCAAGGCCAAGGAGGCCCTGCGGCGGAGGTACGGCCTGCCGGACGCGGACGGGCCGATGCTGGGCATGGTCTGCCGCCTGACGGAACAAAAGGGGGTGGGGGCCCTCTTTGGCCCCGGCTACGGTTCCGCCTGGTCGATCTGCAAGGACATGAACCTGCAGTTTGTGTTCCTCGGTTCCGGGGAGGGCTGGGCGGAACACGAAATCGCCGGCCTGGCCTCCCGGCTCCCGAACTTTAAGGCCCGCGTCGGCTACGACGAGGAACTTTCCCACCTGATCGAGGCGGGGTCCGACTTCTTCCTTATGCCCAGCCTGTACGAGCCCTGCGGCTTAAACCAAATGTACTCCCTGGCCTACGGGACCCTGCCCATCGCGCGGAACACCGGGGGCCTCGCGGACACGATACAAAACTACAACCAGGAAACGGGGGAGGGCACGGGCTTTATGTTCGACGACCTGACCCCCCAGGCGATCTACAATACCGTGGGCTGGGCCGTGTGGGCCTGGTACAACAAGCCGGAGCATATCGAGGCCATGCGCCGCCGGGGGATGGAACAGGACTTTTCCTGGAGCCGGTCCGCGCGAAAGTACGCGGAACTCTACCGCAGCGCCCTCCAGGGCCGCTGAGGGGAAGGGCGGAACCGTTCGTTTTAGTGTTAGGCGCCGGTGCGAATCGAACGCACGAATAAAGGTTTTGCAGACCTCTCCCTTACCACTTGGGTACGGCGCCCAAAGGCGTATGTAACTATCCACACTATAGCAGAAAACGTTTTCTTTGTCTATACTTTTTCACGAGGCGGCGCGGGCCGCGGGGAGGAACATGAAAAAGTCCATTTTGATATTTGGCGATTCCAATACCTGGGGCTGGAAACCGGAAAACGGCGAATACGATCCGCCCCAGCGCTGGGAGGACGAGGTCCGGTGGCCGGGGGTGCTGCAAAGCGAGTTGGGGGAGGCCTACAAGGTAATCGCGGACGGCCTTAACGGGCGCACCTCCGTGTGGGACGATCCGCTTACGCCCTTCCGCCGGGGGGCGGATCAGATTCTGCCGGTGATGCAGTCCCATTCCCCCCTGGACCTCCTGGTTATCGCCCTGGGGACAAACGATTTGAAGGTCCGGTTTTGCGCTACCGCCCGGGATATTGCCCGGGGGGCGGCGGCGCTGGTAACCCTGGCCCTGGGGCAGAGGGAGGTCTTTACCGGGGCGCCCCGGGTACTGCTGATTGCCCCGCCGCCTCTGGGGTCCCTTGACCGGGGTATGCACCGGTTTACCTTTGACGAGGCCGGCGTGGAAAAGTCGCGAAGGCTGGGGCCCCTCTACGGGGCGGCGGCCCGGAGCCTGGGGGCGGCCTTCCTGGACGCGGGGAAGGTGATAAAAAGCTCGGATACGGACGGCCTCCACCTGGACCCGGACCAGCACGCCCTCCTGGGCCGGGCCGTCGCGGAAAACATACGGGACCTGGGCCTATAACCCCCTTCCCCCCCTCAGCCCCCTTCGGGGGTTTCGGTATTTCCTTCGGTCCCCCTCGAGGGATGTTCGGCCTCCCGGGTGGGTTATTCGGGCCTCCGAACGGGTTATAGACTCCCTCGAAGGGGGCGAATGAGTTGCCCGGGCCTCCGAACGGGTTATAAAAACCCCCGAAGGGGGCGCCGAAGGGGGCGAAGGGGGTTACGCTGGGGGATTGCGGTTTATTTTTCGTCTCCATACCGGCAGCGAAAGAAAATCGTACCGTTCCTTCATCCACCGGCCGCCGGTTTCCCGCCGGTTATCGAGGAGATGGGTCCAATCGCCCGGGGGCAGATAGTACTCCACCGCGCCGTCGGGGCTGAACACCGGCGCGACAAGCAGCTCCGGCCCCAGCATGTACTGACGGTCCAGGCAGGCGCAGGCCGGATCATCGGGAAACTCCAGCGCCATCGCCCGGGTTAGGGGAATACCCCTGGCGCGGGCTTCTTCGGAACAGTCCTTTAAGTAGGGCAGCAGGGACCGCTTAAGGTTGGCGAAAACCCTGCAGACCTCCACGGACTCCTCGTCTACGTTCCAGGGAACCCGGTATGAGTTGGAACCATGCAGGCGGGAGTGGGACGACAGCAGGCCGAATTGCAGCCACCGTTTGAACAAGGCCGGATCGGGATCGCCCTCAAAGCCGCCGATATCGTGGCTCCAGTACCCAAAGCCGGAAAGACCCAGCGACAGCCCGCCCCGCAGGGTTTCGGCCATGGCCTCGAAGGTGGATTCGCAGTCCCCGCCCCAGTGAACGGGGAATCGCTGGGAACCCGCCGTGGCGGAACGGGCAAAAAGGCAGCCCCGGCCCGGGCCTTTCTTTTTTTCCAGAAACTCAAAAATGGTTTTATTGTAAAGGTAGGTGTAGTAGTTGTGGGTCCGCGCCGGGTCCGCGCCGTTGAAATAAACGGCGTCATAGGGAATCCGCTCCCCAAAATCGGTCTTAAGGTAGTCCACCCCCATGTCAAGGATCGCGCCGATCTTTTCCGTGTACCACGCGGCGGCGGCGGGGTTTGTAAAATCGACAATCGCCATGCCGGCCTGCCAAAAATCGGTCTGATACACCGAGCCGTCTTTCTTTTTGAGGAAGAAGCCCCCGGCTTTCCCCTCCTCAAACAGCCGCGACCGCTGGGCCACATAGGGATTGATCCACACCGATACTTTAAGCCCCCTGGCCTTGATCCGCTTAATCAGGGCCGCCGGATCGGGGAAGGTCGCGTCGTCCCAGCGGAGATCGCACCAGTGGAACCCTTTCATCCAGAAACAGTCAAAGTGAAACACCTTGAGCGGAATCCCCCGGTCCAGCATACCGTCGATAAAGCTCATCACCGTCCCCTCGTCGTAGGAGGTGGTGAAACTGGTGGAAAGCCAGAGGCCGAAGGTATCATCCTCAAGGACCGGGGGCCTGCCGGTCAGGGCGGTGTAGTTTTCAAGGACAGCCTTGGGCTCGGGGCCGTAAATGACGCAGTACTCCAGCGATTCGCCCGCCACGCTGAAACCAACCCGGGAAGTTTTTTCGCTGCCCACCTCAAACTGAACGTTGCCGGTCTCGTTGACAAAAACCCCGTAGCCCTTGTTAGTCAGGTAAAAGGGGATGTTCTTGTAGGCCTGATCGCTGGCGGCCCCGCCGTCGGCGTTCCATATATCAACGCTCTGCCCGTTCTTGACAAGGGGTCCAAAGCGCTCACCCAGGCCGTAGACATACTCGCCCACCCCCAGGGAAAGTTCCTCTTTTATATAAACGCCGCGGGCCGGCCCGGCGCCGCCGCCGGGGAACGCCGTTACGGGATTCTCCATAAAACCGGGACAGCGCCGGCTGATCATGCAGCCGGTGGATTTGGGGCCGCAGCCGGCGATTGTCCTGCCGCCGCCCCGGAACTCCACCTGCCACGCCCCGCCCAGGGTTACATGGACCGACAAATCCCCGGAACGGAACGCCGCCTCCCCGGTTTTGCCGTCCCCGGCGGGGACAACGCTGATCTCCGGGCTGACCGCCGGGTCTTCGTCAATGGCAAAACGCGGCCCCGCGTCAATCTGCCCCTCAAAGTGGGAAATCCGCACCCGGATCACGTTTTTCCGGGGGCTTGAGTACCGGATGGTAAGCTGCGGACAGTTGAGCGTATCCCCCCGGCTTTTGATTGGCCTGTCAGGGGCGTAGACCACCAGTTCCTTATCTTTCTTTTCCGCGTCAAAACCCTGGGCGGCATAGTGGGGCTCAATCCCTTCCTTAAGCAGCCAGTAACCGTTGGTGAATTTCATTACACCCTCCTCGTATCACGCCGGTTGAATGAACTACCCCGCCCTGGGGCGGGGTAGTACCGGGCCTGCGAATTATTCAGCGCCTTCCTAGTGGATTGTTTTCCACTGCCGTTCGATCAGCGCGCAGGTTTCATCTTTGGTAGCCGTCCCGCCCACGTAGGCCTGCAGGGCCTCGCCGAATACCGTGTGGAACGCGTCGGTGGAATAAATGATGGTCAGCGGAAGGCTCCCCTCCTGGGAGACCAGGGCGGCGCCCTGCCTGGGCACTTCCAGATTGGGAATGGTCCCCGCGGTAATCGGCGGCACAACCTGCGCCACCTTGGCGAACCAGTCTTTTCCGTAATCCGAGGTATACCACCAGTTGACAAAATCCAGCAGCTCCTTCTGATGTTTGGAAACATTGCTGACCCGCATGGCCTGATCCGCCCCGGTTACAACCTTGCATTCCGCCGGATTGTCCGACACCGGATACCCGTCAAAGCCAATCTGAAGGTTCGGGTTGATCTTCAGCACATCCGCCTCAATCCACGCGCCCTGACCGTTGGTCATCGCGGCCTGGCCGTTGGCGAAGGCGGCGATTTCCCGGTCCAGGGTTGTTTCCAGGGGCTTGTCATCGCCGTACTGTTTTACCAGGTCGATGTACCGGAACAGATCATTGTACAGCCGGGGATAATCGGAAAACTTCGCCTCCCCCCGCTCGAATTTTTTAACCAGCGCCACCGGATCGGAACTGGCGGCGCCGAAGAAATTCATCGACGTGTGCTTGTAAACCCACCACTCGGCGAAGCCGCTGGTAAAGGGCTTTACCCCCAGGGCCGCCAGCTTTTTGCAGGCCTCTTCCAGCGCGTCCAGGGTTTGGGGGAATTCGGCGATGCCGGCCCGGGCAAAGAGTTCCTTGTTGTAAAGGATGCCGAAAAAATTCCCCTTGATGGCAAAACCGTAGGGCCCCGAACCGTCGCTCATGGACTTGAAGCCGTCCGCCACCGCGGGAATCATCGCCCTGGCCAGGGGCTGGTCCGCCAGGTTAAGGCTGTACTCCTTGTACTCGTCAATTTCGGCGCCGGCGGTGCTGGTAAAAATATCGGGCACGCTGCCGGAGTTAAGGCGGCCCTTAAGCAGCGCCGGGTAGTCCGCCTGGACGGTCTCGTAGTTGATCGTTACCTCCGGCGCGACATTCTTGTACTCCGCCACCAGCGCCCGGATCGCGTCCGCGTACTCAGGCTGGGAGATGAACATATCAAGCTCCACCCCTTTTCCTTGCTTTTCTTTGCCGCAGGAAACAAAGCTTCCTATCGCAAGAACCGTCAACAGCGTCAAGGCTGTCATCTTTTTCATGGTATCCTCCATTGGAATATTATAAGCCCGCAGGCTTGTTCCCCTTAGCAGCGTTGTCCGGCGGCCCGGCCGCCCGCGAAAACGGCGCGCCCTGAACCGGCGCTTCCCTAGCCCTTAACCGCCCCCGCCACAACGCCGGAGATAATGTTTTTCTGGAAGGCCACAAAAAACACGATGGACGGCAGAACGGTAAGCACCATGGCCGTCATGGCGTAATGCCATTCCGTGTTGAACTGTCCCACAAACGTATAGGCCTGCAGCACCAGGGTTTTGGTGTCATTGCTCCGGTTTACCATCAGCAGGGGCAGCAGAAAATCGTTCCAAATCCACATCACGTCCAAGACCACGATGGTGGACGTAACCGATTTAAGCAGGGGAAAGATGATTTGGGCAAAGGTACGGAATGTCCCCGCGCCGTCAATGTAGGAACTTTCGTCCAGCTCTTTGGGGACGGTGGACATGAAGTTGTAGTAGATAAACATCGCCATCGCGATGCCAAAGCCCCAGTACTGCACGCCCAGCCCCACCCGGCTGCCGGCCAGGTGGAACACGTTCATCGTTTTGAGCAGGGTGATCATGATTGTCTGGAAGGGAATCAGCATGGGCACGATGATAAACAGCCGCGCGAAGGCGGTGAACCTGTTTTTCCGGCGCTGGATGATGTAGGCCGCCAGGGCGGAAAAAAACACAATCCCCAGGATGCCAATCACCGTGATGAGCAGGGTGTTGAAGAACAGCTTGCCGTAGTTCATCTTGGTAAAAACAAAGGCGTAGTTTTCCGCCGCCCATTTTTTGGGCAGGGAAATGGCGCTGGAGACCACCTCGCCAAAGGGCTTAAACGAGTTGATCAGCATCAGGAAAACCGGGTAAATGTAGACCAGCGCCGCCGCCGTAATCACCACCATCAGGACAGAAAGGGTTAGCTTTTCTTTTTGCCGTAATGTCATAACCGCCTCACTTTTCCTCGGGCCGGAAGAGTTTCATCACAAACTGGGTAAGGATCAGGATGATCACAAAAAAGAGCAGGCTTTCCGCGGACCCCAGGCCGTAGCGGTTGCTTTGAAACGCGTCGCGGTAGATGCCCAGGGTTACCGAATAGGTTGAACCCGCCGGGCCGCCCCGGGTTAGGGCCAGGATAATGTCAAAGACCTTGAGGGAATTGGTCAGGGACAGGAACATGCAGGTCGCGATGGACGGAGCCAGCAGGGGAAGGATGATCCGCCGGAGCCGGGTAAACCCCGCCGCGCCGTCCACCACCGCCGCCTCCAGCACATCCGAGGGAATGGCCTCCAGGCCGGCGATGTACAGGACCACGTAAAAGCCGATGGCCTGCCACACCCCCACGATAACCACCGACAGGGCGGCCAGGTTGACTTCCCCCAGCCAGCTCCACTTGAAGATCCCCGCGCCCGTAAGGGCGTAGAAGGTATCGAAGCCGGAGGAAAAAAGAAACCGCCAGATAAAGCCCACAATCGTCATGCTGATCACGTAGGGCACAAAAAAGATACCCCGCAGCGTATTGGCCAGGGCGAATTTCCTGACCAGCGCCAGGGCCAGCGCCAGGGCGATGGCATTGGCGAAGATCATAAAGAAGAAGGTGTACTTAAAGGTAAACAGGAGGGTGCGGAAGAAATCGCTTTCCCCCTTAAAGATCGCGGCAAAGTTCGCGAGGCCAATCCATTTGGGACTGCGGGCGATGCCGTTCCACTCGGTAAAGGAATACAGCCCCGACAGAACGAAGGGGATGTAGATCATCAGCGTTACCAGCAGCATCGCGGGCAGGGAATACAGAACGCATTCAACGAGTTCCAGTTTTTGTTTTTTTATGGCCATGGGCCGCCTCCTTATTTATAAATCCCCATACGGGTCAGTCTTCACTCCATTTCAAGGTTTTGCTGGAATCCCCGCCAACGGTGAGCCGTTTGTTCTCTGGAGAGGGATCGGCGGAAAGCCAGTACCTATACGTTACGGGGGTTTGCCACACGCCCTGGTCCTTGATGTAGAGTTGGTTGTCTTCGGTGTAGGCCTCCAGGGTGGTTTCCTGGGTAATGTTTTGTAAGGGGGCGGGCGGGGGGCCGCTGATTTTGATGGTTTCCCGGGTGATGACGAGCTGCCCTCGCCGCGCGGGTGTGTCAGTTCCTGGAGGCCAAACGTCCAGCGAGATGGTTTCCCAGACGCCGATCAGCCGGTTTTCGACGACCGAGCTGTCCGCCGGCATTCCCCCGCAGGAAACGATCGGGAAAAAGGCGGCGGCCAGGATGACGGCGATTACGCCGCCGTTACAAAACGCTTTGTGCCTCATTGTTTGAAACCTCCCCACTGTCCGGCCGCGCCGGACAATCCCGGCGTTTTCGCTTTGCGAAAACGCCGGGGCTTGTATCGCGCGGGTTTCACGGCTTTGCCGCGAACCCGCCGCTTGTTTCCGCCCCGCTGGAATGGGCGCGCCGCGCCGCGAGCGCCGCCGCGCTTTTCCTTAACCCGCCCTTCGCGGGGCGAAGGGCGGGCTGGAGCTTCGCCAACGGCGAAACTCCCCCGTTGGTTTCCACCCTTATGGAATGAGCGCTGAAACCAGGGGACCCCATGGGCCTTTCCGGCCTTCGTTTTCTATCTGAACCGCCATGTGGCTAAGCCCCTCGGCCATTCCGCCCAGCCCCCTCCAAAATGTTCTAAACCCCCCCGAAGGGGGTTAGCTCATTATCGCGCTTTTTACGGGGGATGTCAAGGGTTTTGTCCGGGGATTTTTTGGCCCCGGCGGCGGAGGCGGCGGTCTTTCCGAAAAACCCGGGCCGGGGTATAGTGGCTCATGGCAATACACGTTGACCGGGAAAACCGGGTTTTTACCATCCATACCGCCCACAGCACCTACCAGTTCATGGCCGGGCCCTACGGTTTTCTGCTGCACCTCTACTATGGAAAGCGGATAGACCACCAGAGCCTGGAGTACCTGATCCAGCGGAAAGACTGGGCGTCTTTTTCCAGCAACCCCGGAGACGCCGGGGGGGACCGGACCTTCTCGCTGGACACCCTGCCCCTGGAATATCCCACCGCGGGAACAGGGGACTGCCGGATCAGCGCCGCCGCGGCCCTGGACGAGGACGGCGCCGCCGCGCTGGACCCCCGGTATAAGGACTTCGAGATCCGGCGGGGGAAGTACGCCCTCCCCGGCCTGCCGGCCCTGTACGAGGCGGAACCAGGGGAGGCCGAAACCCTGGCGGTGGTCCTGGAGGACCCGGTTTCCCGCCTGGAACTAGAGCTGCTCTACGGCGTGTTCGCGGAAAAGGACATCATCACCCGGGCGGTGGTATTCACCAACCGTTCCGGGAAGAACCTGCGGCTAACCAGGGCCCTGTCGGCGGGGGTGGACTTTCTCTACGGAGACTTCGACCTGGTCCATTTCCACGGCCGGCACATGATGGAGCGGCAGATAGCGCGCGTACCGGCGGCGCCGGGTATCCAGACAGTGTCCAGCGCGCGGGGAACCAGCAGCCATCAGCACAATCCCGGGGTGATCCTCTGCGAAAAAGACGCGGGGGAGGACTACGGGGATTGTTATGGGTTCAACCTGGTCTACTCGGGCAGCTTCGCGGCCCAGGTGGAACAGGATCAGACCGGGCAGACCAGACTGGTGATGGGGGTAGACTACGGGGGCTTCACGTTCCTCCTGGCCGGGGGGGAGCGTTTTACCACCCCGGAGCTGGTGATGTGCCACAGCGGCGGGGGTTTCGCGGCCCTGTCCCACCGCTACCACCGGATCTACCGGCACAACCTCTGCCGGGGGGACTGGAAGCTCGCCCGCCGGCCGGTGCTGATCAATAACTGGGAGGCGACGTACTTTCGGTTTGACGGTCCCAAGCTGATACAGATTGCCGAGGCCGCCGCGGGGCTGGGATTGGATCTGCTGGTCATGGATGACGGCTGGTTTGGCGCGCGGGATGACGATAACCGGGGTTTGGGAGACTGGTTTCCCAACGAGGAGAAGCTGGGGATGAGCCTGGGAACCCTGGTGGAGGAGGTGAACAAGCGGGGGCTGAAGTTCGGTATCTGGTTTGAGCCGGAGATGGTCAACGAGGAGAGCGGCCTGTACCGCGCCCATCCTGACTGGGTTCTGCGCCTGCCGGGCCGTGATCCGGTGAGGGGGCGCGGCCAGCTTGCCCTGGATATGTCCCGCCAGGATACGCGGGATTACCTTTTTGAGCGGATTTCCGCGGTGCTGGACAGCGCCCGCGTTGAGTACGTTAAGTGGGATATGAACCGGAGTTTGTCGGACTGGTATTCGCCGCTGCTGCCCGCGGACCGGCAGGGGGAACTGCCGCACCGCTATGTGCTGGGTTTGTATGACCTGCTGGAGAGGTTGACGCGAAAATACCCCCGCGTGCTTTTCGAGGGGTGTTCCGGCGGCGGCGGGCGGTTTGATCCGGGGATGCTTTTCTACCATCCGCAGATCTGGTGCAGCGACAATACCGACGCTATTGACCGTCTGAAGATCCAGTATGGCACGAGTTTCTTCTACCCGGTTTCCGCGGTGGGCTCCCATGTGTCGGTGGTTCCCAACCACGGGACGGGCAGGACCACGCCGCTCGCGACCCGCTGTATCGCGGCTATGGCGGGGACCTTTGGGTTTGAGATGGACCTTACCAGGATGGATGACGCGGAAAGGGCGGAGGCCGCGAGGTGGACGGCGGAATTCAAGAAGTACCAGCCGTTGATCCATGGGGGCGCTTATTACCGGCTGCTTTCCCCCTTTGAGCGCCGGGGCGCCCCGGGGAACGCCGGTGTGACGGCCTGGGAATTTGTTTCGCCGGATAAAACCCAGGCGCTTCTCTGCGCGGCCGCGGGGGAAATCCGGGCTAACCCGCTTAACATTCATATCCGGTTGAAGGGGCTTGATGAAAACAGGCTTTACCGCCTGGGGGAAGCGTTGTATACCGGCGCGGCCCTGATGTACGGCGGTTTCGCGCTGCCCGGCTTTAGGGGCGATTACCCGGCGCGGGTTTTCTTCTTTGAGGGGGCCTGAAAAGACGGGGGCCGCCGCGGCGGAACTCAATCGCGGCAAACGCCGCGGGTGTTTGGTGTGAGCGGACGGCCCGGAAGCCGCCGGGCGCGGCGGTGGTGAAACTCCGCGCCAGGGATGGGCGGCAAGGATGGCGGCTGTGAGCAAGCGTCCGGCAAAGGCGCAAACCGCTTTGCGGTTTGCGTTGGAGTTTCGCCAAGGCAAAACTCCCTACAATCACCCCCCAGCCGCAAACCCGCCACGGAGGGCCGCCAGGGACGCGCCGAAGGGCGGCATGGATGCCGCTGTGAGCAAGCGTCCGGTGAAACCGGACGGGTGGAGTTTTCGGCAAAGCCGAAAACTCCCAGCCTCAAACCCGCCAGGATGGGCCGCCAAGGATGGCGGCTGTTTGACCGTGTGGAGTTTCCGGCGAAGCCGAAAACTCCC